>JBBRZC010000001.1:0-67414 GCA_038237075.1 Actinomycetales bacterium
CCACCGCCCTCAGGGCGTGCCGTGTGGCCACCCAGGCGAGGGCACGGTCGCGTCGCCGCGCCGTCTCCGCGAGGAAGATTCCCAGGACGAAGCCTGCGGGCGCTCCGACCACCGGGACGACGAAGAACCCCACGACGGCCAGGGCCACCGCGAGGAACAGGGTCGGCGCGCCGATGCCGGCCTCACGCATCCGCCGACCGGGCACCAGGTACCGCGTGACGACACCCGCCGCGAACAGGGTCGTGGCAAGCGCGAACACCACCCAAGCTCGACGGTCGGGGTGCTCGAACGCCCAGAGGCCCGTGGCGAGCCAGACGAGGGCGAGCCCCGGCAGGACGGGCACGACGATGCCCACGAGTCCCACCAGCATCACCAGTGCGGTGACGACGGTGAGGGTCACCGAGCCCCCCGGACCCGGGCCGGCCGAATGCCTCGACTGCTTCCTGCTGCCCGACTAGCCGGCGACCCCGTCGGCGCCCGTGAGCCGCTGGGTCTCGTCGTGGATCTCGCTCGCCGCCGCCTGCAGCTGGGGCAGGTGCTGACGCCCGTGGTGGGCGCAGAACAGCAGCTCGCCGCCGTTCACGAGGCGGGCGCGAATGTAGGCCTGCGCACCGCAGCGGTCACAACGGTCCGCTGCGCTGAGGCTCGGGGCCAAAGTCGTGTTCACGTCTGCCTTCTCTCTTTCCTGTCGTGTCCCAGAGTCGGGCACCGTCCCCGGACAAACCTTGGGGACCGCCTGAACCCTCGGCTGAGGGTCCCCCACGTGCTGACCCTCATTGGTCATATTCCTATGACAACCACCTCGCGCTGCTCACTGCGGCGCTCCGTGCTCCTTCCAACAGTCAAACATGCCCAATCCTTCCTGCCGGGCATTCCCTCGCCAAATGACACGACTCATGGCCCAACCGTGATGCCGGCGTGACGCTTCCGTTGCCGGGGCACCCACGCGCCGGGCACGCCGGCGGGCGCGCCTTGCGGGGGCCTGTCGCGGCAGCCGGTAACCTGCCCCCAGCACGTGCCGGACGGTCTCGACGCAGGTAAGGAGCGGGCGGCTCGCGACCGAGATACCGCACGACGAAGGGATCTTCGTGGCCACCACCGCACACACGCCCGCCACCTCGGGCGGTGACTACACCGCCCGGCACCTGCAGGTCCTCGAGGGGCTGGAGGCAGTGCGCAAGCGCCCGGGGATGTACATCGGCTCCCGGGACCAGAAGGGTCTCATGCACTGCGTGTGGGAGATCATCGACAACGCCGTCGACGAGGCTCTCGCGGGCGCCGGCGACCACATCGAGGTGATCCTGCACCGCGACGGCTCGATCGAGGTCCGTGACAGCGGGCGGGGGATCCCGGTCGACATCGAGCCGCGCACCGGGCTGTCCGGGGTCGAGGTCGTCTTCACCAAGCTGCACGCGGGGGGCAAGTTCGGCGGGGGCTCGTATGCCGCCTCGGGTGGCCTGCACGGGGTCGGGGCCTCGGTCGTCAACGCGCTCTCCGCGCGGCTCGACGTCGACGTGGACCGGGCGGGCAGGACCTACCGGATGAGCTTCCGGCGGGGTGAGCCGGGCGTCTATACCGACCGGGGCGAGCCCGACCCGGAGGCGCCGTTCACGGCATACGTCAAGAACAGCGAGCTGCGGGTCGTGGGCCGGGCGAAGCGGGGCGTCACCGGGTCGCGGATCCGGTTCTGGCCCGACCAGCAGATCTTCGAGCCCGGCTCCGGCCTCGACATGGCGGGCCTGGCCGACCGGGCCCGCCAGACGTCGTTCCTCATCCCCGGGCTGCGCCTGCTCGTGCGTGACGGGCGAGGGCTGCCCGGCACGCCGGGCGAGCAGGGGCCGCACGAGGAGGAGTTCCTCCACGACGGCGGCATCGCGGAGTTCGTCGAGTTCCTCGCGCCGGACGCGCCGGTGACCGAGGTCTGGCGCCTCCAGGGGTCGGGGACCTTCACCGAGACCGTCCCGGTGCTCGACGAGCAGGGTCACATGGCCCCGACCCAGGTCCAGCGCGAGTGCGCCGTCGACGTGGCGCTGCGGTGGGGGACGGGCTACGACGCGCGGATGCAGTCGTTCGTCAACATCATCACGACGCCCCAGGGCGGCACCCACGTGCAGGGGTTCGAGCAGGCCCTGCTCAAGGTGTTCCGCAAGCAGCTCGAGGTCAACGCCCGCCGGCTCAAGGTGGGCACCGACAAGGTCGACAAGGACGACATCCTCGCGGGGATGACCGCCGTCGTCACGGTTCGGCTGGCAGAGCCGCAGTTCGAGGGCCAGACCAAGGAGGTCCTCGGCACCTCGGCGGTGCGGGCCATCGTCGGGCGCGTGGTCGAGCAGGAGCTCACCGACCGCATCACGAACCCCAGGCGCGGGGAGAAGCAGGCCGCGGCGATGCTCCTCGAGAAGGTCGTCGCCGAGATGAAGTCGCGGATCAGCGCGCGCCAGCACAAGGAGACCCAGCGCCGCAAGACCGCGCTGGAGTCCTCGTCGCTGCCGGCCAAGCTCGCCGACTGCCGCACCCACGACGTCGCCCGCTCGGAGCTGTTCATCGTCGAGGGCGACAGCGCGCTGGGCACCGCCAAGCTGGCCCGCTCCTCGGACTACCAGGCGCTGCTGCCGATCCGAGGCAAGATCCTCAACGTCCAGAAGGCGTCGGTGGCCGACATGCTCCGCAACGCGGAGTGCGCGGCGATCATCCAGGTGATCGGCGCCGGGTCGGGCCGCACCTTCGACCTTGCCTCGGCCCGTTACGGCAAGGTCATCATCATGAGCGACGCCGACGTCGACGGCGCCCACATCCGCACCCTGCTGCTCACCCTCTTCTTCCGCTACATGCGTCCCCTCGTCGACGCCGGCCGGGTGTATGCCGCGATGCCGCCGCTGCACCGCCTGGAGGTCATCGGCGGCGGCGGGAGGAAGAACGAGTACGTCTACACGTACAACGAGGCCGAGATGCGCCGCACCCGCGCCTCGATCGAGAAGCGCGGCAAGCGGATCAAGGAGCCGCCCCAGCGCTACAAGGGCCTCGGCGAGATGGACGCCGACCAGCTGGCCGACACGACCATGGACCCGCGGCACCGCACGCTGCGCCGGGTGACCCTCGGCGAGGCGCAGCGCGCCGAGGAGGTCTTCGACCTGCTCATGGGCACCGACGTCGCGCCCCGCAAGGACTTCATCATCGACTCCGCCGCAGCCCTCGACCGGGCCCGCATCGACGCCTGACGATGTGGACGTCCGCCGGGGCCTGACACCGGGTCCGTCTACGATGAGGCGCGTCGGCGACGTCCGACGCCCGTCGTCCGACGCCCGAGCAGGGGAGGTCCTCCGTGGAGCAGCCGTCCCATCCGTCCGAACCCGCCGCCCCGCCCGAGGAGCACTGGGCGGGCACGACGGCGACGGCGGCGCCCGAGGCCTCGCCCGCTCCTGCCCCCCAGGCGCCCAAGCCGCCCGCGACAGATGAGCCGCCCGCGACAGATGAGCCGCCCGTGGCGCCCGAGCCGCTCCGACAGCCCTCCGGCCCGATCCTCTCCCGCGACGAGGTCGCGTGGGCTCAGGAGGCACTGCACCGGGTCTCGCAGGCGTTCGGCGGCAAGGTCGTCGGCCAGGTGCGCCTCCAGGAGACCCTCCTCATCGGCCTGCTCACCGGTGGCCACATCCTCCTCGAGTCGGTGCCCGGGCTGGCCAAGACCACGGCGGCCTCGACACTCGCCGGCGCCGTGCACGGCAGCTTCAAGCGCATCCAGTGCACGCCCGACCTGCTGCCCAGCGACATCGTCGGCACCCAGATCTACGACCAGGCGAACGCGACGTTCAAGACGCAGCTCGGCCCGGTCCACGCGAACTTCGTCCTGCTCGACGAGATCAACCGCTCCTCGGCCAAGACCCAGTCCGCGATGCTCGAGGCGATGCAGGAGCGTCAGACCTCGATCGGCGGCACGATCTACCCGCTGCCCGAGCCGTTCCTCGTCCTCGCCACGCAGAACCCCATCGAGCAGGAGGGCACCTATGTCCTGCCCGAGGCCCAGCTCGACCGGTTCATGCTCAAAGACGTCCTCGACTACCCGACCCTCGAGGAGGAGGCCGAGGTCCTCTACCGGATCGACGCCGGCGTCTTTCGCGAGGACCAGGCACCGGTCATCGGCATGGACGACGTGCGCCACCTCCAAGCGGTGACCCGCCGGGTCTACGTCGACCCGGCGATCGTCCGGTATGCCGTGGGCCTGGTCTACGTGACCCGGCACGCCGAGCGCTACATCGACACGGCGCTCGCCCGGTTCATCGAGTTCGGCGCCAGCCCGCGCGGCAGCATCGCGTTCGTCCAGGCGGCCCGGGCCCGGGCGCTCCTCGCCGGCCGCGACCACGTCGTGCCCGACGATATCAAGGCGCTGGCCCACCGGGTGCTGCGCCACCGGGTCGTCCTCGGCTTCGAGGCCGTGGCCGAGGACGTCATGGTCGAGTCGGTCATCGACGCCCTCCTCGCGACGGTGCGCACTCCCTGACGGGAGGACACCGGCATGGCTGCGCTGCTGACCCGGGTGAAGAGCAAGCTCTTCATCATCGCCCGCCGCAAGACGTGGGGGCTGCTCGACGGCGAGTACGCCTCGGTCTTCCGCGGACGCAGCCTCGACTACGACGACCTGCGCGACTATGTGCCCGGTGACGAGGTGCGCGACATCGACTGGAAGGCCACCGCGCGGCATGGGCCGCCGCTGGTCAAGCGCTACGTCGCCACCCGCAGGCAGACGGTCCTGTTCGTCGTCGACACGGGCCGCGGCATGGCCGCCAGCGCCGCCGGGGGAGAGGCCAAGTCGGCGGTCGCGATCATGGCCTGCGGGATGCTCGGCTACCTCGCGATCCGGCACGGCGACCTCGTCGCGCTCGTCGAGGGCGACGCCGGCCAGAGCCGGCCACATCCCGCGAAGGCAACCGAGGCCCACCTCGAGCGGCTGCTGCGCACCATCGAGAGACGGACGAGCCTCGCGGGCGCCCCGAGCCGGCTGCGCGAGCAGCTCCAGTTCGTCGCCCGGCACTACCGCCAGCGGCTGCTTCTCGTCGTCGTGGCCGACGACCACGAGGTCGACGCCGCCGACGAGGTGCTCGTCCGCCGGCTGCACGCGCAGCACGAGATCCTCTGGGTCACCGTGGCGGACGCCGACCCGACGAGCGCCGGCTCCGGCCAGGACGCCGTCGACGTCGGTGACGACCTCGTGCTCCCGCCGGAGGTGCGCTTCGACGCGCGGCTCCACACGGCATACGCGACCGCCCTGCAGGCTCGCCGCGAGACCCTCGAGCGCACCCTCGACCGGCTCGCCATCGTCCACGCCCGGGTGGGCCACACGGACGAGGTCATGGGCACAGTGTTCCGCCTCTTGGAGGGACAGCGCCGCCGTGTCCGCTGACGACTTCTACCCGCCGATGCCCTACTCGCCGCTGTGGCTCGCCATCGGCATCGTCATCATCGCCGCCATCGGCGGGTGGGCGCTCGTGATCTGGGCGCAGACCCGCCCCCCACGGCCGGTGCCGGTGCCTGCCGAGCCTCCCGGCTGGCGGCTCGAGCGCCTGCGGGCCGGCGCCCTGGCCCGGGTCGACGAGATCGTGCGCCTGGCGCAGGACGACGAGCTGACCGCTCGGCGGGCGCACCAGGAGCTCAGTGTCGCCGTCCGGCAGTTCGTCGAGGAGGCCTCCGGGCTCGCGGCCCCCACGATGACCCTCACCGAGCTCTACCGCAGCGGTGAGCCGGCCCTGCGGCCGGTCACCGACGTCGTGCTGCGGCTCTACCCCGCCGAGTTCGGGCCCGGCGCGGGAGCCAGCCTCCTCGAGGCCGCTCGTGTCGCCCGTGGGGTGGTGGCCCGGTGGACCTGACCCAGCAATGGGTCGTCGCGCCCGCTCTGCTCGCCCTGGCGCTCGTCGCCGGGGGTGTCTGGTGGCGGCTGCGGCGGCGCCGCCCGGCCGAGCGCGTCGCGGTCGCCAACACCGACCTGCTCCGCGGCCTGCCGCAGTACCGCCACGCCGTGCGGGCGCACCGGCTCCGCACTCTCGCGGTCGCGGTCGCCGCGGCAACGGTCGGGCTGGCCGCCGTCCTTGGTGCGGCGCGCCCCGTAGAGCGCAGCGTGGTCACCACCGCGAAGGACAACCGCGACATCGTCCTGTGCCTCGACGTGTCGGGGTCGATGATCGACGTCGACGCCGCAGTCGTCGCGACGTTCCGGCGGCTGGCCGAGGGTTTCAAGGGTGAGCGGATGTCGCTGGTGATCTTCAACAGCTCGGCGGTGCCGGTCTTCCCGCTCACCGACGACGACCACTTCGTCGCCGACGAGCTCCGGCAGGCGGAGCGGGCTCTCGACACCGTCGACCCCGAGGACCCGTTCTTCGCCGGGACCCTCAACGGCGACGGCAGCTCGCTCATCGGCGACGGACTCGCCACCTGCGTGCGCAGCTTCGACCACCCCGAGCTGAAGCGGGCGCGCTCGGTCATCCTCGCCTCCGACAACGAGGCCGCCGGAAAGTCGCTGTTCAGCCTGGGCGAGGCCGGACAGCTGGCCACCACCGGGGGCATCCAGATCTACGGCATCAACCCCTCGGACACCCCGGCTTCGTCCCCGGCCCGCGAGATGCGCTCGGTCGTCGAGGCCACCGGCGGGACCTACTACGCCCTCAGCGACACCTCGTCGGTGTCGCGGACACTCGAGGCCGTGACGTCCCGCGAGGCGGCCCGCATCCCCTCCGCCCCCCAGCTCGTCGTCCATGACGCGCCCGCCCTGCCACTCGCGATGGCCTCGTCAGGGCTTCTCGCGCTCCTCGTCCTGCGCCGGAGCAGGTGGCGCCCATGAGCCTCGCCCCGCTCGCCCCGTGGCCGCTGCTCGTCGTCCTGGCGGGACTCGCCGCCCTGCTCGTCTGGTGGCCCGCCGGGCGACGAGAACGTGCCGAGTCCCTGACGGCCCGCGCTCGGCGCACGGCAATGGTCGGGGTGCTCCTCGTCGCGGCCCTGCGGCCCGGACTGCCCGGCACCGACGTCACCGTCGACGCGGCCGACCTCGACGTCTACTTCCTCGCCGACACGACGACGTCGGTGATGGCGCAGGACTACGCGGGCACCCGCCCCCGGATCGAGGGGGTCCGGGCCGACCTCAAGGGGATCGCTGCGCAGCTGCCCGGCGCGCGCTACACCCTGCTCACCTTCGACCATCAGACGGTGACCCGACTGCCCCTGACGAGCGACGGGGCCGCACTCGCCGCAGCCGCCGACACGCTCGTCGCCGAGACCTCCGCGTGGTCACAGGGCAGCAGTGTCACCGTGGCGAGGACGGCGCTGCGCGAGGCGCTGGAGCGGGGCCGCAAGGCCCACCCCGAGCGCGCCCGGCTCGTGTTCTACCTCGGTGACGGCGAGCAGACGGCGCCGGATCCCCCGGAGCCGTTCGACGTCGACGCCGCCCTCGTCAACGGCGGTGCCGTGCTCGGCTACGGCACTGCGGAGGGGGGCGCCATGGAGCAGACCGGCACCCGGAGTGGTGGGCACGTGCTCGACCCGGCCACCGGCCAGCCGGCTCGCTCCGCCATCGACGAGCGGCAGCTCGGGGCGATCGCCGCGCAGCTCGCCCTGCCCTACCTTCACCGCACGAGCGACGACGGCGCGGCCGCCGTCGTGGACCGGGTCGGCCTCAAGGAGCTCGGGTCGCTGTCGAGCGGCGACTCGACCCGCAGCGTCGGCGGCAGGACGGAGCTGTCCTGGGTGCTCCTGCTCGCTCTCGTGCTGCTCGCTGCCTGGGAGCTCGGCGCCGCCGTTGCCGGCCTGTCCCCGGCCCGCCGACCCCGCACGACGCGCGCCGGCTCGAGCGGAGCGGCCGGCTCGAGCGGCGACCCGGTCCTGGCCCACTCGGAAGGACCCGCCCGATGAGCACGCTGACCACCCAGCGGCCCCGGCCGAGCCCCTCGCATCTCCCCGGAAGGGCGGAGACCGAGCAGGCCAGAGCTGCGAGGCTGGCGTTGCGTCGCCGGCTCGTCGTCGGGTCGCTGCCCGGCGTCGCCGTGCTGCTCCTCGTCGCCCTCAAGCTCCTCACCATGGTCGCCGCCGGGGCAGCCGCCGGGAACGCGTATGCCGCGGGCAACATCACCGGCGTCGAGCAGGCCGCTGCACGGATGGGCTTCCTCAACATCATCGAGAGCTACAAGGCGCCGTTCGCCCGGGGCGACGGGCGCGTCCTGGTGGGCGACTTCGACGGTGCGCGGGCGGCATATGAGGAGGCGCTGGCGATGGCGCCCCGCGACGCCGTGGCCGCCTGCAAGATCCGGGTCAACCTCGTCCTCAGCCTCGAGAAGCTCGGCGACGCCGCAGGCTCCGCGTCGGGCGCGCCAGCGGCCAAACCGTTTTTCGACCGGGTCCAGCAGGTCGTGGACGGAGCACCGAAGGGGTGTTTCCAGCCGCAGGCCGGCGACGCAGGCCAGCGGCTCACCGACGCCCGCTCCCGGGCCCAGGCGAAGAGCCAGCCGCAGCCGGGACCCCAGAGCCCGCCGGACCCGAACCAGCAGCCGGCCCCGAGCCAGGACAAGCAGCAGCAGCTGGACGACAAGACGAAGGACAACCAGCAGCAGCGCTCGCAGTCTGAACAGAACCGTCCCGGGGGCTCACGGCCCCCGGCCGCGAAGCCCTGGTGAGCCGCTCACCTGTCGGCCGCGGTTCACAGGCCCTGCCTACGTCGGCGACAGCAGCATCGCAGCACGTGCCCGAGGGCGCGGGAGGCGGCGACCCCGCCTTCTGGGTACCGGGGCTGACGCCCACGTGGCGGGCCGCCGTCGGCTGAGCGCTGCACGGGGCCGCCCAGGGCCACCGATGGGCGCTGAGTCCATGGGATCCCATGGACTCAGCACGCATTACGTGGAGCGCTGTGACGGCTGTGGCGAGTGTGGCCGCAGTGACGGCGGGAGCCGGAGGTTGGCCGTGCGCGGCGAGTGCCGCTTGACACCCAGGGACCTTGTTCTGGAACCGCCCCGCTTGAGGAGCACGGCATCCGGGGCGAGCGCCTAGGCGGAGAGAGGTCGGACCTAGTGTGGCTATACTTGTAGCCATGGCCGTGAATCCGCAGATGGCGCTCAAGGACGTCAGGAACCACCTCTCGGAGGTCGTCGACCAGGTCGAGCGCCAGCACGACCGTGTCGTGATCACCAAGCACGGTCGACCGGCTGCCATCGTCATGAGCATCGACGACGTCGAGTCGCTGGAGGAGACTCTTGACGTCATGAGCAGCCCGCGGCTCGTCTCGCAGATCCGCGACAGCTTGGCCGGCCTCGCCAACGACGACGCCGAGGTGCTGAGCAAGGACGAAGTCCTCGACCTGTTGCGTTCCTAGCCGCGATGGCCCATGACGTCGCCTGGTCACCCACGGCGAAGCGGGCCGTGCTCAGGCTGCCCGAGAAGGTCGCGACTGCGGTCGCAGAGCTCATCTACGGCCCGCTTGGCGACAACCCTCGACGCGTCGGCAAGGCCCTGAGGTTCGATCTGGAGGGCCTGCACAGCGCCCGCCGCGGCGACTTTCGCGTCATCTACCGCATCTCGGAAGGACCCGCTCGCGTCACTGTTGTCGCCATCGAGCACCGCGCCGACGCCTACCGTTCCCGGTGAGCCGTGGAGGCGACCTCCACCTCGCCCGCTGCCCGCTGGCGCCGACACCCCGTGGTGCAGGATGGCCGCATGACCCTCTCGGCGCGGTTCGGCGCCCTTCCCGACGGCCGGCCGGTGACGGCATACACTCTTGTCGCGCAGGGGAGCCCGCGCCTGCGAGTGTTCGACCTCCGCGCGGCGGTGCAGGCCCTGCGGATGCCCGGGGACCTGGCGGCTTGCGCGGCGGCGACGCGAGCATCGTCCTCGGCCATGCCGGCGTCGAGGGGTATGCCGCGGAGCCGACCGCGTTCCATGGCGCCGTTGTCGGGCGCTACGCCAACCGCATCGCCGGCGCCCGATTCTCCCTCGACGGCACGCTCCACCGGCTGGACGCGTACGAGGGCGACACCTGCCAGCACGGGGGCGCCGACGGCTTCCACCGACGGAACTGGTCGCTCGTCGCCGTCGACGAGTCGAGCGTCACCCTCCGGCTCGTGAGCCCGGACGGCGACCGGGGCTTCCCGGGCGAGCTCACCGCCGAGGCGAGGTATGCCGTCGCCCGCGGTCGCGTCGTCGTCGAGCTCACGGTCACGACCATCGCGCCGACCGTGGTCAGCCTCGCGGGCCACGCCCACTTCAACCTTTGCGGGGGAGGGGCGTGGCTCCGTCGACGGGCACCTGCTGACGGTCGATACCGACGCCTACCTGCCCATCGACGCGGTGTCGCTCCCGGTGGGAGGCCCGAGCGACGTCCGTGGCACCCCCGTCGACCTCACCACCCCGGCCGAGCTCGGCGCCCGGTCCGCGACGCGCATCCGCAGGTCACGGCGCCGATACCGGTCAGGGGGACGGCATCGCCCGGGAGACGCAGCGGCATCCGACGCGCCGAACCAGGACTGGTTGCCGTCGCCGGTGCCGCGGCCGGGGGAGGCGTACCGGTCCCGCACCAAGTGGCCCCACGGCGCCCGGTGACGGCTCGGTGACGGCTCGGTGACGGCTCAGGCGCCTCAGGTGGCGGCCCGCAGGAACGCCGCCACCTCCCGGGCTGCGACGCGGTAGCGCTGGAGCACCCCGGGCGTGGGGTCGGCCGAGATCGTCTGCGACTCACCCGTCTGCCAGGCGGGTGGCTCATTCGTACCGGAGAGGACCCAGGCTGCCTGGCGGGCCGCGCCGTCCGCCACGTACTCGCCGGGCGTCGGCACTGTGACCGGCACGCCGAGCACCGCTGGCGCGAGGGCCCGCACGGCGCGGGACCGGGCTCCGCCGCCGACGAGGGTGACGTGCTCGATCGTGACCCCCTGCTCGCGGACCGCCTCGAGGCCGTCCGCGAGAAGGCACAGGAGGCCCTCGACGGCCGCGCGGGCGAGGTTCTCCCGCGTCATCGAGGTGAGCGTCATTCCCCAGAGGGACCCCGTGGCCGTGGGCAGGTTGGGGGTGCGCTCGCCTTCGAGGTAGGGCACATGGACGAGGCCCTGCGCCCCTGAGTCTGCGGCGAGGGCGAGGTCGCTGAGGCCCTCGTGGTCGACGCCGAGCACCCGGGCGGCGGCGTCGAGGACGCGGGACCCGTTGAGGGTGCAGGCCAGCGGGAGGAACCGCCCCGTCGCGTCGGCGAACCCGGCGACGGCGCCGCTCGGGTCCGACGTCGTGGTGGCCGAAACCGCCGCGACGACCCCGGACGTGCCGAGCGAGACCGACGTCTCGCCCTCCCGCAGGCCCAGCCCGAGCGCGGCGCCGGCGTTGTCACCGGCACCGGGCCCGAGGAGGACGTGCCCGAGGCCCCGGCGTCCATCCCCGTGCCCGGCCTCGTCGTGCGGACCGAGGACGCGCGGCAGGACGAGCGAGGCGACCGCGTCCTCGTCGCGCCGCAGCGCGAGCGCGAGGAGGTCGCGGCGGTAGTGCCCCGACACGGCATCGAAGTAGCCGGTGCCCGACGCGTCCGAGCGGTCGGTGACGAGGGTGTCCAGGGATGTGGCGCCCGCGAGGCGCCACGTCAGCCAGTCGTGCGGCAGGGCGACGGCCGCGACGCGGGCCGCGGCCTCAGGTTCGTGGTCGGCGAGCCACCGCAGCTTGGTGATGGTGAAGGAGGCGACCGGCACCGACCCGACGGCGTCGGCCCACCGTCGCGCGCCCTCCTGCGAGTCGCGGTCACCGAGCTCGGCGACGAGCTGCGTGGCGGCCGGCGCCGAGCGGGTGTCGTTCCACAGCAGGGCCGGCCGGACGACCTGCCCCTGCGCGTCGAGGCACACCATGCCGTGCTGCTGACCGCCGACCGAGAGCGCCTCGACGTCGTCGAGTCCCCCCGCCTGCTCGAGCGCCTGCTCCAGCGCGTGCCACCACTCCTGGGGGTCGACCTCCGTGCCCGGGGGATGCGGTGCCGAGCCCTGACGCACGAGGCGCCCGGTCTCGGCGTCGCGGATGACGATCTTGCAGGACTGGGTCGAGGAGTCGATGCCGACGACGAGGCTCACAAGTGCATCATCCTCTCGTTCGACGTGCTGGACGGGCCGCCCGGTCGGCGCGACGATGGAGCCATGGCCATGCCGTCGGAACGCTCGCCGGAGACGACGAGCCAGGCCCTCGGCCGTGGGCTCGGGCCCTCGTGGCTGCAGGCCGTCCTGGTGGCCGTCGCGGGGCCGGGCGTCGTCGCGTCCCTCGTCTTCCTGTGGTCGTCCTTCATCGGGACCGGGCCTTACGGCGACCCGAGCCTTCCGGGCCCTACCGACGTCCGGTTCGCTGACCGGGCAGGCTGGTGGATCGACCTGGGTGCATCCACCAGCGCCTTCGCGACGCTCCTCGCCCTCGGGGCGTTCGCCTGGGTCGCAGCTCGGCAGGCACCAGAGCGCGGCACGCGGCCCGCTCTCGTGCGCAGACTGGGCGCGACCCTCGCCGGAGTCATGTCAGTCCTCATGACCTGGGGGTTGGTGGCCGTCGTGGTCGGCGAGGTTGCGCTCCGCCTGGATCCGACCGCCGCCCGGGACCCGTTGTCGGCGGTGGGCCTGTTCCGCCTGAACGGCCTGCTCAGCTCGCTGGTGCTCGCGGTGCTGTTCGCAGCGTTGGCCTGGGGGCTCTGGCGACCGGATCGGCTTGGCGAGCTGCTGTTGCCCCGGCTGGAGCCCGAGGAGCCAGATACCGTGCGGTTCGCGAAGCCCGACGCCGTGGAGCCCGACGCTCCCGTCCACCGATCCCGGACCGACGCGCGTAATCCGCCGCGGGGAACCGAGGCGGGCGGAACCGAGGTGCGCGGGACGGACGACGACGCGCAGGCGCTCTTCCGCCGTCCGCCGGGGTAGCAGGAGGGCTGAGTGTCGATCCTGCCGTGAGCGGGGGGAGCTCGCTCCGCTAGCCGTCGGTGCTCGTGACCGCCCATTCGGCGGCATCATCGGGGGTCAGGCCGGGGCGAACGCCGACCATCAGGTGCTCGGTGGGCATCGGCTGGACCGCCGAGTCGTAGGTCACGGTGAGGGTCCAGAAGGCGCTCGACGGGGTGCTGTCGAGGGTCATCGTGGAGATCGACGCCGGGTGGCCGGCGTGCCGGTCCAGCAGCGTCCGGCGCTGCGGGCTCGACTCGGGCACCAGCCGCTCCAGCGCGGCGCGGTCGCCACCCTGAACGGCGGCCACGTATTCGGCCATGGTTCCCATCGGGGAGGCCGTGGGGGCGTGCGGCCGGACGTTCCCGGCGACCAGGGCAACCGCCAACCCGAGCGCGGCCACCACAAGGACTGCGACGAGGACCGTATGCCGCGCGCGAGCGGGCGGTGGCGCCGTGATCGTCATGGGCGAACCATGGCACCGAGCTCCGCGGTGCACAAGATCGTGCCTCCCGGCAGGGAGTCTCGCCGCGCGGCTCGTGGCCTCCGTGACCCCCGCCTACCCGAGCCGGCCCCGCAGGGACCAGACTGCGCGCCATGTGTTTCGCCTCCGACCAGCACCCGCCCCTTCCGCCGCGCTCGAGCGACGTCGGTTTCCACGGCCCCACCGAGCTCACCGCGTCGGACGGCACCCGCCTGACGGCATACGACGCGGTTCCGGTGACCCGCCGCGGCGCCTCGCTGGTGCTCATGCCCGACATCCGCGGGCTGCATCCCTACTACACCGACCTCGCGCTGTGCTGCGCGCAGGCCGGGATCGACACCGTGGCGATCGACCCCTACGCGCGCACCGCGGGCCTGGCTCCCCGGGGTGACGACTTCGACTTCATGCCCCACGCCAAGGCGCTCACCGGCGAGCAGGTGCTCATGGATGCGCACGCCGCGGCCGACCGGCTCCGCTCCCGCAGCAGCGACCCCGTCTTCACCCTGGGCTTCTGCAAGTTCGGCGCGGAGTCCTGGGCGCTTTCCGCGAGCGACCTCGGCGCGGCCGGCTGCATGGGCTTCTACGGCATGCCCGCCCGGGTCCTCGACACCGTCCCGTCGATGCGGGCACCCGTCCTCGTGCTCGCCGCCGGCGCCGACCAGGCGACGACCCCCGAGCAGAACGCCGCCCTCGACGCCGCGCTCGGCGCCGCCGGGGTGGACCACACCTTCATCACCTACGGGGGGGCTCCGCACTCGTTCTTCGACCGCAGCTTCGAGCAGTGGGAGGACGCGTGCACCGACGCGTGGTCGCAGATCCTCGGGTTCGTCGACGCCCACCGCTGACCGCGGCAGGGCGCTCAGGCCGAGGCCGGGTCCGTCACCCGCGTCGTCCAGGTCCACGTCGCCACCGCCGCCTTGCCGCACGACTCGGCGCGCGGGCTGCCCTCCACCCGCTCGACGTCGACCCGCCAGGCACGGCCGTCGCGGTGCTCGACCCGCACGGCGCCCTCCGCCTCCGCGCGGGCCGTGAGGGAGACGAGATCGGTCTCGCCGGTCAGCTCGCGCACCGTTGACTCGGCCGCCTGCGCGTGGGGTGCAAGGGCGCTCCAGCCCCGGTCGTGGCTCGGCCCGAGCAGCGCCGCGGGCAGGTGCCCCCCGGTGGCCGCCTCGAGGAGCCCGGGCACGGCCGGGTCGTCGAGCCGGGCCAGGGTCCGCCCCCACGGGAGGAGGACGCCGGTGGGTGCGTAGCGGTGCCCGCCGGTGTGAGAGCACTCCCACACCCGCCCGGGGTATGCCGCGTGCCCTGCTGCGGCAACGGGTCGCCCGCGCACCGCGCAGCACACGTCTCGGCTCCCGTTGGTGCAGACGAGCAGCACCGGGTCGGCGGCCGCCAGGCCAGGCAGCGAGGCCGTCACTCCGCGCGCGTCCCCGGCGGCGAGCGCGGCGAGGTCGAGCCCCTCGAGCGCTGCGAGCCCGCCCGGCGACTCGGGTCCGCCTGGCCCCGCGACCCCGTCGTGGCCCGCCCCGGGCTCGGTGTCGACCAGCGTGGTCGCAAGGAGGAAGGCGCCGGGACCGGACCACGCCACGTAGCAGCGCCGGATGCCGGAGCGGGTGTCGGGATGGGCCGCCGGCCGCCGGACCAGCACGAACCGGCCACCCCGGCCCGCACAGGCCCGGTCCAGTGCCGCTCCGAAGGCCGCCGGCAGGTGCGACTCCGTGGTGGCCTGGCGTCCCCATGGGCCTGGCTGCTCGAGGGCCACCCAGAAGATCGCCCGGGCGGCGGTGCCGAACGCCGAGGCCTGCGCCTCCTCGGCGAGCACCGAGCAGGCGTCGGGTGAGCTTCTCGCATGGGTGCGCGACGCTGCGGTCGCCGCCTGCTCGGAGGCGGTCATCGCTGCCTCACCGGACCCCCGCGATCCCGGCGATGACGGTGGACGCCGGCGACCCCGAGCCGTCCCGCCGGCCCTCCGCCGGCGGCAGCTCGACGGCGACGCCGTTGGCCGCAGCCGCCCGGGCTGGGGCGTTCCCGGCCCAGGCCAGGACCAGGGTGTCCTCGCCGCGGAGGAACCGGTGGCAGCGCACCCCGCCGGTGGCCCGACCCTTGGGCGGGTACTCGGCATACGGGGTCACCTTGAGCGAGCCGGGCTCGGTGCCGGGCAGCGCCCCCGACGAGCCGCTCGAGGTGACCACCACGGCCTCGGTGGAGGGGTCGACGACCCCGAAGAACACCACCTCCTGCCCGGCGGCCAGCTTGACGCCGGCCATGCCTCCGGCTGCGCGGCCCTGCGGGCGGACCGCCCCGGCCGGGAAGCGCAGCAGCTGGGCGTCGGTGGTGACGAAGACGAGGTCGCAGTCCTCGCCGGGCACCTCGGCGGCGCCGACGACCCGGTCGCCGGCGCGCAGCCCCAGGAGCTCGAAGTCCTTGCGGCTCGGGTAGTCCGTCGTCACCCGCTTGACCACACCCTGCGCCGTCCCGAGGGCCAGCCCCGGGGAGTCCGGCGTGACCGAGGCGAGGGTGAGTGGCTCCTCACCCCGGGGCAGGTCCACGTATGCCGCGAGCGGGGCCCCGCCCGACAGCGACGGAGCGTCGTTGGTCGCCGGCAGCGTCGGCAGCTCGAGCGCCGAGAGGCGGACCATCCGCCCGGCACTCGTCACGAGGCCCACCTCGCCGCGGGCCGTCGTCCGGACGGCTCCGATGACGACGTCGTGCCTCGAGCGGCCGCCACCCTGGCCGAGGGGCTCGTCGCTCGTCGTCCGGGCGAGGAGGCCGGTTGAGGAGAGGAGGACCCAGCAGGGGTCGTCGGCGACCTCGAGGGGCACGGCCGGGGCGCCGACCCCGCCGGTGACCGGGTTGCCGGCCGACTCGAGCAGCACGGTGCGCCGCGGCGTGCCGTGGGCCTTGGCGACCTCGGCGAGCTCGGACGACACGGTGCGCATCAGCAGCGACTCGTCGCCGAGGATGGCGCGCAGCTCCTCGATCTGGCGCTCGAGCTCGCCCTTCTCGGTCTCGAGCTCCATCCGGGAGAACCGCGTGAGCCGCCGTAGCTGGAGGTCGAGGATGTAGGTGGCCTGGGCGTCGGAGAGGTCGAAGACGTCGATGAGCCGGGCCTTGGCGACCGCGGCGTCGTCGGAGGAGCGGATGACCTGGATGACCTCGTCGATGTCGAGGATCGCGATCAGCAGCCCCTCGACGATGTGCAGCCGGCTCTCGCGCCGTCCGAGCCGGTGGCGGGTGCGCCGGCGCACGACGTCGGTGCGGAAGTCGACGTAGACCCGCAGCAGGTCCTTGAGCCCCAGAGTGCGCGGCTGGCCGTCCACGAGGGCCACGTTGTTGATGCTGAACGAGTCCTCCATCGGGGTCAGGGCGTAGAGCTGGTCGAGGACCGCGTCGGGGTTGAAGCCGTTCTTGACCTCGATGACGAGCTGCAGGCCGTGCGCCCGGTCGGTGAGGTCCTTGACGTCGCTGACGCCCTGGAGCCGCTTGCTCTGGACGAGGTCCTTCATCTTCTCGATGACCTTCTCGGGGCCGACGAGGTAGGGCAGCTCGGTGACGACGATTCCCTTGCGGCGTGGGGTGATCGACTCGATGCGGGCGGTGGCGCGGGTGCGGAACGCCCCGCGCCCCGTGAGGTAGGCGTCGCGGATGCCGTCGAGGCCGACGATCCGGCCGCCGCCGGGCAGGTCGGGTCCGGGGACGAACTTCATCAGGTCGTCGAGCGAGCAGGACGGGTTGGCGATGAGGTGCCGGGCCGCGCCGATGACCTCGACGAGGTTGTGCGGGGCCATGTTCGTCGCCATCCCCACGGCGATGCCGCTGGCGCCGTTGACGAGCAGGTTCGGGAACGCAGCCGGGAGCACCCCCGGCTGCACCTCGGTGTCGTCGTAGTTCGGGACGAAGTCGACGGTGTCCTCGTCGAGCCCGCCGACCATGAGCAGGGCCGCCGGCGCCATCCGGGCCTCGGTGTAGCGCGCCGCGGCGGGCCCGTCGTCGAGCGAGCCGAAGTTGCCGTGCCCGTCGATGAGGGGCAGCCGCAGCGTGAACGGCTGGGCCAGCCGCACCAGCGCGTCGTAGATCGCCTGGTCGCCGTGCGGGTGGTACTTGCCCATGACCTCGCCGATGACCCGCTGGCTCTTGACGTGCGGCCGGTCGGGGCGCAGGCCGAGCTCGCTCATGCCGTAGAGGATCCGGCGCTGGACCGGCTTCAGGCCGTCACGGGCGTCGGGCAGGGCCCGGGAGTAGATGACCGAGTAGGAGTACTCGAGGAACGCGTTCCGCATCTCCTCCTCGACGTCGATGTCGATGATCCGTTCGACGAGGTCTTCCGGCGGCGGGGGAGTGCTGCTTCGACGGGCCATCCGAGGGTCTGCTCCTTGCGGTCACGTGCTGCCGAACGCCCCATCATCGCCCACCCCGGAGGCGCCTTCGGCCCCGACCCGCCGGTATGCCGTGCCGGCTCAGCTCGACGCGCCGCCCCCGCTCGGCTCCGCCGCCCCGAAGCGGCCCCAGTGGGTCACCTCGGCGCCGGTCCGCCGGTGCCGGCGCAGGGAGGGGCTGCGGACGGCAGCGTCGTCGGCCGCGGCATACCCCAGGGCGACCACCCCGACGAGGGTGCGGTCGCGGGGGATGCCGAGCTCCTCGTGGACGTCGTCGTGGCACTCGGGAGGGATGCCGAAGAAGAGGCCTCCGAGGCCGAGGTCGACCGCGGTGAGGAGAATGAGCAGGGCGGCCATGCCGGTGTCGATGTCCCAGTACGGCGCGGGCCAACGAGCCTCGTCGCGGTCGGTCCAGCCCTTGTCGGGAGCGGCATACCGCTCGAGGTAGGCCTGCTTGTCGGAGCAGCAGACGATGAGGACAGGCGCGGCGCGCATCCCGGTGAGCCACGAGTCGGGGGTGTCGTCATCGGTCGTGGCCTCCCAGAAGGTGGCCCGCTCGGCGTCGGTGCGCAGCACCACGAAGTCCCAGCCCTGGCTGAACCCGGCGCTGGGCGCCCGGACCGCGTTGTCGAGGCACGCGGTGACGAGCTCGGGGGGCACCGGCCGGTCGGGGTCGTAGCGGCGGACCATGCGGCGGCGACGGACGACATCGGAGAGCTCCATGGTGGCGATGCTGCCAGTCAGAGGGGCCATGGGACGATGGGGGATGCCCGACTCGCAAGACGCCGTCGCCGGGTATCCGGTCGCGTGGGAGGCGGACGTCGTCCTGCGTGACGGCTCCGTGGCCCACGTCCGCCCCATCACCCCCGCCGACGCCGACCGGCTGCGGTTGTTTCACTCGAGACAGTCCGCGGAGTCGATCTACCTGCGGTTCTTCGCGCCGCTGCGCGAGCTCAGCGACCGTGACGTCCACCGCTTCACCCACGTGGACCACCGGGACCGGGTCGCCCTCGTGGTGATGGTGCGCGGCGACATCATCGGCGTCGGCCGGTTCGACCGGATCGACGCGACCTCGGCGGAGGTCGCCTTCAACATCTCCGACAGCTTCCAGGGCCGGGGCATCGGGTCGGTGCTCCTCGAGCACCTTGCGGCGATCGGCCGCGAGATCGACGTGGAGCGTTTCATCGCCGAGGTGCTCCCGCAGAACCGCAAGATGATCAACGTCTTCACGGAGGCCGGCTACGAGGTCAGCCATCACTTCGAGGACGGCGTCATCGCGGTGAGCTTCGACATCAGGCCCACCAAGGCGTCGACGGAGGTCCGCCTCTCCCGCGAGCACCGCGCCGAGTCCCGCAGCGTTGGCTCCGTGCTCCATCCCCGGTCCATCGCGGTGATCGGAGCGGGCAGGCGGCCGACCTCGATCGGGCACCGCTTCCTGCGCAACATCCTCACCGGCGGGTTCGCCGGCCCGGTGTATGCCGTGAACCGCGAGGCACTCGAGGTGCTCGGTCTCCCGTCCTACGCCCGGGTGAGCGAGATTCCCGGTCCGGTCGACCTCGCCGTCGTCGCCGTCCCCGCCGAAAGCGTCAGCGAGGTCGTCGACGAGTGCGCCGCGCATGGGGTGAAGACGCTGCTCGTCGCGTCGGCAGGCTTCGCCGAGAGCGGCCCCGACGGCGTCGAGCGCCAGGAGGAGCTGCGCCACCGGGCCCGCGAGAGCGGCCTGCGCGTCGTCGGCCCGAACTCGTTCGGGGTGATCAACACGAGCCCGGACACCCGGCTCAACGCCAGCCTGGCCCCCGACCTGCCGGGCACCGGGGCGCTGGGACTTTTCGCCCAGAGCGGCGCCCTGGGGATCGCCGTGCTCGCGTCTGCGGCCCGGCGCGGGTTGGGCGTCTCGGTCTTCGCGTCCGCCGGCAACCGTGTCGACGTCTCCGGGAACGACCTCATGCAGTACTGGATCGACGACCCCGACACCGACGCCGTCGGCCTCTATCTCGAGTCGATGGGCAACCCGCGCAAGTTCTCTCGGATCGCCCGGGACCTCGCCCAGACCAAGCCGATCATCGTCGTCGCATCCGGGATCTCGGCCTACGGCGCCCCACCCGGCCACCGGACCCGTGAGACGCACGCTCCCCCGGGGGCCTTCGACGCGATGCTGCGGCAGGCCGGCGTCATCCGCGTCGAGAACGTGCACCAGCTCTTCGACATCGCGCAGCTCGTGCTGCACCAGCCACTGCCCCAGGGCCAGCGGGTGGCGATCGTCGGCAACTCCGACGCGCTGGGCGCGCTGACCGCCCAGGCCGTCCTCAGCTGGGGGCTCGACATCACCCACGGGCCGGTGAACGTCCCAGGGGACGCCCCCGCGGCGCATTTCTCGCAGGCCCTCTCCGCCGCCTTCGCCGACCCGGAGGTCGACAGCGTCCTCACCTGCTTCGTCCCGCCTCTCGAGACGGTCGAGGCCGAGGTCATCGCCGCCGTCCGCGACACCGCGTCCACCACCGACAAGCCCTGTCTCGCCACGTTCCTCGGCATGCATGGGGTGGAGGAAGCCCTCGCCCTCGGCAGCCCGGACGACCGGCGGCGGCGCATCGTGCCGGCATACGCGATGCCGGAGGACGCGGTTCGCGCACTCACCGCGGCGACGCGCTACAGCCAGTGGCGCACCCGCGACCGCGGGGAGCCGGTCAACCCCGTCGGCATCGACCGGGAGGCGGCGGCCGCCCTCGTCGAGAAGGTGCTTGTCGACTGCCCGGACGGGCGGGCGATGACCCGCGCCGAGGCAGCCGAGCTGCTGCACGCGTACGGCATCCTGCTGTGGGACGCCCGGCACGTCGACACTCCCGACGAGGCGGTGGCGGCGGCGGACGAGGTGGGCTACCCCGTCATCGTCAAGACGACGTCCCCCGTGCTGCGGCACCAGCCGGGCCTGACGGGTGTGCGCGCCGACCTCGAGGGGCCCGAGGCCGTACACGGTGCGGTCGACTCGCTGCGCTCGCGGCTCGGACCCATCGCCGACGGCTCGTTCGTCGTCCAGCGGATGGCGCTGACCGGGGTGATCTGCGTCCTGACGAGCGGCGAGGACCCGCTCTTCGGGCCCGTGGTGAGCTTCTCCGTCGCCGGGCCGCCGACCGAGCTCCTCGGAGACATCGCCCACCGCATCCCGCCCCTGACCGACGTCGACGTCTCCGACCTCATCTCCGCGGTCCGTGCCGCGCCGCTGCTGCACGGGCACCGCGGCGCCACGCCGGTGCATCGGGCGGCTCTCTCCGACCTCATCGCGCGGCTGTCCTGCCTCGCTGACGACATGCCCGAGGTGGAGCGGGTCCAGCTCAACCCCGTCAACGCCTGGCCGGGCGGCGTCGACGTCCTCGACGCGGAGATCACCCTGCACCCGGCCCAGACCCGCACGGACGCCGACCGCCGCGCGATGACCTGACCCCGCCCGACGGCATCCCGCTCGCGTCCGTCCGGCATCATGGCTGCTCAGAGAGACGACCACGATCCCGGACGCAAGCGGCGGGTCAGGCGCCGGGGTCGTCCTCGGTCGGGCCGCGGTCGCGGATCTCCTCGAGCCGCTGCTGCATCTCGAGACGGAGCAGGGCCAGCTCCTCGGCCACGGTCCGAGAGGACTCCTCGAGCGTCGAGATCTCGATGCTCAGCTGGATGCAGACGGTGAGCAGCACGAGGAAGGCGAGGATGAAGACGAGGTTGATCGGCGTCGTGACCCCGACAAGGGAGGACAGCCAGCCCGTCAGGGCGGGTACGAACGCCAGGACCACGACGCCGCCGATGATGGCGAACCACAGGACGCTGTACTTCTCGCGCAGGCGCTGGGTCCGCAGCAGCAGGACGAGCACCACGAGCAGCGCGACGCTGACGACCAGGGCAAAGAGGTAGCCGCTCGTGTGGAGGATGCTCACCGCCCGAGCTCCTCGTGGCGACGCGGCTGCGGGCGCGACTGGCGGGGCCGGGTCAGGGCCAGGGTGAGGGCCAGGACCGCCCGGACGAGGAAGACTGCCGACTTGGCCGGGCTGTGCGACGGACGCCCTCCGGCCCGGGGGCGCATCCGGACCCCGACCTCGCGGATGACGAGGTGGGACCGCGCGGCCACGACCAGCGACTCGACGGTATCGCCGAGGTACTCCGCGGGGTAGGACCGCGCGAAGAGCTCGATGGCGCGGGCGTTGCAGGCCTTGAAGCCCGACGTCGTGTCGGTGAGCCGGGTCCCGGCGACCCGCGAGACCGTCACCGCGAGGATCCGCATCGCCCAGAGCCGCGGCCCGCTCGCCGTGAACGCCCCGTCCCCCTCGGTGCGGGCGCCGACGGCGATGTCGGCGCCGTCGCCGAGCAGGGCCAGCAGGGCCGGCACGTCCGCGGGGTTGTGCTGGCCGTCGGCGTCGATCTGGACGGCCACGGCATACCCGTTCCTGCTGGCGTAGCGGTAGCCGGTGCGCATCGCCGCCCCGACGCCGAGGTTCACCGGCAGCCGCGCGACCATGACGCCGCAGCCTTCGGCCACCAGGGCGGTCGCGTCGTCCGAGCCGTCGTCGACGACGAGGACATCGGAGTGCGGCAGGCTCGCCCCGATCTCGGCGAGGACCGCGGCCAGCGTCTCCGCCTCGTTCCACGCGGGAACGATGACGAGCAGACGATCGGAGCTCACCGGCACAGGGCCGAGGGTATCCGGTGAGCACGGGCCTCCTCGCGGACCGCACAGGGAGCCACCGCAGGGAAGCGACCCCCGGGCCGGGGTGCAAGGATGGCGGCATGGAGCCCAAGCGCGAGTCGACCCAGACGTCCCTGCTCCCGGCCGACCTCATGGCCTCGATCCAGCGGGCCGGCTACTACCCCGCACTCGTGGCCGACGTCGTGGAGTCGGCCCTCGGCGACGACGCCGTGGTGGCCCACCTCGTCCACCAGGAGACGACCTTCGACGAGGACGCGGTGCGGCGCCACATCACCGTGCTCGCCACGACGCCGACCAAGCTCGTCATCGCCCACGCCGACGACCACAACGAGCACGAGCCCGGGCTGGCGGTGGCGACCGCCACGAGCGAGACGGTGCCGCTCTCCGCCGTGCGGGGGGTGATGCTCACGCACGTCGTCAGCGCGCCCGACTCCTACGTGCGCGGTTCGCTGGGGCGCGAGCTGACCCTCACCCTGGGCTGGGGTGCGGTGAGCCGGCTCGACCTCGTGCCAGCCACCTGCGGCGACCCCGAGTGCGACGCCGAGCACGGCTTCGAGGGGACCGTCGCCTCCGACGACATCTCGCTGCGCATCAGCGCCGATGCCGACGGCGACAGTGCCCTCCAGAACGCGTTGCACTTCGCCCGCACCCTCTCAGCGTCCATCGGCGGTGGGGGCGCGGGGCTGTCCCGGTGACCCTCGACGGGCTCGAGGCGCCCCACTACGGCGACGGCTCGCTCACGGCGGTCCTGCCGGCGGTCGCGGCCAGCCTCGGCTCGATCCGGTATGCCGGGTCGCACCCCTTCGCCCTCGCCCCGGCCCGGCGGGCGGTCGTCGTCCTCGTCGACGGCCTCGGCTACGAGCAGCTGGGCCAGCGCAGTGGCCACGCCCCGTTCCTGCGCGCGCACCTGCCCGCCGCCCACCGGATCGACTGCGGCTTCCCCTCGACGACGGCGACGTCGATGGGCTCCTTCGGGACCGGGCTGCCACCCGGGGCGCACGGGCTCGTCGGCTACGAGGTGCTCGTGCCCGGCGAGGACCGGCTCCTCAACGAGCTGTCCTGGGAGGGTGGCCCGGACCCGTTCGCGTGGCAGCCCAACCCCACCGTGTTCGAGGTGGTCCACGACGAGGGGATCGACGTCACCCGGATCGGGCCCGGGTTCTTCGACGGCTCAGGGCTGACCAACGCGGCCCTGCGCGGGGGCCGCTTCAGCCCCGCCGACGACATCGAGGCGCGCGTCGATGCGGCGCTGGCCGCGCTCGCCGCCTCGAGCCGGGCGCTCGTCTACCTCTACTGGGGCGAGCTCGACAAGGTCGGCCACGTCTTCGGCTGCGCCTCGTGGCAGTGGGGCGACGAGCTCGAGGCCATCGACCGGGCGCTGTCGCGTCTCGTGGCCAGGGTGCCCGCCGACACCGCCGTCCACGTCACCGCCGACCACGGGATGGTCGACGCCCCGCACGCCCTGCGGGTCGACCTGGCCCACGACCCGGAGCTGCTCGCAGGCGTCCGGCACGTGGGCGGAGAGCCTCGCTCGCTCCAGCTCTACTGCGAGCCCGGCGCCTCCGAGGACGTCCTCGCGACGTGGCGCTCACGCATGGGTTCCCGGGCCTGGGTCGCCTCCCGCGACGAGGTCGTCCGCGCGGGGTGGTTCGGGCCCGTGCGAGCGGAGGTGGAGCCGCGGATCGGCGATGTGCTGGCCCTGATGCGGGAGAACTTCGCCGTCGTCCACTCGGGCCGGACGAGGCCGAAGGTCCTCGCTCTGCGGGGCCTGCACGGCTCGGCGTCGGCGCAGGAGCGGGCCATCCCGCTCGTGTCGGTCGACGCCCGGACCCCCTAGAGTCCCCGCTGTGGCCGAGCTCGTCTTCTTCTGCGGGACCATGGACTGCGGCAAGTCGACGCTGGCGCTCCAGATGGACTACAACCACGCCGTCCGCGGGCGCGCCGGCCTGATCTTCACCAAGCTCGACCGGGGCGGCAGCTCCGTCCTGTCGTCCCGGCTCGGGCTGTCGACGCCGGCGCGTGAGGTCACCGACGACGTCGACTTCTGGGGGGTCGTCGTCGGGCACGCCACGACGGGTCACCGGGTCGACTACCTCATCTGTGACGAGGCTCAGTTCTACACCCCGGCGCAGGTCGAGCAGCTCGCCCGCATCGTCGACGAGATGGCCGTCGACGTCTACGCCTTCGGGATCACCGCAGACTTCCGGGCCACCCTCTTCCCGGGCTCGCAGCGGCTCATCGAGCTCGCCGACCGCGTCGAGGTGCTCCAGGTGGAGGCCCTGTGCTGGTGCGGCAGCAAGGCGACGCACAACGCCCGGGTCGTCGACGGGGCGATGGTCGTCGAGGGTGACCAGGTCGTCGTCGGTGACACCAAACCGAGCCGCGCCGGCGTGGTGGAGTACGAGGTGCTCTGCAGGCGACACCACATGCGCCGGATGACGTCGCACGCCGCCCGCGCCGCGGCGCTCTCGCCCGACGTGCTGCCCTTCGACCTCGACGTCCGCGCGGTCCCGCCGGGCCGGCTGAGCGGCTGAGCGGCCCGGTGTCAGTCGCGCCGGGAGCCGAACATGATGTCGTCCCACGACGGCACCGACGCCCGGGCGGTCCGGCGGCCGGGCGGCTTCTCCGCCACCGCTGCTCGCTTCCTGGACGGGCCTGGGTCACGGCCGGGAGCCTCGGACGCCGCCTCGTCGGCGACCGCCACGGCCGGGACCTCGACCGGGACCGGGACCTCCGGGACTTCGTCGGGAGGCTCGAGCGCGACCGGCGCGGCATACCCCGCGTCCTCGTCCTCGGGTGCCCCCACCAGCTCGGGGTCGTCGTCGGGGTGCGGGTGGGCCGCGGGGGGTGGCGCGTCGGCGGCGGCGTCGTAGCTCAGTGAGTCGAGGGGCAGGGCGTCGGACGGCAGGTGCTCGGCGCCCGGGAGCTCGGTGGGCGTCGCCCGGCGCCGTGCCCCGGTGCGGCGGCCGCCGACGGTGCTGCGCTGGCGCATCGCCGTCATGAGGTCGAGCGGCTCGTCCTGCCCGGGGGTGCGGCGGGTCACGCTGACGCCGCCCTCGGCCTCGACGTCGTAGACCCGCGTCGCGCGGGCCGGCGCGGCCGGTCCGCCGGCCACGACCGACGAACCCGACGGCTCCTCCTCGCTGAGCCAGCGGGCCTCGTCGTCGGCGGCGTCGACGGTGCGCGAGACGGGGTCGAAGGTCCACGATGCCTGCCGCTGCCGGCCGCCCGCGGCGAAGGTGAGGACGACGGTCCAGTGCCCGCCTTCCGGGGATCGCCAGGCGTCCCAGGCGTTGGCCTCGCCGTTGACGCCGCGCCCCTCCATCCGCTGGGCCACTCGTGCGGCCAGGGTCGGGGCGGCGCCACCACCTTGGCCCGCGCGGCCGCGCACCCGCACCTGGCGGGCCAGCTGGGCCACGTGCTCGCGCTCGGCGAGGATGGGGCCCTCGTACTTGTGCACCTTCTCGACCGGCCAGCCCGAGCGTTCGGCGACCTCCTCGGCGCTGGCGCCGGCCCGGACGAGCGCCTGGACGTCGCGGGGTCGCAGCCCCCGGTCCATCTCGATCTGGAGCTGCCCCAGGCGCGGACGCTCGCGGCGCGCGGCGGCGCGCAGGGCCTCGTCGAGCGGGAGGCGGAAGCGTCCGCCGTCGGCTCCGGCGAGGAGGACGTGCTGCCCGTCCTCGTCCACGCCGATGAGTCGGACGTCCTGCATCGCACACTCCTCGCTCGACCCGGTGACCCCTCGACTCTGCCATGGCCGTGCACCGCACGGAAGCGGCCACGCCGGGCCCGCACCCGCCGGGTACCGTTTGTCCTCAGCATGCAGACCAACCCTCAGATCTCGTCCCCCGTCCGGCCCATCGGCGCCGCCCCCCCGGTCGGCATCAGCGACTGGCGCCTGCTGACCGCGGCCTCGGTGTGGGCCGCGGCGCTCCTCGTCCTCGGCATCCGCAGGGTGGCCGTCGTCATGCACCTCAACGCCCCCCAGCCCTTCCGACTCGGAGACCGCACATGAGCCAGACCCCCGCCGCGCCCACGGGCACGGACCTCCTGCAGCCCTACGACGGCATAGTCCTGCTCTCGTTCGGCGGTCCCGAGGCGCCGGAGGAGGTCATGCCGTTCCTGCGCCGCGTCACCGCCGGCCGCGGCATCCCGGACGAGCGGCTCGCCGACGTCGCCCACCACTACGACCTCTTCGGCGGCCGAAGCCCCATCAACGACCAGAGCCGGGCGCTCATCGCGGCGCTCGAGGCCGAGCTCGCGAGCCGGCAGATCGACCTGCCGGTGCTGTGGGGCAACCGCAACACCGCGCCCTTCCTCGTCGACACCCTCCGCGACGCCGGTGAGCGCGGGCTGCACCGACTCGTCGTCGTCACGACGAGCGCCTACTCGTGCTACTCGTCGTGCCGTCAGTACCGCGAGAACCTCGCCGAGGCCTTTGGCATCGCCCGCGACGAGGGTCTCGTCGTCGAGATCGACAAGATCGGCCCGTATGCCGGGCGGCCGGGGTTCGTGCGCCCCAACGCGCGGCTCGTCGTCGAGGCCCTGCGCGGGCAGGCCGACGTGTCCGACGAGGAGATCGCGCTGCTCTTCGTGACCCACTCGGTCCCCGACGCGATGGACGAGACGTCCGGGCCCGGAGACGGCGAGGGCCGGCTCTACCAGCGTCAGCACCACGACGTGGCCCGCGCCGTCACCGACGAGGTCCGCGCGGTCCTGGGCCGTGACCTGGCTCCCGAGGTCGTCTACTGCTCGCGCTCGGGCTCGCCGAGCCAGCCGTGGCTCGAGCCGGACGTCAACGACCGGCTCGCCGAGCTGGCCAAGGAGGGGCGGCGGGTCGTCGTCGCCGCGCCTGTCGGCTTCGTCTCCGACCACATGGAGGTCGTCTACGACCTCGACACCGAGGCCGCCGAGACCGCCCGCGACCTCGGCCTCACCCTGGTGCGGGTGCCGACGGTGGGCACGGACCCGGAGTTCGTCTCCGGACTGGTCGACCTCGTCGTCGAGCGCGCCGCCGAGGCGCGCGGCGGCCCCGGCCCATCGGGCCCGGGCACCCGGCCGTCGGTCTGCGAGCGCGGCTGCTGCCCCAACCTGCGACGGGCCGCCCCGGCCCTGTGCGGGAGCGACTGATGCCTCTGGTGCCGCCGGTACCGGGGGTTCCGCGGGTCCCGCAGCCCGGGGTCGACCTCGCCGGGGTCGACCTGGCGGGACTGGAGCGGCTGGCGGTCGCGGTGGCGGTCGAGGCGGGACGGCTCATCGTCGACGAGCGCCCGCTGCACGTCTCCGCCGCGTCGACGAAGTCCTCGCCGACCGACGTCGTCACCGTCATGGACACCCGCGCCGAGGAGCTCATCCACGGCAGGCTCCTCGCGGCCCGACCCGACGACGGCATCCTCGGAGAGGAGGGTGCCGACCACCGCGGCAGCTCGGGCATCACCTGGGTCGTCGACCCCATCGACGGGACGGTGAACTACCTCTACGAGATCCCGGCGTATGCCGTGTCCGTCGCCGCGGTAAGTGGTGACCCGCGGGTGCCGGGCGCGTGGCAGGTCCTGGCCGCCGCCGTGGCCGACCCCCCGCGAGGCCGGGTGTTCCACGCCCGGGTCGGCGGCGGGGCACGCCTGTCCACGGTGGACGGCGCCCTGGTGTCGACGCTCGGGGTGGGCGTCGTCGGTGACCTCGCGGGCGCACTGGTCGGCACCGGCTTCGGCTACACCGAGGAGAAGCGCCGCGCCCAGGGGCAGCTCCTCCTCGAGGTGCTGCCCCTGGTCCGCGACATCCGCCGGATCGGCAGCGCCGCCCTCGACCTGTGCTTCGTCGCGGCCGGCCTCCTCGACGGGTACTACGAGGTCGGGCTCAACCCCTGGGACCTCGCCGGGGGCTGGCTCGTCGTCACCGAGGCGGGCGGCGTCGTCACCGGACCGGGCGGTGGCGGACCCTCGGACCGGCTCACCGTGGCCGGCAACCCTACCGTCCACGCCGCCCTCGCTGCCATCGTGGACCCCTGAGGCCGCGGTCGACCGGGACAGAGCACGGCGGGGCAGCCCGGGAGGGTCAGGCGACGCGGGTGCGGAACGGGTCCAGCTCGGGCAGGTGGACGTCGTGGTCGTCAGCGAGCCTCGAGATCGTCTCGAGGTCGCCGGTGTGGACGTCGGCTGAGTAGAGGTCCTCCGCGTCCTGCGCCTCGGCCAGTGAGTGGAGCGCCTGACGGGCGCGGTCGCGCAGCTGTGCGCTGAACTGGGTGAACTGGGTGGAATCGGTCATCGTGCACCTCCGGGGAGCTCGGCGAAGCGTTGGCCGCGACGGTGCGGGGGTCCGCCGCCGTCGTGGGGAGACCCTACGGGCTCCCCGGGTCGGGCGGACGCCACCATGGTCTCCCGGGACGGCAACGAACAGGTCAACAGGAGGCCAACAGCAGGGGCTGACCTGCGGTGATGCCGACACGACAACCCCGCGCAGGGGCCTCGAGACTCCCGATCTGACAGGTCTTTGGTCCTCGACGTGGTCGCAAAGATGACGCCGGCGAGAAAATAAGGCACAATCCGCCCCGCGGCACAACCATCGGACCCCTGGACCCGGGCACAAACGGATTGGTCGGCGCGTTACATCGGAACATCATCTCCGACCATCCCCATCACGACTGACCTTACGACTGACCAGGAGAGCGACACCCCCCATGGCGACTGACTACGACGCGCCACGCAAGACCGACGACGACCTGTCCGAGGACTCCATCGAAGAGCTCAAGGCACGCCGCGTGGACAAGTCCTCGTCGAGCGTCGACGTCGACGAGACCGAGCAGGCCGAGGGCTTCGAGCTGCCCGGTGCAGACCTGTCCGGCGAAGAGCTGTCGGTCCGCGTCCTGCCCCGACAGGCCGACGAGTTCACGTGTACCCAGTGCTTCCTCGTGCACCACCGCTCACAGCTGGCCAGCCAGGCCGGCGGGATGGCGGTGTGCCGGGAGTGCGCCGCTTGACGCAGACCAGCACATCGGATGGCGCAGGGTCGGCCCGCGACGACGTGGCCGGCCCTCGCGCTGTCCGGGTCGCCGTCCGCCGGCTCGACCCCGACCTGCCCCTGCCGCGCTACGCCCACCCCGGCGACGCCGGGGCGGACCTGCACGCCCGCACCGACGTCACCCTCGCGCCCGGCGAGCGCGCCCTCGTCCCGACCGGGATCGCCATCGCCCTGCCAGCCGGGTATGCCGCCTTCAGCCACCCCCGCTCGGGGCTGGCCACCCGTCACGGCGTGACCATCGTCAACGCGCCCGGCACCATCGACGCCGGCTATCGCGGTGAGATCTTCGTCAACCTCGTGAACCTCGACGCGACCACCCCGTTCACCGTCCACCGGGGCGACCGGATCGCCCAGCTCGTCGTGCAGCGGGTGGCCGTCGCGGACTTCATTGAGACCGATTCGCTCCCGGACAGTGACCGGGGGGAGACTGGGCATGGTGCCAGCGGAGGGTTCGGTGACCCACCAGGGGCGCCCGACAGCACACCAGACGACACGAAGGGCTAGGACGTTGGGACTCTTCCGCCGAGGACGCAAGGCCGAGGCCGCAGCCGAGGTGGACACGCCCACCCACGACACCGGAGACCCCGCGGATGTCGGCGGCGACCCGACCGGCGACGCCGACGCCGACGCAGACTCCGACGTCGACCTGAGCGACGGAGCCGACGCCGCGGAGGCACCCCCCGAGCCGGACGCCGACGTCGTGGCGTTCAGTAGGGCGCGTGGGCCCTTCGACAGCTCCGAGGTCGACGAGGACGCCAACCGGCTCGATCTCGGCTCCATCCAGATCGTGCCGGTCGACGGCATGCAGCTGCGGCTCGAGCTGGACGAGACCCAGACGACCGTGGTCGGCGTCCACGCGCTCCTCGGCGAGTCGGGCGTGCAGCTCCAGGCCTTCGCGGCGCCGAGGACGTTCGGGCTGTGGGAGGAGATCCGCGACGAGATCGCCCAGAGCATCGTCACCCAGGGCGGCACGGCCGACGACGTCGCCGGACCTCTGGGTCGCGAGCTGCAGACCCGGATGCCGTCGCGGGCCGCCGACGGGCGCACGGTCTTCCAGCCGGTCAGGTTCCTCGGCGTCGACGGCCCGCGCTGGTTCCTGCGCGCGGTGCTGAGCGGGCCGGCTGCGGTGCACGAGGCGGTGGCACGCCCTCTCATCGAGCTGGTGCGCCACGTCGTCGTCGTGCGCGGTGAGGAAGCCCGTCCGCCGCGCGAGGGCCTGCCCCTGACGCTCCCCGAGCAGCTGCAGCCGGAGGACGCCGACGCAGCAGCCGACGCGGCGCCTGCCGGCGCAGCCGATGAGGCGCCTGCCGGCGCAGCCGGTGGCGACGACGATGCCCTTCCACGCCGCATCGAGGACCTGCGTCCGTTTGAGCGCGGCCCCGAGATTACCGAGATCCGTTGAGGCGCCGACCGATGAGCGCCGACCGATGAGCACAGACGAAGGCAGGCCATGAGCGACAGTCCGACCCAACGAGACAAGGCAACGGCCCGCAAAGGTGTGCTCGGGCGGCTCGCCGACCGGCTCATCAAGCCGGCGCACGAGCTGGAGGACCGTGAGCTCCAGGAGGACTCGCAGCGCGTCGGTGCGACGCCGATCAACCGGCTGGCCAACCGCGAGCGGGCCGACGTCTGTGGTCTCGTCCGCTCGGTGACGCTGCGACCCCGCGTCGACGTGCCGGCCCTCGTCGTGGAGATCTACGACGGCAGCCGGCCGTTGCACCTCGTGTGGCTCGGTCGCCGCGAGATCGTCGGCATCCAGCCGGGAGTGCAGCTGCGGGCGACCGGGCGGGTGTCCTACTACCGCGGCATACCGACGATCTTCAACCCCTTCTACGAGATCGTGCCGAAGAGTGGCTGAGCCGGTGGTCGACCCGGCCCGCTCGCTGCCGCCGGTCTTCGTCACCGTCGAGGAGCTGCTCCGGGCCCGGCTCGGCGCGGCGCTCGGAGGCTGGCGCGGGGCGCTGGAGTCGGCTCTGCCCACGGTGGCGTTCGTCGCGGCGTGGACGAGCACTCACGAGGTGCGCCCCGCCGTGGGTGCGGCGGTCGTGGCGCTGGTGCTGCTCGCCGGCCTGCGGCTGGCTCGCCGCCAGACGCTGCGGTTCATCGCGTATGCCGCGTTCGGCGTCGCCGTCGCGGCGTTCTTCGCCCTGCGCTCGGGTCGGGCCGAGGACGCGTTCCTGCCGGGGATGATCCAGACCGCGGCCTTCGGGCTCGCGATGCTCGTGGCGAACCTCGTGCGGTGGCCGCTCTTCGGCTTCCTCCTCGGCGCCGGCGACCCCGAGCTCGTCGCGGCGTCCGAGCGGCTGCGGCAGAGCTCGCGCAAGGACGCCCCGACGGACCCGGACTCCGTGGCCCGCGCGGCGGCCGACGAGGCCGCCGTCAAGGAGGCGTTCACCGGGTGGCGCCGCCACGCCGGGATCGTCGCAGTCGCGAGCCGGCTGGGCTGGGTCATCGTGGTCCTCGACGCCATCCGGCTGCTCGTCATGGTGCCGCTCTACCTTGCCGGCCAGGTCAGCGCCCTCGGAGTGGCCAAGATCCTCCTCGGCTGGCCCGCCTACGTCGTGGCCGTCCTCGTCATGGGTCTGCTCCTCGTGCGCGGCCATACCCCGCTGGACGAGCCCCGCTCCTGAGCCGGACCTCGCGACCCCGTGCACGGCATACCGAGCACCCCGGCCCGGCGCGGCCCCGGGGCGAGTTTCCGGAGCACCTTCGGCCCCGTTCGTCACTGTGGCACCAGCGCTCCGCGAAATGCGCACGCAGTCCATGGGATCCCATGGACTGCGCGCTCAACCGTGGCGTTGCACCGGGGTCGGGCGCACTCAAGGCAGGCCGCAGCGTCAGCGGGGCTCGCGCCGCGTGCTGAGGGTGGCACTCAGCAGTCGAACACCGACCAGCAGATGTCGTTCCGCATTCGCTGGTCGTCGAGGACGAGCTCGCGAACCGCGTCCGGGAGCCGGTCACGCTGCCACTGGCACTCGGGTCGTCCGGCGGCCACGCCATCGCCGTCGGACGCGGCAGCGCCGACGGCCTTGATCGCATAGGCCGCCGCGCCGAGCTCGTGCGCGGCGACGTGGCCGACGCAGGCGGCCTGACCCGCGGCGTACGCGGCATACCGTGCTGGCCCGCGCAGGTCCCTGGCCGCGCCCATGGCATGGCCGCCGGCTGCGCGGGCCCGCATCATGGTGACCTCGCCGCGCACCCAGGCGCGGGCGTGCTCGATCGCCTGCCGCGGTCGTGGGTCCTCGGGCCGAGTCACCTCGAAGAGGTCGAGGACGTGCTCCGCGCAGGAGGCCGCCCACAGCGCGAGGAGCTGGTGGTCCGAGTCGGTGAGGGTCCCACCCCGGCGGATCGTGACCAAGCGCGGGTCCCGGACCTTGGAGAGGATCATGGCCGGCACCCTACGGGCCGCCTACTGGTCGTAGACATCTCCGAAGCCCGATGCGACAGGCGCTCACTCCCAGCCGAGGTCGGCCCTGACCTGCTCCCAGGGGATGTTCGGTCCCACCTCGGGCCATCGCCGCGTCGAAGTCCGCGACGTCCTTGGCGTCGTCCAAGGCCGTCATCAGCTGCTCATAGCGCTCAGGACTCACCAGCACCCCGGTCAGGCGACCCCGGCGCTGGACGAACACCGCTTCGGTGCGTGCGGTCTCCATCGCGTCGGGCAGATGGTTCGCGCGTTGCTCATGCTCATCGTGGCCATCCGTGAATCGTACGGTTCAGCGCCAGTGATGCATGCGAACCGGCCGCGCTAGGTGCCGGCGGTCAGTCGTCGGTGCGGGGCTGGCGGTGGCCCGGCGACAGCATCTCCTCGAGGGCGTCCTCGCTGTCGGGGGTGGTGATGAAGAGCAGCTCGTCGTGGGCCTCCACCGCGTCGTCGCGGCTCGGGGCGATCGGGCGGTCGTCGCGGATGATGCCGACGAGCACGGTGTCGTCGGGCCAGCTGATGTCGGCGATCCGCTTGCCGATGTAGGGGCTCTCGCCGGGCATGGTGAGCTCGACCATCGAGGCCTTGGCCTGCTGGAACTGGAAGATCCGCACGAGGTCGCCGACGCTGACCGCTTCCTCCACGAGGGCGGTCATGAGGCGGGGCGTCGACACGGCGACGTCGACCCCCCACGACTCGTCGAACATCCACTCGTTCTTGGGGTTGTTGACCCGGGCCACGGTGCGCGGCACCCCGAACTCGGTCTTCGAGAGCAACGACACCACGAGGTTGGCCTTGTCGTCACCGGTTGCGGCGACGACGACGTCACACTCCTGCACCTTGGCCTCCTCGAGGACCGTGATCTCGCAGGCGTCGGCCAGCAGCCAGGCGGCGTCCGGCACCCGGGAGGCCTGAACGTCGTCGGCGTCCTTGTCGATGAGCAGCACCTGGTGCCCGTTGTGCAGCAGCTCGCGGGCGATCGAACGACCGACGCTCCCGGCTCCGGCGATGACGACGCGCATCTGGACCTTCCTGGGTCGAACGGGTGAGACAACGAGGTCAAGTCGGCCGCGAGGTGGGGACGAGGCCGTGGGGACGGGAATGGGCCGGGTCAGTGCGGCGGCGGCTGGTCGTACGCCTTCTCGATCCGGGACAGGTCCTCGGTCGCCGCCGCGACGTGCACCTGGTCGCCGTCCTGGTAGACGGTGTCGGCACCGGGGACCATCCCGTCGCCGAGCCGGGTGAGGTAGGCGATCCGTGACCCCGTGAGCAGCTCCACCTCGCTGATCCGGTGGCCGATCCACTTGCGCGACAGCGGGACCTCGGCGACGACGACGCGACCGCTGGGGTCGGTCAGGGCGGGGACCGAGCCCTGGGGGAGCAGCTTCTGGATCATCTGGTCGGCGGTCCACCGCACCGTCGCCACGGTGGGGATGCCGAGCCGCTGGTAGACCATGGCGCGGCCCGGGTCGTAGATACGTGCGGCGACGTGCTCGACCCCGAAGGTCTCGCGGGCGACGCGCGCGGCGAGGATGTTGGAGTTGTCACCGCTGGACACGGCCGCGAAGGCGTAGGCGTCCTCGATCCGGGCCGACTTCAGGGTGTCGCGGTCGAAGCCCAGGCCGGTGACCGTCATCCCCTCGAACGAGCTGCCGAGCCGGCGGAACGACGCGGGGACCACGTCGATGACGGCCACGTCGTGGCCGATCCTGCTCAGGCTCTTGGCCAGGGTCGAGCCCACCCGGCCGCAGCCCATGATGACGAAGTGCACGCCACGAGACGCTACACCGCCTGCGGCAGACGTTGGTGCGCGTCCGCAGGGGAAGAGGGTTTGCGCGTGTCCCCCGCGGGCGCGGCATACAGTGTCCGCGTGGCAAGTTCCGGTCGCGTCCTCAAGCGTCTCCTGCTCGGGCGCGCGATGCGCAGTGACCGGCTCGGGGAGACCCTGCTGCCGAAGCGGCTCGCGCTGCCCATCTTCGCCAGCGACGCCCTGTCGTCGGTCGCCTACGCGCCCGACGAGATCATGCTGATGCTGGGGCTCGCCGGCGGGGCCTTCGTCACGACGCACTCGTGGCAGATCGCCGTCGGCGTGATCTTCGTCATGGCCGTCGTCGTCGCCTCCTACCGGCAGAACGTGCACGCCTACCCCTCCGGTGGCGGGGACTACGAGGTGGCGACGGTCAACCTCGGGCCGCGGGCGGGCCTCACCGTCGCGAGCGCCCTGCTCGTCGACTACGTCCTCACCGTCGCGGTGTCGATCTCCTCGGGCGTCCAGAACGCGGCGACGGCGGTCCCCAGCCTGCGCGGCCACGAGGTCGAGGTCGCCATCGGGCTCATCGTCATCCTCACGGCGATGAACCTGCGCGGGGTGCGCGAGTCGGGCACTGCCTTCGCGTTCCCCGTCTACGCGTTCATGGTCGGCATCATCGGCATGGGCCTGCTCGGGTTCGCGAAGGCCCTCACCGGCACCCTCGGCGACGCGGAGAGCGCCAAGTTCGTCCTCGTGCCCGAGGCCGGCCACGAGGAGGTCGTCGGGATCGCCGCCGCGTTCCTCCTCCTGCGGGCGTTCTCCTCCGGCTGCGCGGCTCTCACCGGGGTGGAGGCGATCTCCAACGGCGTGCCCGCGTTCAAGAAGCCGAAGAGCCGCAACGCCGCGACGACCCTGCTCCTCATGGGGATCCTCTCGATCACCATGCTCACCGCGATCATCGGGCTCGGGCGGGCCACCGGCATCCAGATCGCCGACGACCCGGCGCGCCAGCTGACCCTGGGCGGCGTGCCGGTCGGCGACGGCTACGTCCAGGACACCGTGCTCGGCCAGCTCGCGAAGGCGGTGTTCGGCGGCTTCACACCCGGCATCGTCTTCGTCTCGATCGTCACCGGCCTCATCCTCATCCTCGCCGCGAACACCGCCTTCAACGGCTTCCCCGTCCTTGGCTCGATCCTCGCCAAGGACGGCTACCTGCCGCGCCAGCTGCACACCCGCGGCGACCGGCTCGCGTTCTCCAACGGCATCCTCATCCTCGCCGCCGGTGCGGCGCTGCTGATCGTCGCCTACCAGGCCAAGGTCACCTCGCTGATCCAGCTCTACATCGTCGGGGTGTTCGTCTCCTTCACCCTGAGCCAGACCGGCATGATCCGGCACTGGAACCGGCACCTGCTCACCGAGCGCGACCCCAAGGCGCGGCGCCAGATGATGCGCTCGCGGGCCATCAACGGAGTCGGCGCCTTCATGTCCGGCACCGTGCTCGTCGTCGTCCTCATCACGAAGTTCATGGAGGGTGCCCGTTACGCCATCCTTGCCATGGCGGTCCTGTTCTTCCTCATGCTCGGCATCAAGCGCCACTACGACCGCGTCACCGACGAGCTGCGGCTCACCGAGGACGACTCCCAGCTGCTCCCGAGCCGGGTGCACGCCATCGTCCTGCTGAGCAAGCTGCACAAGCCGGCGATGCGCGCCCTGGCCTACGCGCGGGCGACCCGGCCGACCTTCATCGAGGCGCTCACCGTCGAGGTCGACCCGGAGGACACGGAGGCGCTGCGGGCGGAGTGGCAGCGACGCGAGATCCCCGTGCCGCTCAAGGTGCTCGCCTCGCCCTACCGCGAGATCACCCGCCCGATCGTCGACTACGTGCGCTCGATCCGCAGCGGCAACCCCCGCGACGTCGTCGTCGTCTACATCCCCGAGTACGTCCTCGGCAGGTGGTACGAGCAGCTCCTGCACAACCAGAGCGCCCTGCGCCTCAAGGCCCGGCTCCTGTTCACCCCGGGTGTCATGGTCGCCAGCGTGCCGTGGCAGCTGCGCTCGTCGGAGGGCCAGGACGACGACGACCTGTTCGGCGGTCCTGTCGTCGGGTCGGTCCGTCGCGGACCCTCGTGAGCACGGGGGCGGACTCCGCGCCGGCCGGCTCCGGAGCAGGAGCGGCCGCCGAGGACCTCGTCGGGTCCGAGGCGGTCGTCGACGTCGGCGCGGTCGCCCACGGCGGGCACTGCGTCGCCCGCCATGAGGGCCGGGTGGTCTTCGTGCGCCACGCTCTCCCCGGCGAGCGGGTCCGCGTGCGGATCACCGAGGGCCGGCCCCGGGACCGCTTCCTGCGCGGCGACGCGGTGGAGATCCTCACTCCCTCGCCTCACCGGGTCACGCCGCCTTGCCCGTATGCCGGGCCGGGACGCTGCGGCGGCTGCGACTTCCAGCACGCGAGCCTGCCGCACCAGCGTGAGCTCAAGACCGCGGTCGTGCGCGAGCAGCTCTCGCGGCTCGCCGGCCTCGACGTCGACGTCGCGGTCGAGCCGGTCCCGGGCGACGTGCACGGCCTGCGCTGGCGCACCCGGGTCGAGCTCGCGGTCACGCCCGAGGGACGTCCGGGGCTGCGCGTCCACCGCTCGCACGAGATCGTGCCCGTCGACGACTGCCTCATCGCGTCGCCACGGGTGGTCGAGTCGGGCGTCCTCGAGACGGTGTGGACCGGGTGCACGGCCGTCGACGTCGTCGCCGCGACCGAGCCCGACGACGCCGTGGTCGTGCCCGTCCCCGAGCACCGGGTGCCGCACGTCGTCGAGCACGTCGAGGTCGGCGGGTGGTCGGAGGACTACCGGCTCAGCGCCCGCGGCTTCTGGCAGGTGCACCCGGGTGCCGCCGCGACCTATGTCGGTCAGGTGCTCGCCGAGCTCGCGCCGATGCCGGGGGAGCGGGCCCTCGACCTGTACGCCGGGGTGGGCCTGTTCGCGCTCGCGCTCGCCGACGCGGTGGGCCCGCAGGGCGCGGTGCTCGCGGTCGAGGCGGACCGCCGCGCCGTCGAGGACGGGACCCGCAACGCGCAGGACCGGGCCCAGGTCGAGTACCGGGGCGGACGGGTCGACGCGGTGCTGCGGTCGTTGCGACGCCAGGGGATCGGCGCCGACCTCGTCGTCCTGGACCCGCCGCGCACGGGTGCGGGGCGGTCCGTCGTCGCCGACCTGGCCGCGCTGCGCCCCCGCGCCGTCGCCTACGTCGCGTGCGACCCGGCCGCCCTGGCGAGGGACACGGCATACCTGGGTGTGGCGGGCTACCGCCTGCGGTCGCTGCGCGCCTTCGACGCCTTCCCCATGACCCACCATGTCGAGTGCGTCGCGGTCTTCGAGCCGGCGTGAGCGGGTCTGTCAGGCGAGGACCCGCCTGGCCGTGACCGGGCCCGCGGCCCGCAGCTCGGCCGCCTGGGCGAGGTAGAGCTCGGCGCAGGCGAGGGCGTCGCCGAGGGCGTGGTGGGCCCGGTAGGTGGGCAGGCCGTGGCGGCGGCGCGCCTGGGACAGCCGCAACGTGCCCTCGCGCGGGTCGGGCTGCCAGGCCGACGTCGTCAGCCGGCGCTCCAGCTCGAGGGTGTCCACCGCCGGGCAGGGCAGGTCGGCGCCCCACGTGCGCCCGCAGGCGACCGACAGGAAGGTGGTCTCGATCCGCGCGTGGTGGGCGAGGAGCACCCGACCGGCCAGCGCCTGGAGGAGCTCGGCGAGCGCGTCCGGCAGCGGGAGCCCCCCGGCGACGAGGTCGTCGCCGAGCCCGTGGAACGTCGCACTCTGGCCGACCGGTGCCGAGCCCTGCACGAGGAGGTGGCGGGCGCCCGAGAGCTCGATGCGCAGACCGTCGACGGGGACGAAGCCGATCGAGACGATGCTGGCGGTGCGCACGTCGAGGCCCGTCGTCTCGAGGTCGACGGCGAGGAGCCGCAGCTCGCGAAGTTCCGTCGCCGGGCCTGGTGGGGGCGTCGCGAGGAAGTCGCGCAACGGTCCCGGCGAGGCGGCCCGCAGCGCCTCTCGGCGCTGCCGGTCCGGCGAGCGGGGCCACCACCTCATCGGTGAGGGCTCACGAGATGTACTGCAACGGGTAGCGGCTCGCGAGGACCGACTGGCCCGAGCGGATCACCGCGAACGCCTCCCGCAGGTGGCGCTTCTCGAAGGTGCTCAGCTCATCGGGGGCGACGTGGTTGTCGGGGTCGAGCCCGGAGGCCACCTGGGCGGCCTGGTGGCGCAGCCGCACGGACGAGATGAACTCGAAGGCGTCGAGCAGGTCGGCACCGGCCTCACGGCTGAGCAGGCCGGCGGAGACGACGGCGTCGATCCGAGCGCGGGTGGTGACGGCGCCCGACCCCACGGAGAGGGCGTGAACCCGGGCCAGCTCGACGAGGGCACCGACGCCCCCGCGCTTGATGTCGAGGGTGTTCTTGTGCGCGCCCTTCCGGTCCAGCACGAACCCCCGGAAGAACCCCAGCGGGGGCTCGTGCTCGACCGCGTGCTTCGCGAGATGGGCGAGGAAGCTGGTGCTCGTCGGAGCGAGGCCGTTGACGTAGCTCATGAGGGAGTCGACGAGGTTCGGGTCGCCGTGCACGGCGCGCATGTCGAAGAAGATGCTGGCCCGCATGACGGCGTCGGAGGTGGGCTCGGTGAGCCAGGTCGCGAAGGACCGTCGCCACGCGGCCAGCGGCTGGCGCCACGACGGGTTGGTGGCCATCACATCACCGCGGCACCGGGGGTACCCGCAGACGTCGAGCCCGTCCGTGACCGCGCGCGCCAGCGCCTCGAACCAGGTCGCGTCCTGCTCGGTGACGTCGTCGTGCAGGAGGATCGCGTTGTCCTGGTCGGCGGCGAGGGCCTGCTCCGACCTGGCCCGCGACCCGAGGACGACCCAGCAGTAGGGGACCGGCGGCGGCCCGAGCTCGGCCTCGGCGAGCGCGAGGAGGCGTCGCTCGACGGCGTCCCCCACCGCGGTGACGACCCGGCTGATCTCGTCTGCCGAGGCGCCCTGACGCACGAGTCCCTCGACGACCGAGGGCAGGCGTCCGGCGACCCGGGCAACCCCGGCGAGGTCGGGCTGCCTGGCCACGTCGCCGACGAGGTGGACGGGGTCGGCCCGCTCGACCCGGAGCAGGTCGGTGGCCGTCACGACGCCAACCACGCGCCCGGCGTCGAGGACGGGCAGGTGATGGATGTTGCGGGTGACCATGTCGAGGAGCACGTCGACGGTGCGAGACTCGGCGCTGGCGCAGACGGGGTCGCGGGTCATCACGGCGTCGACCGGGTCGTGCGGCGAGCGCTCCGCGGCGACGACGCGGTTGCGCAGGTCGCGGTCCGTGACGATGCCCACGAGGTGGTCGCCGTGCATGACGAGCAGGCACGAGACGCCACTGGCTGCCATCTGCCGGGCCGCGTCGAGGATCGAGACGCCGGTCGCGACGGTGACGGGATCGCGCCCGATCAGGTCGCTGACCCGGCCGCGCAGCCCGGAGGCCCCCGTCGGGACCTGCTGCTGGGCGGTCACGGCGGCTGCGAGCCGGTCGCGTCGCTGCTCGTCGAAGAACCGGGCGAACCCGGGGTGCGCGCGCGAGACCGCGCCGAAGGCGTCGGCGCCCAGGAGGAGCACGAGGCTGTCCTCGATGGCGGTGACGGTGAGGGTCGACGGCTGGCCGCTGGTCATCGAGGTGGACCCGAAGCAGGAGCCCGCGGCGCCGCGGTCCACGAGGGCGCCGTGCTCGTCGGTGATGTCGACGGCCCCGGAGCGCACGACGTAGAGGTGGTCGTTGCGCTGCCTCAGGGCGATGACCGGCGTCCCCCGGCGGACGTACTCGACGGCGAACCGCGGCGCCAGCGCCTCGAGGTCGGGGTGGGACAGGTCGTCGAAGGGAGGGTGCTGGGCCAAGAAGTCCGTGATCTCGCTGAGCTCGACGTCCAGGGCCATGACGCCATCCTCGCAGCACCCGAATACCCAGACCCCGGGATCTGCGCGATGCTGGGTACGGACAGGCTGCCGCCTCGCTCGAGACAGGCGCGCGAGCGGTATGCTTAGATATCTTGATGTCAAGATAGTTTCGCGATGAAGGGAGCCCTCGTGGGCAACGGATCGGTGGACAGCTTCGGGGCCAAGGGTCAGCTCGAGGTCGGGGACCAGCGCTACGAGATCTTCCGCCTCGCCGCGGTCGAGGGCAGCGCGAACCTCCCCTACAGCCTCAAGGTGCTCTTGGAGAACCTGTTGCGGACGGAGGACGGGGCCAACATCACGGCGGACCACATCCGCGCGGTCGGCGGCTGGGACGAGGACGCCGAGCCGGACACCGAGATCCAGTTCACGCCGGCCCGCGTCATCATGCAGGACTTCACCGGCGTGCCCTGCGTCGTCGACCTCGCGACGATGCGCGAGGCCGTCGCCAACCTCGGCGGCGACGCGACGAAGATCAACCCGCTGTCACCCGCCGAGATGGTCATCGACCACTCCGTCATCATCGACGTGTTCGGGCGCGCCGACGCCTTCGAGCGCAACGTCGAGATCGAGTACGAGCGCAACCACGAGCGCTACCAGTTCCTGCGCTGGGGCCAGACGGCCTTCGACGACTTCAAGGTCGTGCCCCCCGGCACCGGCATCGTCCACCAGGTCAACATCGAGCACCTGGCGCGCACGGTCATGGTGCGCGACGGCCAGGCCTACCCCGACACCTGCGTCGGCACCGACTCGCACACGACCATGGTCAACGGGCTGGGCGTGCTGGGCTGGGGCGTCGGCGGCATCGAGGCCGAGGCGGCGATGCTCGGCCAGCCGGTCTCCATGCTCATCCCGCGCGTCGTCGGCTTCCGGCTCACCGGCTCGATCCCGGCCGGGGCCACGGCCACCGACGTCGTCCTCACCATCACCGAGATCCTGCGCAAGCACGGCGTCGTCGGCAAGTTCGTCGAGTTCTACGGCGAGGGTGTCGCCGCCGTGCCGTTGGCCAACCGCGCCACGATCGGCAACATGAGCCCCGAGTTCGGCTCGACCTGCGCGATCTTCCCCATCGACGACGTCACCCTCGAGTACCTGCGTCTCACCGGCCGCTCCGAGGAGTCCGTCGCGCTCGTCGAGGCCTACGCCAAGGAGCAGGGCCTCTGGCACGACCCGTCCGTGGAGCCGCGGTTCTCCGAGCGCCTCGAGCTCGACCTGTCGACCGTCGTCCCCTCGATCGCCGGCCCGAAGCGACCGCAGGACCGGATCGCGCTCACCGACGCCAAGGATGCCTTCCGCAAGGTGCTGCCGACCTACGTCTCCCACCACGAGGGTGACCCAGGCCAGGCGTCCAGCTTCCCGGCGAGCGACCCGGCGCCGGGAGGCAGCCCGGACGGCGCGAACGGTGGCGACAAGCCGGCCGACGAGGGCGACGGCAGCAGCCGCCCGACCCGCAAGGTCGCCGTCACCACGGCCGAGGGCACGAGCTTCGTCATCGACCACGGCATCGTCTCGATCGCCTCGATCACGAGCTGCACCAACACGTCCAACCCCTCGGTGATGATGGCCGCGGCGATGCTCGCCAAGAACGCCGTGGACAAGGGCCTCGGCGTGCCGCCGTGGGTCAAGACGTCGATGGCTCCCGGGTCCAAGGTCGTGACCGACTACTACGAGAAGGCCGGCATGTGGCCCTACCTCGAGAAGCTCGGGTTCCACCTCGTCGGGTACGGCTGCACGACCTGCATCGGCAACTCGGGCCCGCTCGGCGAGGAGATCTCCGCGGCGATCCAGGCGGAGGACCTCGCCGTGGTGTCGGTGCTCTCGGGCAACCGCAACTTCGAGGGCCGGATCAACCCCGACGTCAAGATGAACTACCTCGCGTCGCCGCCCCTGGTCATCGCCTACGCCCTCGCGGGGACGATGGACTTCGACTTCGAGTCCCAGCCGCTGGGCCAGGACCAGCAGGGCGCCGACGTCTTCCTCCGCGACCTGTGGCCGTCACCTGTCGATGTCGAGCGCACCATCGCGAGCTCGATCAACCAGGCGATGTTCACCAAGGACTACGCCGACGTCTTCGCCGGCGACGAGCGCTGGCAGTCCCTTCCGACGCCCGAGGGCAAGACGTTCGACTGGAACCCCGACTCGACCTACGTGCGCAAGCCGCCGTACTTCGACGGCATGACCATGGAGTCGACTCCGGTGACCGACATCAAGGGCGCTCGGGTCCTGGCCAAGCTCGGTGACTCGGTGACCACCGACCACATCAGCCCGGCCGGCTCGATCAAGGCCGACAGCCCCGCCGGCAGATACCTCGCCGAGCACGGCGTGGACCGCAAGGACTTCAACTCCTACGGCTCGCGGCGCGGCAACCACGAGGTGATGATCCGAGGCACCTTCGCCAACATCCGGCTGCGCAACCTCCTCCTCGACGGCGTCGAGGGCGGCTTCACCCGCAACTTCCTCGCCGAGCCGAGTGACAGTGAACAGCCGACGAGCATCTTCGACGCGTCCGCGGCATACCAGGAGGCGGGCGTCCCGCTCGTCATCCTCTCGGGCAAGGAGTACGGCTCCGGGTCCTCGCGCGACTGGGCGGCCAAGGGCACCCGGCTGCTCGGGGTCAAGGCGGTCGTCGCCGAGAGCTACGAGCGGATCCACCGCTCCAACCTCATCGGCATGGGCGTGCTCCCGCTGCAGTACCCCGCCGGTCAGAACGCGGACTCCCTCGGCCTCGACGGCACCGAGACCTTCTCGATCAGCGGCGTCACCGCCCTGAACGAGGGCAGGACGCCGAAGACGGTCAAGGTCGTCGCCACCCGCGACGGGGCAGGCCCGGTGGAGTTCGACGCCGTCGTGCGCATCGACACCCCCGGTGAGGCCGACTACTACCGGGCCGGCGGGATCCTCCAGTACGTGCTGCGCAGTCTCGTCACCGCCTGACGTCGACCACGCGCGACCGGCCACCCGGCATACCGACTCGGCAGGTCCGCCCCACTCGTGGGGCGGGCGTGGCGTGAGGTTCTGGTGCCGGTCACCGGCCGACGGTGCGACGCCCGGCTCGCCGCGAGAACTCGTCGATCGCAGTGATCACCTGGGGTGCCAGCCAGACGCGGTTGCGTCGCGCGTCCGATGTCGCGGTGAGCACTCCCGCGTGGACCAGGGTGTCGATCGCGGTACGCGCCGCACGGGTGCTGATCTGCAGGTCGGCGGCGACCCTCTCCGCGTTGACGACCGGCTGCGCGAACAGCAGGTCAGCAAGTCGCCACGCGGAGGAGTCGGACCGCGCGGTGATCTGGTCCATCCAGGCGGTGCGGATCTGCACGATGTCGTCGGACAACCGGCGGCCGTTGACGACAGCCGCCAGGGCTGCGTGCGACATCTCCTGCACGATGGGGTCCACGTCGCCGTCCCTGTACGCGGTCAGCGCCGCGAAGTACCGGGCGGGCGAGCGCAGCAGGCCTGCTGACACCGGCACGGTGGTATGCCGGGTGACCCCGTGGGAACGCAGCACGGTGTGCACCAGGACGCGACCAGTACGTCCGTTGCCATCCACGAACGGGTGGATCGTCTCGAACTGGGCGTGCAGAAGTGCAGCGTGGGCGATCGGCGGGATGTCTGCTCGATGGGAGAACGCGACCAGGTCGCCGATGAGGGCAGGCACCCGGTCGGCATGTGGAGGGACGAAGTCTGCCCAGTGCGGACTCAGGCCTGAGCTTCCGATCCAGACCTGCTCGTCCCGCCACGCTCCGGCGACCTCAAGGCTGGAGTCGGACATCAGGTTCGAGTGGACGGCCAGGATCGTCTGGTCGTCCACCTGGTCCCCCGCGTCCATGGCGGCGCGCATCGCCCGGGCGTTGGAGACGATCAGCCTGGCGTTCGACTTGTTGCCGACGCCGAGCTCGGCCAGGGCGATGTTCCGGGCGTTTGAGGTCAGGTGCTCGATCTGGGAGCTCGATGCTGACTCGGTGCGCAGCAAGACGGTCGGCATCGGCACCGGAAGAGTCGCCATCTGCGCGTCGAAGCGAATCACCTCACCCACCGCATCCTGGTGCAGGGCGAGGGTCTCCGGCGCAAGGTCAACCGCCAGGTCGGCCACCATTGGCGGGACTGCGGCCTTGTAGGGACCGGACATCCGGATCCGCTGAAGAACGTCCGCGTGACCTTCGTTGACCGTGGACGTCCACTCTCGATCCTCGTACTCGAGGGCTGGCCAGGCTCGTCGCTGGCCGCCGCGGTGAACGTCACGTTCACCCCGGCTCGAGTGAGGTCTCTGAGGTTGGCCCGGGTCGATCATGGAGATCCTTCCCGTTTGCTCCGCGTTGCGGAACCTTCACTCGCACTCTTGCGCAAGCGAGAGTCTTACGGAAGGGTAATCAGATAGCCTACCGTAATGATCTTCGATAGGGACGGCTACGGGCCTCGCGAGGTCGAACCGGTGGAGGTCCTGATGGGCGAGACTGCCGGTGTGCTTGAGTACGCGCGAGGAGTGAGGGGTTTACGCTCAGATGCGAGCGTGTGTGAATCGTTCACGCCGCGCGAGAAGCGAGCCACCATGGCCGAGCCCAGGACGTCCGCCCCGAGCACCGACACTCCGTCCGTCACGGCACCGCCCGACGTGCCGCCGGCGGTGCGCCGGTTGGTCGCCTCGCTGCGCCCCGGACGTCGGGCCGTCATCGGCGCCGGAGTCGGCGCCACCGCCGGCCTGGCCCTCGGCGCACCACAGGTCCTGGCCGCCGGCGTCACCACCGCACCGGCCGCCTCGGCCGCGGCGGCCGGCTCGTTCGTGCCCGCCGTCGCTCCGCGGCGCCGGGTCCAGTTCCTCGGGTTCGACTCCCGGACCTTCGCGCGGGGCACCTTTGTCGGCGCCGCCACCGGCCCCGACGGGCTCTACCTCGACCACCCCCAGTCGCGGCGCCAGTACGTCGACCCGGGCGGCGCGACGGCCGTCTACGACCAGGCCACCTGGGTCTCGCCGGTGACGGCCACGGCCTTCGCCTTCGCCGAGCGCGTCGCCTCCTGGAACGCGGACACGCCGAACGGGACCTGGGTCGAAGTGCTCGTCCGGGGCACCAACGAGACGGGCACGTCAACCGGCTCCTTCGTCCTGGGCCGATGGTGCTCCGCCGACCCCGCCGACGGCGGGGCGATCCACCGGACCAGCGTCAACGGGCAGATCACCGGGGTGGCCCAGGTGCTCACGGACACGCTGCAGACCCGCGGCGCCCACCGGCTGCACGACTGGCAGCTCACCGTCAACCTGCTCCGCCGCGCCGGCACGACCGTGACGCCGACGGTGTCGCTCGTCAGCGCGGTCGTCTCCGACGGCGGGCTCGGCCCCGTCAGCGGCGCCAGTGCACCAGGACCGGCGCGCGGCGTGACGCTGCCTGTGCCGACGCTGTCGCAGGAGGTGCACCGGGGCCACTACCCGCAGTGGGACAACGGGGGAGAGGCGTGGTGCTCGGCGACCTCGACGGCCATGGTGCTCGCCTACTGGGGAGCCGCCCCGAGTGCCGCTGCCACGGCGTGGGTCCAGCCCGCGGTCGACGCCCAGCTGGACTACACCGCCCGCAACGTCTACGACTACGCCTACCAGGGGTGCGGCAACTGGCCATTCAACACGGCGTATGCCGCGCGGCCCGGGCTCGAGGGGTTCGTCACCCGGCTGCCCAGCTTCACCGAGCTCGAGGTGTACGTCGCTTCCGGGGTCCCGGTCGTCATCTCGGTCTCCTTCGCCAAGGGGGCGCTGACCGGCGCCGGGTACGGCACCAACGGCCACCTCATGGTCGTCGTCGGTTTCACGCCCGCCGGCGACGTCGTCGTCAACGACCCGGCGTCGCACCTCGTTGCCGACGACAACCGGGTCCGGGTGACCTACCGACGCCACCAGCTCGAGAAGGCCTGGCTCGACGGGTCCGGCGGCACGGCATACGTCATCCGTCCGCGGGCCGTCCGCTCGCATGTCGCGTTGCCGCTCCACCGGGCGTTCTGAGGCGTGCGCAAGTGAGCTCAGCCGTCCCGCCCGGGTGGCCGCCGTCGGTGCCGCCGCCGCACTCGCCGGGCTGGGAGGACAAGGCGGTGGGCTGGCTGCTCGACCACTGCCCACCCGACTACCGCGCGTATGCCGGGTGGCGCAAGAACCCGATCGCGCTCGCCTGGCTCGCCGACCGGCACATCGACGGGCAGGTGGCCGCGATGCGGCAGGCCTACCGGGAGGCCCGGGTCGAGCTCGGCCCGCACGTCACGACGGAGGCGCTGGCCGAGATCCTGGCCAACCTCGAGGCAGAGGGCCTGCGGCTCGTGGCGGCCAAGCGCAGCGCCGCCCTGGTGCTCGAGGCGATGCAGGGCAAGCACTTCGTCCCGCGCCTCTGACGGCGCGGCCGCCGACAGACCGCCCGCCGCCCTCGTGGCGTCGAGCGTCGTCAAGACGTACGGCCCGCCCGCGCCGGAGAGGTCGCCCGCTCGGCGGCGTCAGCCTCACCATCCATGAGGGCGAGCATCGCCATCATGGGCCCCTCCGGCTCCGGCAAGACGACGCTGCTGCACATCCTCACGGGATCACGGCCCCGCGAGCGGCTCGGTCACCTGTCAGGGCTCATGCTCTCGCGAGATACTCACTCAGAGCGCGGCGCATGACTTCAGAGACGGTGACCCCGTCGGCGGCGGCCCGCTGTGCGGCCTCGACTCGCAGGGCAGGCTCGAGACGAACTGATTCCACCGACATGGCTGCATCGCCCAGGGGCGGACGCCCAGGGCCGCGGCGATGGCCCTGGAGATGACCGGACTTGTAGCCTCGTTCGGCTTCGTCCGCCAGGTTCTCGATCAGCTCGTGGTTGATCGGCTTCCCGTTCTGACATCGGAGTCGAGACAAAAGGTGGTCTTACGTCGGCTCATTCGTTCAGGATCTCCACACCGTCATGACGTCAAGACGGCACCCCCCCTTTCATGGGTCCCGAAGCGGAGTCAGAGGTGACGCGGTGCGCGATCTCGGGACAACGACAAGGGTGCGTCCCGCGAGAGAGCTCACAGGACTGCTGATATCAATGGGCCGTGCCCAGCTCGCGCAGTGAGCGAACCTCCGGAATGATCCGCGGGCTGTCATTCGGGTCGGTCGCGGACCAGTACGAGCGCTACCGGCTCGACTACCCCAACGAGGTCGTCGACACGGTGCTGCGGTACGCGGGACGGCCCCTGCGTTCCGCACTCGAGGTCGGCGCGGGTACCGGGAAGGCGACCCGGCTCTTCGCTGCGCGAGGCATCCACGTCACCGCGCTCGAACCCGACGCCAAGATGGCGCACGTCCTCGAGAGAACAACCCGCGGGCTGCCGGTGGCGCATGTGGTGACCGCCTTCGAGCAGTTCGAAACCGCTCGCCGGTTCGAGCTGGTCTTCGCCGCGGCGGCCTGGCACTGGACCGACCCGGCGACCAGGTGGGTCCGCGCCGTCGAGCTGCTCGTCCCCGACGGCGTGCTCGCGCTGTTCGGCAGCCCGGTCCAGCTGGCGGACCCGGTCCTCGCCGCAGCCGTACACGAGATCGAGAAGCAGGTGATTCCGGACGACGACCCGGCCGTCACCCACCCGTGGTCGATCGAGGAGATGACTGTTGCCGGCGGCCTCATCGACTGCGAGCACTGCGAGCTGGCCCGCGTCGTGACGACGACGTCCGCCGACGTCGTGGGGCGCCTCGCCACCGTCTCGGCCTACCTGGCGCTCAGTCCTACGGCGCGCGCCGAGGCCCTGCGCCTTGTCGGCGCGGTTCTTCCCGACGATGTCCAGATCGACGCCACGGTGCAGCTATGGCTCGCCCGACGCCGTTGACCAGCGTCCTTGACCACGCAGGGGAGAAGCCGACGACCGCGACATCGACCTCCCGACCGGACTCGTAGCGGCAGTGCCGTGACCCGAACCCCGCGACGGAGGTGCCCGACAGGACCGCCGGCTCGCCGGTCGCCTCGTGCATCAGCTCGACCAGGAGGTGCGCATCCCCCGCGCGACCGCGCAGCCGAGACGACGGCGAGCTCGTCCCGCGCCCGGACGGCAGTTCCATGGGTGCGACGGTCGTCGTCAGAGCGAGCCCGGTGCATCCAGGGCTCCCTGTGAGGGAACCCTGGATGCCTCGGTCAGCCCTTGACGCCGCCCTCGTTGCCACCGGTGACGAAGTACCGCTGGAAGGCGAAGAAGAGGATGGCCACGGGGATCGTCGTCAGCAGGGCGGCGCCCATCTTGAGCGGGAACTGGAGTCCGGACCCGAGAGAGCCGCTGGTGAGGCTGGCCAGCCCGGTGATGAGGGTCTTGTGCTCGGGGCTCTGCGTGACCACGAGGAAGTGGCTGAACTCGTTCCACGACCCCTGGAAGGCGAGGATCGTCAGCGTGATGAGCGCCGGCCGGGCCATCGGGAGCACCACCGACCAGAAGGTCCGAAAGACCCCGGCCCCGTCCATCCGCGCCGCCTCCTCGATCGAGACCGGCACCGAGTCGAAGAACTGCTTCATGATGAAGACACCGGCGGCGTCCACGAGCAGCGGCAGGATCATCGCGGTATACGTGTCATAGATGCCGAGATAGGTCACGATGAGGAACTTCGGCACCAGCAGCGCGACTCCGGGCACGCTCATGACCGCGAGCACGGCCGCGAAGAGCGCGTTGCGCCCGCGGAAGTGCAGGCGCGACAGCGCATACCCGGCAAGGCTGTCGAAGAAGACCCGCGAGGCCGTGACGATGACGGTCACGAGGACCGAGTTGCCGAGCCAGGTCATGATCGGCACCGACGTGTCCACCGAGCCGATGCCGAACATCCGTTTCCATGCCGTCAGGTCGAACGGGTTCGGGATCAGCGACAGCGGGTTGGCTGCCGCCTGCGGGTCGTCCTTGAAGGACGTCGCGATCTGGATCGCGAAGGGGTAGAGGTAGATGACCGCGAAGATGACCAGCACGGCATACCCGGCGAGCTTCTTGCTGCCGGCGTTGCGCACGTGACGCAGGTCGGAGTCGCGGACCTCGCTCGGCTGGTCCTTCTTCGGGATGGTCGCCGTGCTCATCGGCGTGCTCCTGTCGTGGCGGTGTCGGTCGGCGTGGCTGCGGCGGTGGCGCCGGAGGAGGATGCTCCGGCCAGGGTGCTGCGCCGGCGCCACCGGCTCGGCTTCTTGTCCTCGCGCATGACCCGCCGCTGGAACCAGGTAAGGATGACGATGATGAGGAAGACGACGAAGGCCATCGCCGCGCCGGAGCCGTATTTCAGCGACGTGAAGCTCTGGTTGTAGGACAGGAACGCGGGGGTCATCGTCGTCCCGTCCGGGTTGCCCTTGCCCATCACGTAGATCTGGTCGAACACCTGCCATGTCCCGATGAGGCCGAGGGTCACGACGAGGAAGATCGCCGGCCGCAGCATGGGGACCGTGACGAGGCGGAACTTCTGCCACGCGGAGACGCCGTCGAGGGCGGCGGCCTCGTCGACCTCGACGGGCAGGTCCTGCAGGGCCGCGAGGAACATGAGCATGAAGGTGCCGGTCGTCGTCCAGATCGCGAGGATGATGATGACGCACATGGCGACCGATGGGCCGGCGAGCCACTCCCAGAGGGTCCGGCCGAAGATCTCGCCCTGAGCCCACGAGGGGTTGTCGGCGCCGAACAGCCCGAGGAACAGGTGCAGGAGGCCGCGCGAGTCGGCGAACCACTGCGGGCCGGTGATCCCGAACAGCTTGAGGAAGGCGTTGACCGCGCCCGAGTTCGAGAAGAGGAAGAGGAAGACCGTGGAGATCGCGATCGAGCTCGTCACCGAGGGGAAGTAGAACGCCGTCCGGAAGAAGCTCTTGCCCTTGAGCAGCTTGTTGTTGACGACGAGCGCGAGGAGCAGCGAGGTGATGGTCTGGAGCGGCACCACGAGGAGCACGTAGTAGAAGGTGTTGCCGATCGACTGCATGAACGTGCTCCGGGTCAGGCCGTCCTTGAGGAACAGGTCGGTGTAGTTCGAGACCCCGACGAACTTGGCGGTCTCGCCGCCCCCGAACGGGTTGCCGTTCCCGCCCCAGCTGGTGAGGCTCACCCAGAAGGCCATGAGCACGGGGATGAAGAGGAACAGGCCGAGGATGACGATCACCGGGGCGGTGAAGAGCCACCCCGCGATGCCCTCACGGCCGTGGATACCGCTCTTGCTACGACGCATGGCGCTCTCTCCTTGCGGACGGCATACAGGCCGGGGGACTGGCCCGTATGCCGTCCGGTCGCGGTCGGGGGTCGGTCAGCCCGCGAGGGCTGCAGTGCCGTTCTTCTGCAGCTCGGCGAGCATCGCCTTCGGGTCGCCGCCCTTGCTCAGCGTCGCCATGCTGGAGTTGAACTTCTTGATGACCGGGTCGAGCCCGGGGGCGTTGACCGCGCCCTGGCCATAGTCGCCGCCCGCGGCGAACGGCACGTCGGCGGGGTACTGGGTCTTGAACGCGGCGATCCCGTCCTCGGTTGAGGGCATCGGGCCGAACGCCTTGGTGAAGGCGAGCTGCTGGTCGGTGCTGGTGAGGAACTTGACGAGGTCTACGGCCGCGGCCTGGTGCTGGCTCTTGGCGGCGATGGCCCAGCAGTTGCTGAACTCCAGCGTGCCCTTGCCCCCGGGGCCCGTGGGCAGCTCGACCACCTTGAACTTGACGCCCGGGTAGTCCTTGGACATCGCGCCCTTGATCCAGTTGCCCTCGATGGTCATCGCTCCGATGGCCTTGCCGAAGGCCTCGCCGCCCCAGCCTGCGGCGGGCGTCGTGTCGGTGTTGAACTTGAGCGAGCCGTCGGTCATCAGCTTCTTGATCTGCTCGAGGCCGGCAAGGTTGCCGGGCTGGTCGGCCGTCATCTTCTTGCCGTCGGCCGAGATGACCCAGCCTCCGGCCTGCTTCATGAAGGCACCGCCGCGGTTGATGTCGTTGCCGATGACGAGCCCGGTGACCGGTCCGCTGGTGAGCTTCTTGGCGACGGTCTCGAGCGAGGCCCAGTCCTTGGGCACGTCGGCGTCGGTGAGCCCGGCCTTGGTCCACAGGTCGGTGTTGATGACCAGCGCGAGCGTGGAGTAGTCCTTCGGCGCGCACTGGAGCTTGCCGTCGTAGGTGAAGGTCTGCACCAGCGTCGGCAGGAACTTCATGCTGCCCATCTGGTCGCCGTAGGCGTAGAGGTACCCGGCCTTGGCGAAGTCACCGATGCGGGTGTCCGCGCCGTAGAAGACGTCCGGCGGTGCGCCGCCCGCGAAGGCCTGGCCGAGCTGCTGGTCCATGTTGGCGGCTGCGGTCACCTCGACGGTGTTGCCGCTCTTCTTCCCCCACGCGGCGGTGGCCGCCTTGACCGCGTTGGTCTCCGCATCGCCCGAGCTCGCGATGAGCATCTTGAGGGCCACTGGTCCCGAGGCCGGGGCCTGGGTGGCCGCCGGCTGGCTGAAGCCACCGCCGCTCGAGCAGGCCGCCAGAGCCAGCGTCCCGACGGCGCCGAGGGCCACGGCGGCACTCATCGACCGAGTCTTCCTTGACTGCATGGTGATTCTCCTGTTCACCGGCGGAGCCGGGGTGGGGTGGCGCAGGTGCGCCGGGATGCGGACGACGTGCGGTCGGTGGGTGGGTGGGTCCGGGTGGGCTGCCGGTGGCTATCTCCTCGTGCTCGCTCGGGGGACGACGGAGGGGGTGACGATGACGCCGTGGCTCGGCTCGGCGCTGGCCTCGAGCATCCGGATGAGCAGCGCGGCGATGTCGTGCAGGGGCTGACGCACGGTGCTGAGGTCGAAGACCTCGGCGAGGTCGCCGTCGTCGAAGCCGATGACGCCGATGTCGGCACCGGCGCGCAGGCCACGCTGCCCGAGGGCCATGGTGACCCCGAGGGCGAGGACGTCGGAGGCGCAGGCGATCGCGTCGCCGGGGGAGAGGCGCCCGAGCAGCGGCCCGGCGGCGTGCGCCGCGGCGAGGGCGTTCTGGGCCACGGCCACGGACAGGGCGCCGGCGTCCTGGTCGAGGCCGGCCGTCGCCTCGATCCAGCCCGCGCGACGGTCGTCGCCGACCGGCGAGCCCTCGGGCCAGCCGAGCCAGGCGACCTGCCGGTAGCCGGCCTCGCGCAGGTGCTCGACCGCCTCGATGGTCCCGGCGTGGCCGTCGACGTCGACCCAGGACGTGACCGTGGGGTTGTCCCAGATGCGCCCGAACGAGACGAAGGGCACGTCGCGCTCGCGCAGCCAGTCGGCCCGGGGGTCGTGGCGGTGGGTGTGGGCGAGGACGAACCCGTCCACGACCTGGGTGGCGAGGAGGTGGTCGTAGGTCGCGAGGACGTCGTCGTCGGCGACGAAGGTGATGACGTGGGCGTCGTCGGCCTGGGCGCATCCCGTCAGGGCCGACAGGAAAGGGTCGTGGATGTCGTTGAACACCCGGGCGGTGTCGCGTTCGACCTGGAACCCGATGGCGTTGGCACGCCGGCGGCGCAGCGACCGGGCGGCCCGGTTGGGACGGAACCCGAGGCGGGCGATCTCGAGCTGGACACGCTCGAGGGTGTCGGAGGCGACGCGCTCGGGGTTGTTCAGCGCGTTGCTCACGGTCTGCCGGGACACCTGGGAGGCACGGGCCACGTCGACGAGGGTTGCGCGGTCGCGCCGCTGCCTGGGCATCTGGCCGCACTCCTCCCAAACGTCGTCGACCCGGACTGTGGAACGTTCACAAGACGAGACTTGACATCCATTTGAACGTTCATATCGTTAGCACGGGATGGTTCCCCGGATACGGTCTGCTGTCAAGATCCCGTGGCCAGATCGAGACCCACGGCCCCCGTGGCCGGAGACGGGCCCCCACCCCGCGGAGCAGCAGGCCGCTCCGGACCCCCAACCGAAGGCAGATGGTCGAGATGTCGAAGGTGGTCCCCCGCCAGCCCTGGCTCCACGAGCTCAACGTCAGCGTCCGCGGCAACGTCACCGCGCTCTCGTCACGGGCCGGGGACATGGCGCCGGACGGAGCCGGGGGGCTCTACGTCGACGATCGGCGCGCGGTGAGCGAGCTCTCCGTCCTCGTCGGCGGCGAGCGGCCCAGCCCGGTGGCGGACGGTGCCCTCGGTGCCCGCGCCGAGTTCTTCGCCTCGGCCCGCAACATCGGCTCCGTCACGCCCGACCCCGTGGTGGAGGTCCGCCGCCACCGGCGGCTCGTGGACGCCGGGATGGTCGAGTCGGTCTCGGTGATCTCCCGCGCCGACGGCCCCCTCTCCACGATCCTCACGATCCGGGTCGCCAGCGACGCCGCTCCGATCGGGACGATCAAGTCGGGGCACTTCGACCTGCCCCCCGTCTCGCCGACGCTGCTCCCGGCAGGAGCCGGGTTCGCCACCGACTGGCACACCTGCCGGGCGACCTTCGACCCGGCGCCTGACCGGCTCGAGGCGCAGGGCGACGTCGTCGTGGCCCACTTCGACCTCACGCTCGAGCCCCAGCACGAGACGTCCGTGAGCCTCGCCGTGACGACGACCCGACGGCGGCCCTCCGAGCTCGACGCCGAGCCGGGCGGAGCACTCCTGGAGTGGGACGAGGTGTGCGTCAGCGGCACCGACCCTCGCCTCGAGCCGACCTTCTCGGGGGCGATCGAGGACCTCCGGGCGCTCGCCCTCACCGATCCGTCCGACCCCGGAGACGTCTTCGCCGGAGCCGGAACTCCTTGGTATCTAACGCTTTTCGGTCGTGACTCGGTGTGGGCCGCGCGCCTGACCTTGCCCATCGGCACCGCGCTGTCCCGCGGCACCCTGCGCAGCCTCGCGCGACGCCAGGGCTCGCGCTACGACATCGGCTCGGCCGAGGCGCCGGGCAAGATCCCCCATGAGGTCCGCCGTTTCCCCTACGTCGACCCTGAGAGCGGCATGACTCTCCCCTCGGTCTACTACGGCACCGTCGACGCCACGGCCCTGTGGGTGCTCCTGCTCCACGACGCCTGGCAGTGGGGCCTTGCCGATGCCGACGTCCTGGAGATGCTGGGCACCCTCGACGCCGCCGTCGACTGGCTCGTCACCGACGCGGTCCCCGACGAGGACGGCCTGCTCAAGTACATCGACGAGTCCGGGAGCGGCCTGTCCAACCAGGGCTGGAAGGACTCCGGCGACGCCGTCCGGTTCCGGGACGGCAGCATCGCCACGGCACCCATCGCTCTCATCGAGGCGCAGGCGTATGCCGTCCACGCGCTCGAGTGCGCCGCCCGCCTCTTCACCGCCTTCGGGCGCGGGGGGGCCGAGCAGGTGCGCGAGCGGGCCGCGGCGATGCGTGTCGCGGTGAGGAACCGGTTCTGGGTAACCGGAGCGGGTGATCCCTACCTCGGCATCGCGGTCGACGGGACCGGCCGGCTCGTCGACGGGCTCGCGTCCAACATGGGACACGCGCTCGGCACGGGTCTGCTCACCCCTCAGGAGGTCGACAGCGTCGCCGGCCACCTCACCGGCCCTGCCCTGCTGGACCGCTACGGGATCCGCACCCTCGGGTCGGACAACGGCGGGTTCAACCCGATCGGCTACCACACAGGCTCGATCTGGACCCACGACACGGCGATCGTCGCACTGGGCCTGTCCCAGGAGGGCCGGAGCGCCGACGCGGTGCGGGTGGCCCGGACCCTGCTGGCCTCCGCCGAGGCCTTCGACTACCGCTGGCCCGAGCTCTACTCCGGCGCCGCCGCGCTCGGGAAGCCGGCGCCCTACCCGGCAGCGTGCCGCCCGCAGGCCTGGTCGGCGGCATCCGCGGTGGCCCTGGTCTCGGTCGCCCTCGGACTGTCCGCCGATGCTCCTACCCGCACGCTCCACGTGCACCCGGCCCGGCCCGCCGCCTTCGGGGCGATGCGGGTGGAGGGCCTGGTCTTCTGCGGCGGGCGCGTCGACCTCGACGTCGCCGCCGATGGCGAGGTCACCGTGCTGCGGGTACCCGTCGATGTCACCGTCACGGTGCACTGAAACCCGCCGCGGACATGGAGCCGTCCGGCAAAGGTCCTAGACTCGACCGACCCCGCGAAAGGACCGGCACCAACCGTGGCACTGCTCGACTCGATCGACGGACCGGACGACCTCAAGGCCCTACGGCCTGCGGAGCTGCCCCTCCTCGCCCAGGAGATCCGGGACTTCCTCATCACCTCCGTCTCGCGCACAGGCGGCCACCTCGGCCCCAACCTCGGGGTCGTCGAGCTGACGATCGCCATCCACCGGGTGTTCGACTCGCCCATGGACACGGTCGTCTTCGACACGGGCCACCAGGCCTACGTGCACAAGCTGCTCACCGGCCGGCACGACTTCGCCCGGCTCCGGACCAAGGGTGGCCTGTCCGGCTACCCGAGCCGGGCCGAGTCCGAGCACGACGTCGTCGAGAACTCCCACGCCTCCACGGCCCTCTCCTGGGCCGACGGCATCGCCAAGGCGCGCCGGCTCACCGGCCGGCGCGACCGGCATACCGTGGCCGTCATCGGTGACGGGGCGCTGACCGGCGGGATGGCCTGGGAGGCGCTCAACAACATCGCCGCCGACAAGGACCTGCCGCTCGTCATCGTCGTCAACGACAACGCGCGGTCCTACGCCCCGACGACCGGAGGCCTCGCGGACCACCTCGCGACGCTGCGGATGACCCGCGGCTACGAGAACTTCCTCGACTGGGGCAAGAACGCCCTGGCACGCACGCCGGTCATCGGGGGCGCGATGTATGGCGCGGTCCACGGGATGAAGAAGGGCCTCAAGGACATCGTCGCGCCGCAGGGAATGTTCGAGGACCTCGGGCTGAAGTACCTCGGCCCCATCGACGGCCACGACGAGCCGGCCGTCGAGGCGGCCCTGCGCCGGGCCCGGGCGTTCGGCGGCCCCGTGCTCGTGCACGTCCTGACCCAGAAGGGACGCGGCTACGACCTCGCCCGCAAGGACGAGGCCGACCGGTTCCACGCGGTTGACAAGATCAACCCCGAGACCGGCCTGCCGCTGCAGGTCAAGGGGCGGATCTGGACGGACGAGTTCAGCGACGCCCTGCTCGACGTCGCCGCCCGGCGCGACGACGTCGTCGCCATCACTGCGGCAATGCTCATCCCCGTCGGGCTGCGGGAGTTCGCCGAGCGCTACCCCGACCGGGTCTTCGACGTCGGCATCGCGGAGCAGCACGCGGTCACCATGGCCTCGGGCCTCGCCTTCGGCGGGTTGCACCCGGTGGTCTGCGTCTATGCGACGTTCCTCAACCGGGCGTTCGACCAGCTGCTCATGGACTGCGCCCTGCACCGTGCCGGCGTGACGTTCGTCCTCGACCGGGCGGGGGTCACCGGCACCGACGGGGCCTCGCACAACGGCATGTGGGACATGACCGTCACCGGCATGGTGCCGGGGCTGCACCTGACCGCCCCGCGCGACGCGCACGAGCTGGCCCGGGCTCTCGACGAGGCGGTCGACATCGCCGACGCCCCCAGCGTGATCCGCTTCTCGAAGCAGAACCCGCCTGCTCCGCTGCCGGCGCTGCGCACCGCCGGCTCCGTCGACGTCCTCTTCGAACCCGGGCCGGCGCAGGTGGACCTCCTCGTCGTCGGGCTCGGCGAGATGGCCACGACGGCGATGTCGGTGGCCGAGAAGCTCACAGCACAGGGTCACTCGGTGCGGGTCGTCGACCCGCGCTGGTGCCTGCCGGTCAGCGTCGACCTCGTCGACCTCGCCCGCGGCGCCGGCGCGGTGGCCGTGATCGAGGACAACCTCGTCATCGGGGGTGTCGGGTCGCAGGTGACCCAGGCCCTGCGCGAGGCGGGCCTCCAGGTGCCGGTGCACCTGCACGGCATACCGAAGCGGTTCCTCGAGCATGCCTCGCGCGGTGAGGTCCTCGAGGAGATCGGGCTGACACCCGACGCGATCGCCGACCGGCTGACCCAGGCGCTCGGCCGCTGACCGCGGTCCGGATCGCGTCACCTGCGCCGACCGGCACCGGCCGGCGCCTCGCCCGAGCAGAGGAGTGAGCCCATGGAGCCCAGGAGCACCGAGAGGCGCCGTGAGCTGCCGGCCGCACCGCCGGCCCCCGACGTCGCTGTCCACGGCCTCGCCGTGCACGACCTCAGTGTCGGCGAGCCGGCCGGCGACGCGCCCGTCGTCGTCGCCGTCCACGGCATCACCGCCAACGGGCTGAGCTGGACCCGGGTCGCCGAGGAGATCGCCCGCCGCCGCGGCCCCGGAAGCGTGCGGGTCCTCGCGCCCGACCTACGCGGCCGGGGCGACAGCCGAGCCGTCGCCGGACCATACGGGGTGGCGGCCCACGCCGACGACGTGCTGGCGATCGCCGACGCCCTCGGGTCGCGGCCGGTGCTCGTCGGTCACTCGATGGGCGCGTTCGTCGTCGCGCTCGCCGCTGCCCGAGGCCCGGAGCGGGTTGCCGGTGTGGCCCTCGTCGACGGAGGTCTGGCGTTTCCCGTGCCGGCAGGCCTCGACGTCGACGCCGCGCTCCAGGCGGTCATCGGCCCGGCCATGGCCCGGCTCGGGATGAGGTTCGCCAGCCCCAACGCCTACGTCGACTTCTGGCGCCGGCACCCGGCCGTCGGGCCCACCCTCGACGGTCCGCGGGGACGCGCGGTGCGCCGTTTCCTCCTGCACGACCTCGTGCCGGCCGAGCACGCCAACGGCGAGTGGGTGAGCTCGTGCGTCCTCGCAGCGGTGCGGGCCGACGGCGCGGGCATCCTCGCCGACGCCGAGGTCCACGGGGCGGCGGCCAAGGCCGTCGCGGCGGGGGTCCCCGTCGAGCTCCTCTGGGCCGAGCGGGGCCTCATGGACGAACCCCAGGGCCTCTACGACGAGCAGCGCCTCGCCGCGCTCGGCCTGCCGGCCACGATCCGGGTCACGCCGGTGCCGGCGGTCAACCACTACACGGTGGTCTTCGCCGACCCGGGGGTCGCCGTCGTGGTGGACGCCGTCGAGCGCCTGCTGGACGGGGCTGCCAGCGCCTGACGCGCTTGCGTCCGGGGTCGCGGCGGTGCTGGTGCCCAGAGCCCCGGACGCGACGACAGGGGTGTGCCGCAGCGCGGCCCCGCGCTCAGAGCTTGCGGGCGATCGTGAGGCCGTCGAAGGCGGTCAGGACGACGGCCTCGACACGGTCGTCCCCGGCCACGACGTCGTTGAACGACCGGATGGCCCGCGTGTCGTCGTCGATGGGGTCGTCGGCGACGACGGCGCCGCTCCACAGGGTGTTGTCGGCCAGCAGCAGACCGCCGGAGCGGACCCTGGGCACCAGTGCGGCCCAGTAGTCGACGTAGCCGGGCTTGTTGGCGTCGATGAACACGAGATCGAGGTGCGGCCCGTCGGGAAGGCTGCGCAGCGTGTCGATGGCGGGCGCGATGACCAGCTCGATCCGGTCGTCCAGGCCGGCGCTGCGCCACGCCACGCGACCGATCGCGGTCCACTCCGCGCTGACGTCGCAGCACAGCAGCGAGCCACCCTCGGCCAGCCCTCGGGCGATGCACAGGCTCGAGTACCCGGTGAAGGTCCCCACCTCCACCGCCCGGCGGGCCCCGACGAGCCGGGTCAGCAGCGTCAGCAGCTGACCCTGGTCGTCGCCGATCTGCATTCCCGAGACGTGGCCCAGCTCGGCGGTGCTGGACCTCAGCCGGCGCACGACGTCGTCGGGCTGCCGGCTCCCGTGGGCGACGGCATACTCGCGGACCGCTTCGGTGACGAGGAACTCGCGCATGCCCGCGACCCTAGCCCTGGTGAAGGGGCCCTCGTCAGTGGGCCGTCCAGCCGCCGTCGATGACCATCGAGGCTCCCGTGATGGATGCGGAGGAGGGCCCGCAGAGGAAGGCGGCGAGATCGGCGACCTCGGCCGGCTCGATGAGCCGCTTGACCGCCATCGCCTCGAGCATGACCTTCTCGACGACCTCGGACTCGGGTATGCCGCGAGTCATGGCTTGGTCGGCGATCTGCTTCTCCACCAACGGGGTTCGCACGTAGCCGGGGTTGATGCAGTTGCTCGTGACCCCCCTGCCGGCGCCCTCGAGCGCGACGACCTTCGAGAGTCCCTCGAGCCCGTGCTTGGCGGCGACGTAGGCGCTCTTGTAGGCGCTGGCCCGCAGCCCGTGGGCGCTGGAGATGTTGACGACACGGCCCCAGCCGCGCTCGTACATGTGGGGGAGCACCTGCCGGACCAGGCGGAACGGGCTGTGCAGCATGAGGTCGAGGATGAGCTCGAAGCGCTCCAGCGGAAACTCCTCGACGGGCGCGATGTGCTGGATGCCGGCGTTGTTGACGAGGATGTCCACGTCGGTCGGCAGCGCGGCCAGCCCGTCGAGGTCGGCGAGGTCGGCTCGGACCGCCGTCACTCCCTCGAGGTCGGTGAGGTGGGCCAGACCCGCCTCGTCGCGGTCCACGGCATACACCCGCGCGCGGGCGACGACGAGGCGGTGCACGGTCGCCGCTCCGATGCCGCTTGCGGCGCCGGTGACCATCGCCGTGCGGCCGTGAAGGTCGACCGGGGCACCGAGGGACGAGGACGAGGTCTGCGCCGACATGACGCCGACCCTAGGGGAGCCCGCGCCATCGCGCTCGCGGGGGGCCCGGGTCGGCGGCTACGCCGGGAGCACGCGGAGGACCGCGGTGGCGCGGTCGCGGCAGCGTTGCACGATCTCGGCGTTCGTCTGGTCGGTGCCACCGGCCCAGGCCACCGCCTGCTCATGGCTCATCCCGAACCCTTCGTGCCGGGCGACGAGCCGGTGGATCCGGGTCGCCGGGTCGATCTCGAGGAACCAGGACTCGTCGAGGAGCGGGAGCACGGCCGACCACGAGCCGAGGTCGGACAGCAGGTAGTTGCCCTCGGTGACCACGAGGGGCACCTCGCGTGCCACGGGGAGCGCCGACCCGATGGGCTCGTCGACGTCCCGGTCGAAGTCGGGTGCGTAGACCACGGATGTGGCCCGGCTCCGCAGCCGGCGCAGGAGGTCGACGTAGCCGTCCGCGTCGAAGGTGTCCCACGCGCCCTTGCGGTCGCGCCGACCCAGGCTGTGCAGCACCGTGTTGGCGTAGTGGAAGCCGTCCATCGGGACGAGCGCCGCGACATCAGGGCCGAGGGCGGTGACCAGCTGTCGGGCCACGGTGGACTTGCCGGCTCCCGGGGAGCCGGTCACGCCGAGGACCTGCCGCCCGCCCTGCTGCGCGAGCGCCCGCGCCCTCGCGACCAGCTCGGCGAGGGTCACGGGCTCGGCGGGGCGGTCCTCCATGTCTCAGGGATATCAGATGCCGGAGAGATCAGATGCCAGAGAGATCAGATGTCGCGGAAGACCTCGATGGTCGCGCCGAGGGCGTTGAGCCGGTCGGCGAGGTCCTCGTAGCCACGGTTGATGACGTAGACGTTGCGCAGCACCGAGGTGCCGGGCGCGGCCAGCATGGCGAGGAGGACGACGACGCCGGGACGCAGCGCCGGCGGGCACATGACCTCGGCGGCGCGCCACCTGGTCGGCCCCTCGATGAGCACCCGGTGCGGGTCGAGGAGCTGCACCTTGGCGCCGAGCTTGGTCAGCTCGGTGAGGTAGATGGCCCGGTTGTCGTAGACCCAGTCGTGCAGCATCGTCGTGCCCTCGGCCATCGCCCCGATGAGGGCGAAGAAGGGGAGGTTGTCGATGTTGAGGCCGGGGAAGGGGAGCGGGTGGATCTTGTCGATCGGCGCGGTCAGCGGTCCGGGGATGGTCGTGAGGTCGACGAGCCGGGTCTTGCCGTTGGCGGACATGTACTCCGGGGTGAGGTCGTACTTCATGCCCATGCCTTCGAGGGTGGCGAGCTCGATCTCCATGAACTCGATGGGGACCCGGCGGATGGTGATCGACGAGCCGGTGACGACGGCCGCGGCCAGCAGGCTCATCGCCTCGATGGGGTCCTCCGAGGGGAAGTACTCCACGTCGACGTCGATCGTGCCCACCCCGTGGACGGTCAGCGTGGTGGTGCCGATGCCCTCGATCCGCACGCCGAGCTTGACGAGGAAGAAGCAGAGGTCCTGGACCATGTAGTTCGGGCTCGCGTTGCGGATCACCGTGACGCCCTCGTGCCGCGCCGCGGCGAGCAGGACGTTCTCGGTGACCGTGTCGCCGCGCTCGGTGAGCACGATGGGCCGCTGCGAGCTGCGGCTCGGGTCGCGCACCGCCTCGTAGAAGCCGTGCGTCGCCGTGACGTCGAGGCCGAAGTGGCGCAGGGCGGCCATGTGCGGCTCGACGGTCCGGGTGCCGAGGTCGCAGCCGCCGGCATAGGGCAGCCGGAAGGAGGGGTGGTCGTGGAGGAGCGGCCCGAGGAACATGAGCACGGTGCGGGTGCGCCGCGCGGCCTCGACGTCGATCCCTTCGAGGTCGAGGACGGCGGGTGGGGTGATCTCGAGGTCGCTGCTGTCGGGCAGCCAGCGGGTACGGACACCGATCGAGCTGAGGACCTCGATGATCCGGTTGACCTCCTCGATCCGGGCGAGCTGGCGCAGCGTGGTGCGCCCGCGGTTGAGCAGGGACGCGCAGAGCAGGGCGACTGCGGCGTTCTTCGACGTCTTGACGTCGATCGCGCCGGTGAGCTGGGTGCCGCCGACGATGCGCAGGTGCTGCGGGCCGGAGTGGCCGAGCGAGACGAACTCCGAGTCGAGGCTCGCGCCGATGCGGGCCAGCGTCTCCAGGCTGAGGTTCTGCTGGCCCTGCTCGATGCGCACCACGGCGCTCTGGCTGGTGCCCAGCGAACGGGCCAGCTCTGCCTGGGTCAGACCCTTGTGACGGCGTGCGTCGCGGATCAGGGATCCGATGCGCACCAGGTAGGTATCAGTGACGGTCATATCCCGAGGATATCTCACATATGAGATATGCCGGGGCAACGGCTCCTCGCGGCGCGCCGCGGGCGGGGTGGCGAGCGTGCCCCCGAGACAAAGGACGAGGTATGCCGCGAAGGCGAGCTCGCGGCATACCTCGCCGTTCTGGGGGGTTCCCGCTCAGCCGGGGACGCTGGCGGCACCGGGCGGCAGGAACCGCCGTCCGGTGACCTTCTCGGCGATGCCGGTGCGGTCGAGCAGGGGGGTGACGCCGCCGTTCCAGAACTGGAAGCCGGCGCCCGTGATCATCGCGAGGTCGAGGTCCATGGGGGCCTGGACGACGCCCTCGTCGAGCATCCGGCGGGCCTCGTCGGCGATGACGGTCAGGACGCGCTCGCGGATCTCGTCGGATGAGAGGGCCACGGGGTGCTCGGGTGTGGGCATCAGGGCGCGGACCTCGGGGTCGACGACGGGCCGGCCCTCGGGCCAAATGTAGAACGCTCGCTTCCCGGCGGCGACCACCCGGCGAAGCCCCTCGGAGACGTAGAACCGGTCGGGGAACGCGGCGGCCAGGCTTTCGTTGTTGTGCAACGCGATCGCCGGGCCGACGAGGCCGAGCAGGACGAACGGAGGCATCGGAGCCAGCCCCGCGAGGGCGGCGTCGGCCACCTCGATGGGGGTGCCCTCGTCGACGACCCTGGCGACCTCGCCCATCCACCGCCCGAGCAGCCGGTTGACGATGAACGACGGCGAGTCGTTGACGAGGATGCAGGTCTTGCGCAGGGTCTTCCCGGTGGCGAAAGCCGTCGCGAGTGTCGCGTCGTCGGTGTGCTCGCCCCGGACGATCTCGAGCAGCGGCATCACCGCCACGGGGTTGAAGAAGTGAAACCCGACGACCCGCTCCGGGTGGGCGAGGTCCGCGGCCATCGCGGTGATCGACAGCGAGGACGTGTTCGTGGCGAGGACGCAGGTGTCGGAGACGACTGCCTCGACCTCGCGCAGGACCGTCCTCTTGACGGCCAGCTCCTCGAAGACGGCCTCGATGACGAAGTCCGCGTCGGCGAAGCCGGCCTTGGAAGTGGACCCGGTGACCAGGGACGTGAGCCGGTTGGCCCGGTCGTGGGTGAGCCGGCCCTTGGCGAGCAGCGCGTCGACCTCGGCGTGCACGGAGGCGACGCCGTGGTCGACCCGGGCCTGGTCGAGGTCGGTGAGGACGACCGGCACCTCGAGCCGCTGCGCGAAGAGGAACGCGAGCTGGGTCGCCATGAGCCCGGCACCGACGATGCCGACCTTCGTCAGGGGTCGGGCGAGCGCCTTGTCGGGCGCGCCGGCCGGCCGCTTGGCGCGGCGCTGCACGAGGTCGAAGGCGTAGAGCCCGGCTCGCAGCTCGTCACCCATGACGAGGTCGGCGAGCGTCTCGTCCTCGGCGGCGAACGCCTCGTCGCGCGTCGCGGTGCGGGCGGCGGCGACCAGCTCGAGGGCTCGGTAGGGCGCCGGCGACTGGCCGCCCGTCTTGAGGTCGACGACCTTCCTGGCGCCCTTGACCGCGGCGGCCCACTCGGCCTCGTCGCGCGTCACCTCGGCTCGCTCGACCCGGACCTCACCGGCGACCACCGCGGCGGCCCAGCGCAGCGACTCCTCGAGGAAGTCGGCCGGCTCGAACATCGCGTCGGCGATCCCGAGCGCGAGGGCCTGGGGGCCGGTGAGCATCCGGTTGGTGTTCATCGGGTTCTCGATGATGACCTTGAGGGCGTTGGACGGCCCGACGAGGCGCGGCAGGAGGTAGCAGCCGCCCCAGCCGGGCACGAGGCCGAGGAAGGTCTCGGGCAGTGCCACGGCCGGCACGCCCGCGGACATCGTGCGGTGGTCGCAGGCCAGGGCGATCTCGACCCCGCCGCCCATGGCCGCCCCGTTCACGAAGGCGAAGGTGGGCACGCCGAGGTCCATGATCGCCGCGAAGGCGCGGTGCCCGGCCCGGGCCCCGGCGAGGGCCTGGTCGCGGGAGCGGATGCCGGAGACGGCCAGGAGGTCGGCCCCGACGGCGAAGACGAAGGGCTTGCCGGTGATGCCCACGGCGTGGACCTCTCCGGCCGCCACGCGTGCGGCGATGCCGTCGAGGGTCTCCTGCAGGCCCGCCACGGTCGCGGGCCCGAAAGTGTTGGGTTTGGTGTGGTCGAAGCCGTTGTCGAGGGTGATCAGGGCAAGCGTGCCGACGCCGCCGGGCAGGGCGATGTCCCGGACCGGGGTGTGGGTGACGACCTCGTCGGGGCGGGCGGCAGGCGCGGTGTCGCGCCCGGCGGTCGTGGTGGTCGTGGCGGTCGTCATGGTCGGGCGCCCTTCTCGTCGCGGGTCGGCGCACTCGTCGTCTCGGTGCCACCGCCTTCGGTGCCGTAGTCGGGGTGGTGGGGGTTCTCCCAGACCACCGCGCCGCCCATGCCGATCCCGACGCACATCGCGGTGAGGCCGTAGCGGACCTCCGGGCGCTCCTCGAACTGGCGGGCGAGCTGGGTCATGAGCCGCACGCCGGACGACGCGAGCGGGTGCCCGACGGCGATGGCCCCGCCGTACGGGTTCACGCGGGGGTCGTCGTCGGCGATGCCGAAGTGTTCGAGGAAGGCGAGCACCTGCACGGCGAAGGCCTCGTTGAGCTCGAAGAGCCCGATGGCGTCGATGCCCAGCCCGGCCTGCCTCAGGGCCTTCTCGGTCGCCGGCACCGGGCCGATGCCCATGACCTCGGGCTCGACGCCGACGAAGGAGTAGGAGACGAGGCGCATCCGCACCGGGAGCCCCAGCTCGGCAGCGGCCGACTCGCTGGCGAGCAGGCAGGCGGTCGCGCCGTCGTTGAGCCCGGCGCTGTTGCCGGCGGTGACCCGGCCGTGGGCCCGGAAGGGGGTCTTCAGGGCGGCGAGGTCCTCGAGGGTCGTCCCGGGGCGCGGCGGCTCGTCGACCGTCGCGAGGCCCCAGCCCCGCTCCACGTCACGGGTGGCGACGGCGACGAGGTCGGGCTGGATCTGGCCGTTCGCGTAGGCCTTGGCCAGCCGCTCCTGGGACTCCACGGCATACGCGTCGCAGCGCGCCCTGGTGAGCGTGGGGAAGCGGTCGTGGAGGTTCTCGGCGGTGGCGCCCATGACCAGCGCCGAGGGGTCGACGATCCTCTCGGCGAGGATCCGCGGGTTGGGGTCGACGCCCTCGCCCATCGGGTGGTGCCCCATGTGCTCGACCCCGCCGGCGACCGCGACGTCATAGGCGCCGAACGCGATGGCCGAGGCGGTGTTGGTCACGGCGGTCATGGCGCCGGCGCACATCCGGTCGATGGAGTAGCCGGGGGTCGTCCTGGGCAGGCCGGAGAGGAGCGCGGCGGTGCGGCCGAGGGTCAGGCCCTGGTCGCCGATCTGGGTCGTCGCGGCGATGGCGACCTCCTCGACCCGCTCGCGGGGCAGCTCGGGGTGGCGGCGCAGGAGCTCGCGGATGCACCGGATGACGAGGTCGTCGGCACGCGTCTGGGCGTAGATGCCCCGGTCACCGGCCTTGCCGAACGGGGTGCGCACCCCCTCGACGAAGACGACCTCACGCAGGGAGCGGGGCATGTCGGGCCTCCTGAAGACGATCGGACGAGGGTGCGGCGATGGCCGACCGAGACCGATGCTACTCGCGGGTAACCGGGGCCGTCGCGCGGCCCGACGTGAGGGTGGTCACGGGTGGTCGGCGAACGCCCGGACGATGGCAGGTGCCGTGGCCTGCACCTGCCAGGGACGGGCTCCCATGGCTCGGAGTGCGACGAGGATCCCGGCCTCGCTGACGTCGGAGGGCGGCGTCCAGAGGATCCGGCGCAGCACATCGGGAGTGAGGACGTTCTCGACGGGGACTCGGTGCTCGAGACCGAAGGCCGTGATCTCACCCCGGGCCTGGGCGAGCCGGGCGGCAGCGACGGGGTCGCGGTCGGCCCAGGCCCGCGGCGGCGGCGGCCCGGTGCCCGGCACCGTCAGAGCGGGCAGAGCCGAGTCGGGCAGCGCGGCGCCCCGACGGATCGCGTCGAGCCAGATGCGGGCGTTGCGGCGCGCGGCGCGCATCTCGCGGACCGCCTCGATGTCGGCGAGCGTCTGCGGGGTGGCGAGGGCCAGCTCGACGATGACGGCGTCGGGCAGGACCCGGCCCGGGGAGATGTCGCGCTGCTCGGCGAGGCTCTCGCGCGCCTGCCAGATCTCCCGGACCGTCGCCAGCCCGCGGCGCCTGCGGACCCGGTGCAGGCCCGACGTGCGGCGCCAGGGGTCCACCCTCACCGGAGGCCCGTCGAAGGACTTCAGCGCCTCGAACTCCTGCCGGGCCCACTCGGTCTTGCCCTGATGCTCGAGGTCGGCGGCGATGCCGTCGCGCAGCTCGACGAGGACCTCGACGTCGAGCGCGGCGTAGCGCAGCCAGGGCTCCGGCAACGGCCGCGTCGACCAGTCGACGGCGGAGTGCTCCTTGGCCAGCGAGAGGCCCAGGTAGTGCTCGACCGCCGCGCCGAGACCGACGCGGGGCAGCCCGACGAGCCGGGCGCCGAGCTCGGTGTCGAAGAGGTCGCGGGGCTTCAGGCCCACCTCGGCGAGGCAGACGAGGTCCTGGCTCGCGGCGTGAAGGACCCACTCGGCGTCACCGATGCCCTCCGAGACGGGGCCGAGGTCGGGGCAGGCGATGGGGTCGATGAGCCACGTCCCCGAGCCGGCGCGGCGCAGCTGGATGAGGTAGGCCCTCTGCCCGTAGCGGTGCCCGGATGCCCGCTCGGCGTCGATGGCAACCGGACCCGTGCCGGCGGCGATGGCCCAGCCGGCCTCGACGAGGCGACGTTCGTCGACGACGACGTCCGGTATGCCGTCGGCGGGTGCCAGCAGGGGGGTGAGGACTCGCTCGGGCTCGGTCGCCTCGCCATCCGACTCGTCCGCGTCGGGCTCGTCAGCCTCGGACGGCCCCCCCGCGAGCGTCTCCCCGTCGGACGCCTCCGGGGCCGTCACCGCCGCTGGCCGGGGAGGGCGATGACGCCCTCGGGCAGCGGCGGGAGCCCCGCGATCGTGCACAGCAGGTCGGACCACGCCAGCAGGTGCGCTCCCAG
>JBBRZC010000002.1:0-50924 GCA_038237075.1 Actinomycetales bacterium
ATGTCGTCCTGCTCGCGGCGGGTGAACGCCTCCACCGCCAACGCCTGCACCGCCGCCGCCGCAGCCAGCAACGCCTGGCTCACCTCGACCACCGCCAACGCCTCATCCTGGCCCAAACCCAGCAGGTCACCATCGCTGAGCCCAGCCAGCCGGGCCGCCGCGTCGAACGGCGCCGCCGTGCCCCCGGCCACCGCCGCCGCCACCACGCCCCAAACGCCAGCACCAGCACCAGCACCAGCACCAGCACCGGCGGCGACCCCATCCTGTTCGAACATGTGTCCAGCCTAGGTCACCCCACCGACACCCCACCCCGTTCTCCACAACCGGGACCTCGAAGTGTCACAACCCGCCGCGGAGAACGCCTCACTCACCACGCTGTAACGAGCGCGCGCCCCTCACCGACAGCGAATAGCCCCTCGACCCTGCCGATCGCGCGCCGGTCGACCGCGCTACCGCAGCCCCGCCGCCCGCGCTCAGCCTGGACGACAACGGATTCACTGCGACGGCGACCTCGACGCCGTCCCTGCGCTTCTCGCGCGCGACTGCCTCGACCTGCACGCCAGCCCGGACAGGCGCTGACTGCAACAGTGCGCCGACCAGGCATGCACCCGAGCGTTCATCGACCGCTCGCGCGGGCAGCGGCGCCGCATGAAGGGCTGCGGCGACCGCCCGAGCTGGCCGCCTATCGGCAACGACAAGGCGCCAGATCTCGACATGATGAGTAGCCCCGACGGGATTCGAACCCGCGCTACCGCCTTGAGAGGGCGGCGTGCTAGGCCGCTACACAACGGGGCCCTAGCTGTGTGCGGCACATCAGTCGGCGCCGGACAACGGAGCAAACCTTACCGGGTGGCGGCTGCTTTCTCCGAATCGACCTGCCTGCCGAAAGCGTGTTCCGGGAGACGTGTCGTGCGCTGGGGTACCAGGACTCGAACCTAGAACAACTGAACCAGAATCAGCCGTGTTGCCAATTACACCATACCCCAAGGGGGTATCGCCTTCCGCACATCACGAGTGACCAGCGGAGCGGGCGAACCGAGGGTCGATACTACCGGCCCGCTCACCCACTCCCCAAATCCCCAACCACTCAAGCGGCAGGTACTTTCGCTGCCGCTCGAGGGGGCTCAGAGACTCGCACGCAGGGCGTGGAGCCGGGCCAGGGTCGAGGTCTTGCCGAGGATCTCCATGGACTCGAAGAGCGGGGGCGAGATCCGCTGCCCCGAGACGGCGGTGCGCAGGGGGCCGAACGCGAGCTTGGGCTTGATCCCGAGCCCGTCGACGACGGCAGCGCGCAGGGCCGCCTCGATCGCCGCCGCGTTCCATCCGCTGCCCGTGCCGAGCACGCCGCGCCCGTGGTCGTCGATGTCGCCGAGGGCATGGAGGGCCTCGTCGAGCACCGGTGCGGAGCCGTCGGTGAGCTGGGCGCGGGCGTCGTCGGCGATGTCGAGCTGGTCGTCGGCGACGAAGAACGGGCGCACCAACGGGGCGGCCTCGGAGAGCAGCCCGATACGGGTCTGGATGAGCGCGGCCACCTGCTGGAGCCGCCCCAGCTCCCCGAGCGAGGGTGCACCCGGCAGCACGCCATCGGCCTCGAGGTGGGGCAGCAGCCGGGCGGCGAAGTCGCCGGGCTCGAGGCTGCGGATGTAGACGCCGTTGAGCCAGTCGAGCTTCTTGAGATCGAAGATCGCGCCCGCGCGGTTGACGTCGCGCCAGCGGAAGCGCGCCGAGAACTCGGCGAAGGTGAACACCTCACGCTCGCTGCCATCGGCTTCCACTATCGGCGGATACCCTTGCAGCGCAAGGAAGTTCACCAGCGCCTCGGGCAGGTAACCCTGCTCCTTGAACCACGTGAGCCGCGCCCACGGGTTCTTGCGCTTCGAGATCTTCGCCTTCTTCTCGTCGCGCAGCAGCGGCATGTGGGCGAACTTCGGAGGCACCAGGCCCAGCCACCGGTAGAGGAGGAGATGCTTGGGGGTGCTGGAGACCCACTCCTGCCCGCGCACGACATGGGTGATGCCCATCTCGTGGTCGTCCACGACGACGGCGAGGTGGTAGGTCGGGAAGCCGTCGGCCTTGAGGATCACCTGGTCGTCCGGCCGAGGCGCCCGGGTGGGGCCCATGATGAGGTCGTCGAAACCGAGCTCGACCTCGTCCGGCACGAGCATGCGGACCACGGGCTTCTCGCTGAAGCCGGGCAGCGCGGCCCGCTCCTCCCGCGTCCGGCCCAGGCACATCCGGTCGTAACCGGTGGGCTGCTTGGCCTTCTGCTGCTCGTCGCGCATCTGCGCCAGCCGCTCCCCCGAGCACCAGCACCAGTAGGCCTGGCCCTGCGCGAGCAACCGCTCGGCATACGGCCGGTAGGTGGCGAGCCGCTCGGACTGGCGGTAGGGGGCGTGCGGGCCGCCGATGTCCGGTCCCTCGTCCCAGTTCAGGCCGAGCCAGTGGAGGGTGTCGTAGAGCTGCTGCTCGCTGTCGGCCTGGAACCTGGCTCGGTCGGTGTCCTCGACCCGCAGGACGAACGAACCGCCCTGCTGCCGCACGAAGGCGAGGTCGAACATCGCCATGTATGCCGTGCCGACGTGCGGGTCGCCGGTCGGCGAGGGCGCGACGCGCAGCCGGACAGATCCGCTGCGCACCGGATCTGGGTCGGGGTTGGCCGGGAGGGCGTCGACGTCGCTCATGGTGGGCGTCAGCCTAGTGGGCTGCCTCGAGACGCCAACCGTGCGCGCGACGGAGCGCGGTTAGCGGTCGGTCAGCGGCGCACGAAGGGGTTGTCGAGGATCCCGATCCCCTCGATCTCGACGCTCACCCGCTGACCCGCGATGACCGGGCCGACGCCCGCCGGCGTGCCCGTGAGGATTACGTCGCCCGGCAGCAGGGTAAACGCCGCCGAGGCGTGGGCCACGAGCGCCCCGACCCCGTGGACCATGTCGGCGGTGGTGCCGTCCTGGACGACCTCGCCGTCGAGCCGGGTCGTGATGCGCAGGTCGGCCGGGTCGAGGTCGGTCTCGATCCACGGCCCGAGCGGGCAGAACGTGTCGAAGCCCTTGGCCCGTGACCACTGGCCGTCCGAGCTCTGCAGGTCGCGCGCCGTGACGTCGTTGGCCACGGTGTAGCCCCAGATGCAGTCGCCGGCATCCGCCGGCTTCACGTCCTTGCAGATCTTGCCGAGGACGACCGCGAGCTCGCCCTCGTAGTGCACGTTCTGGCTCTGCCGCGGCATGACGACAGGGTCACCGGGCCCGACGACTGCGGTGTTGGGCACGAGGAACATCAGCGGCTCCGCGGGCACGTCGTTGCCCATCTCCCGCGCGTGGTCGGCGTAGTTGCGTCCGATGCCGATGACCTTGCTGCGCGGGATGACCGGCGCGAGCAGCCGCACCTCCTCGAGCGCGATGGTCCCGGCGCCCGGGACGATCCCGACGTAGAGCGGGTCGCCCTGGAGCATGAGGATCACCTCGCTGCCGGGCTCGCCCTCGACCACCCCGTATGCCGGGTCCTCACCAGTCGTGTACCTCGCGATGCGCACCTGCCCACCCTAGAGCCACCGCCTTGGGCGTCACCGGGCGGCGTTGACGGCTCCGGCCAGCACGGCATACCCGACGTCGTTGGGGTGGATGTCCTGCTTGATGCACATCCAGGTCCAGGCACAGACCAGAGAGACGTTGACGGGCACCGGCGCACCGCTGCTGTCGGTGGTCGCGAAGGCGGTGGCCACGTCGGCCACCCGGCCTCCGACCGCCGCCGCGTCGGCGGCGATGGTGGCGTTGAGGACGCCGAGGAGGAGGACGGACTGGGCCGCCAGGGCCTGGCCGGCCGGGCCGAGGAACCATGCCGCGAGGAACGGGTCGTAGTAGTTGAGGACCACGATCTCGACGCCCGGGGCGGCGGCGCGCACCGCCCGCAGGATCCTGGCCAGGTCGCGACCCACAGTCGAGACGGCCCCGGCCGTGCAGACCGCGTCGAGCGCCGGACGCACGCAGGGGGTGACGTTGTTGGCGCCGATGTCGATCGTCACCAGCCGGGTCGTGCGCCGGTGCTCGTGCAGGAACTCGACGGCCTGGGCCAGCTGAGAGCCCTCGTCGTAGCGGCAGATCCCGCCGCCGATGAGGGTCGTCGTCGTCTCCCCGGAGCAGCCGAGGTTGACCAGCCGGGTCTTGGGTTGCTCGGCGCGGATCGAGCGCAGGACGAGACCGGCATACCCACCGGTCTTGTTGTCGCCGAGACCGGGCTGGAACCCGGCGGCGAGAGAGTCACCGAGGGCGAGGTAGTAGCTCTGCGCAGGCCCGTGCTCATGGTCGCGGCCGCCTTCGCCGTCGTGGGCAGCCGCGGGGGCGATGCCGGAGGTGAGGACGAGGGCGGCGGCGCTGACGGCCACGGCGAGGAGGCGACGGATCATGGGGTGACTCTGACAGCCGGCGGGCCACCTGCCAAGGGACCTGGAGGCACTAGCTGTGCGAGGCAGTCTGGACGCAGACTCGCCCCGGCTACGCTGACAGCCGTGACGAGGCTCGGCCGGGGGACGAGGCTCGACCCGGACCTGTGGCGCGAGCTCGAGCGAGCCCACGCCGGGCGCATCGACGTGGCCACCGCCGCGCACCGCTCTCGCCGGGCCGACGGGCGCACGCACCCCGTCGAGGACTTCCTCTTCACCTACTACTCGCACCAGCCGTCGGCGCTGCGGCGGTGGCATCCGGGACCGGGCGTGGTGCTCGCCGCCGCGGCCGGCGCGGACCGCGCGGGCTGGCACTTCTACCGGCTTGACGACGACGACGCCACGCTCGACGTCGGGGCCTTCCTCGCCGCACGGGCCGGCACGGTGGCCTTCGTCCGCGATCTCCTGACCCGGACCCTGCAGCGCCCGCCACACCTGGGGTGCTTCGGCCTGCACGAGTGGGCCATGGTCCACCGCATGTCGGGCGACGAGCTGCGCCACGCCGGCTGGCCGCTGCGGCTCGGCGGGGCGGGGACGGACGAGGTCGTCGAGAGCCATCAGGTCACCTGCTCGCACGTCGACGCGTTCCGCTTCTTCACCCCGACGGCGAGAGCGCTCAACACTCTCCAGCCGACCCGCGAGGACCAGATCGAGATGGAGCAGCCGGGGTGCCTGCACGCCGGGATGGACTGCTACAAGTGGGCCTACAAGCTCAGCCCGGCCGTTCCTAGCGACCTCGTGGCGGACTGCTTCGACCTCGCGCGCGAGATCCGGGCGCTCGACATGCGCGCGTCGCCCTACGACCTCACCGGTCTCGGCTACGAGCCGGTGCGGATCGAGACCAGGGCCGGCAAGACGGCATACCTCGAGGCGCAGCGCGGCTTCGCGGCCCGATCCCAGGAGCTGCGGTCCCGCCTCGTCGCGGCCTGCGACGCTCTCCTCGCTGCTGCGCCAACCGCGGCGCCGGAGTGACCGCTCAGCTGGAGTCGCGCCCGGAGCGCCGCTCGTCGCGGCGCCGACGGCGATCCAGGCGCGCCTGGTCCTGGTCGTCGCCGGCGTAGAGGAGGGCACCGAGTGCGGGGATGAGCAGGAACCAGAGCCAGTTGTGACCGAGAGCGAAGAAGCCGACCAGCGACACGAACGGGGCCACTCCCATGAGCTGGTCACGGTGCCGGCCCACCCACGACCGTTGGGGCACGAGGGCGGTGGCGGACGACTCGGCGGAGACGGCCCGGCCAGAGGCCGGCACGCCGGGCGCCATGACCTGTCCGGCCGGGAGGTCCGTGAAGAGGCTGTCCAGGTCGCCGCGGGTCACCGCAGCGTGGGCGGCCGTGGTCCGGCGCTCGTGCTCGGCCGGATCGAGCCGACCGCCCCGCCAGTGCTCGTTGAGCGCCTCGATCGCGGCAGTGCGCTCCTCGTCGCCGACCCGCAGGGACGAGTGCTGCTCAGGAGTGGTCATGTCCCCATCCTGCCCCCGTCTGGCACCTGCGTGCGTGCGGCACGCATGCGTGAGCGCCGGGCCGGGTATAGGAAGGACGGCGCACCGCCCGGACCGGGCCGCGTCCGAGCGCATTCCGAGGAGGACTGCATGAGCACCAACGACAGTGACGCCGAGCAGAGGTATGCCGTCGAGCGCGAGCGGGAGGCCCAACCCGACGAGAGGTTGGTCCGCGCGGACGAGCAGAGGGCCCACGTCCACGAGTGGGAGGCCCGCGCCGAGCGGGGGGCCGTCGCCACCCGCCGACCCCACGTCGGGGTCAACTGGGGCGCCGCGTTCTTCGGCTGGGTCGCCGCCATGGGACTCGCGGTCATCCTTACCGCCCTCGTCGCCGCCGTCGGAGCTGCCGTGGGAGTCACGCGAGGGACCACCGTGACCCAGGCCAGCGACCAGCTCGCCCAGGATCCCCGGAGCGTGGGCATCGCCGGGGGGGTGGTGCTCGCGGTCGTGATCTTCCTCGCCTACTTCTGCGGCGGCTACGTCGCGGCGCGGATGTCGCGGTTCGAGGGCATCCGGCAGGGCTTCGGCGTGTGGGCGTGGGCGGTCATCGTCGCGGTGGTCGTCGCCATCGTCGCGGCTGTCGCGGGAGCCAAGTACGACGTGCTCAGCTCGCTCAACAGCTTCCCGCGACTGCCGGTCAACCAGGGCGACCTCACGACCGGCGGCGTCGTCGCCCTCGTCGCTCTCCTCGTGGACTCCCTCATCGGCGCCCTGGTCGGCGGCCTCGCCGGGATGCGCTACCACCGCCGCCTCGAGGCCTACGAGCCCGTCCCTCGCGACTGAAACCACCGCAAGCAGTACGAGTCCGAGCGCGACCGGCTCCCCGACTACCGGATAACCTGCCTCTTCGTGGACAGGCGCTACCCGCCGCACGGGGATGTCGGTCCTCGGACTACAGGGGACCCTGCGCCTCATCGGAGAGGCTGGAGGCGGAGTCGTTGAGGGCTACCCGCAGGACACCGGCGGCAAGCGGATCAACGCCTCCTTCCTCTACAACAGCAGCCGCAGCGTCTTCGAGAGGCGGCCTTCACCTACTGCCGCCCCAAGGGCAAGAACCACTGCGTGATGAGCAGGACGGTCCCTGCGGCCGGGTAGCGAAGCTGCCCAATCGGCTCAGCGCAGCGCGACGAGGGTCTTCCAGAAGATGACCTTGTCGTCCCCCTCGGCGTAGAAGTCGTGGATCCGCGCCTCCTCGCGATACCCCAACCTGCGGTAGAACCGGCGCTGTGCGGCGAAATCCTCGACCCCCGAGGTCTCGATCAGCAGCACCCTTGCTTCCTCAGCCCGAAGATCCGCCTCCACACGCGCGACCAGCGCCGCGCCTCGGCCGGCGCCCTGCCCTGCGGGGCTGACGGCCAGCAGGTAGAGGTTCCAGGTGCCGTCGGTCATCCGCTCGGGTGCGTAGTAGGCCACGCCGACCGGGCCGCCGCCAGCGTCGAAGGTGATCCACCGGTCGCCTGCACCCGCGACCCCCGACAGGAACGCATCCAGCAGCTTCTCGACCTCGGCGAGCTCGTCACCGGGAAACAGACCGACAGCGTCGAGCACGCCCAACACTGCCTCGCGGTCGGCGGCCTCGACCGGACGGATGCCGTGCGTCGGCAGGTTCCTGGGCGGCGTTGGCACTGTTGGCTGGCTGAACGTCACGCTGGCGATCGTTGCGCACGGCTGACGTGTTGCCAACCTCGTTGCGCCAACGCTCCGGCGAGACACTGCCCTCAGCCAGGCCGTCAGGACCGGTAGGCGTCGCGACGGCGATCGACGTCGAGCACGTAGACGGTGCCCGCCGGCTCATCGATGCGTGAGCGGACACGGTACTCGCCGCGACGTGCCCGCCACTGACCCGCAAACGGCGTACGGAGCTCGGCGCCAACACGCGACGGGTTGTCGGCGAGCGGGCCGAGGACGAACTCGACGCACGCAGCACCGCCGGCCTCGGGCAGCTTGTCCGCCAGCTGACGCGAGGCGGTCCGGGTCACGTCGACCCGATATTGACCGACCGCAGACGCCTCCGTGCTGAGGGGTCAGCGCACGGGAACGCCGTGCCGGAGCAGGCCGAAGGTGATGCCCTCGACGAGCGCCTGCCACGAGGCCGCGACGATGTTGGCGGCGACGCCGACCGTCTCCCACGACGTCTCGCCGTCGGAGGTCTCGATGAGCACCCGGGTCACGGCGTCGGTGCCGTGCGCGGCGTCGAGGATGCGGACGCGGAAGTCGATCAGCTCGAGCTTGTCGATCTCGGGGTAAACCGTGGACAGCGCCTGCCGCAGCGCATGGTCGAGCGCGTTGACGGGCCCGTTCCCCTCCCCCGTGGCGACGAACCGGCGACCGCTCGCGACGAGCTTGACCGTCGCCTCGGAGGTCGCCGCCTCGCTGGCCCGGGCGTCGGTGATGACCCGCCACGACTCCACGTCGAAGTACGACAGGGGCGCGCCGGTCACAGCCGCGCGCAGCAACAGCTCGAACGACGCGTCCGCAGCGTCGAAGGTGTAGCCCTTGAGCTCGAGGTCCTTGACCGTCGCGAGAACCTCGGCCACGAGCCCCGGCCGGCCCGAGAGGTCGACGCCCAGCTCGGCCGCCTTGAGCTCGATGCTCGCCCGGCCGGCCATGTCCGAGACCAGAGTTCGCATGGAGTTGCCGACCGCCGCCGGGTCGGTGTGCTGGTAGAGGTCGGGGTCGATCCTCAGGGCACTGGCGTGCAGGCCGGCTTTGTGCGCGAACGCGCTCGCCCCGACGTAGGGCTGGCGGCTGTAGGGCGGCACGTTGGTCACCTCGCTGATCGCGTGGGCGATCCGCGTCGCGTCGCGCAGCCGCTCTGGGGCGATGAGCTGGCGGCGGGTCTTGAGCTGGAGGTTGCTCACGACGGTGAGCAGGTCGGCGTTGCCGGTGCGCTCGCCGTAGCCGTTGACCGTCCCCTGCACGTGGGTCGCACCCGCGGCCACGGCCGCCATGGAGTTCGCCACGGCACATCCGGTGTCGTTGTGGCAGTGGATGCCGATGCGCGCCGAGGTCGCCGCGACCACGGCCGCGACGACGTCCTCGACCTGGGAGGGCAGCATCCCCCCGTTGGTGTCGCACAGGGCGACGACCTCCGCGCCGGACTCGACCGCGGCGCGGACCGCCTCGAGCGCATAGGCGCGGTCCGCGGCATACCCGTCGAAGAAGTGCTCCGCGTCGAGGAAGACGCGCCGGCCCTCGCCGCGAAGGAACGAGACCGTGTCGCGGATCATGGCGAGGTTCTCGGGGAGGGTGGTGCGCAGGGCCTCCTCGACGTGCCGCACGTGCGACTTCGCGACGAGGGTGACCACCGAGGCGCCGGAGTCGAGCAGCGCCCGGACCTGCGGGTCGGCCGCCGCCGTCGTCCGGGGGCGCCGGGTGGCGCCGAAGGCCGCCAGCGTCGCGCTGCTCAGCTCGAGCTCGTGCTGGGCCCGGGCGAAGAACTCGGTGTCCTTGGGGTTGGCCCCCGGCCAGCCACCCTCGATGAAGCCGACCCCCAGCTCGTCGAGGTGACGCGCGATGGCGAGCTTGTCTCCCACGGAGAGGTTGAGGCCCTCCTGCTGGGCGCCGTCGCGCAGCGTGGTGTCGTAGACGTGCAGGTCGGTCATGGCCGCGTTTCCTGGTGTCGTAGTCCGTCGAAAGGGTGTGTGGTGAAGCTGTGGTGAAGCCTGGTGCCGTCTCGATTGTCCCGTCCTGTCGCTGCGTCCCGGGCGAGGATGGTGCCCGGCACACAAAAAGACCCCCCGGGTAGGGAGGTCTGCGCGACGAGGGGTGCTCGTCGCGCTAGGGGATAATCTGCGTGGGGGTGACCACGACGGTCTCAGGCTTCACGCTTACCACTGTCCACCCGCGTCCACGGGCTGACAACCGCGTCTCGCGATGTGGTCGCTGCCGGCCGGTATGCCGGGTGGTCACGCCGGCGGCCCGCGACCGGTCAGCGACCAGCCGCCAGCCCTCAGCGGTGCAGGCCGGATGCCGACTCGAGGACCTGGGCCACCCCGTCCTCGTCGTTCGAGGGGCAGGTGTGGTCCGCCATGGCGAGCACGTCGGGGTGGGCGTTGGCCACGGCGAACGAGGTCCCTGCCCAGGTCAGCATCGGCAGGTCGTTGGGCATGTCGCCGAAGGCCCAGACCTCGGCGGCGGCGACGCCCAGGTGGCGGCACCAGTCCGCGAGAGCCGCCGCCTTGGTCACCCCCGGAGCCGAGATCTCGGCCAGGCCGCTGGCACCGGAGTACGCGACGATGCCACGCGCACCGACGACGCGGCCCACAGCGGCGAGGAACTCCTCCTCCGCCATCGTCGGGTGGCGGCCGAGGAGCTTGCCGACCGGCTCCGCGAGCGCCTCGACGGGTCCGCGCACGCTGTCGTGGGGCACCGGGTGGTCGTTCGGGTAGCCCTCCTCGTGACCGAACCCGGACGCCCGCTCGGCGGCGAAGGTCACGCCGGGCAGCTCCCGGCGCAGGTCCGCGACGATCCCCGCCACGGTTGCGGGCTCGATTCCCTGATGGGACAACACCGTTCGTGAGGGCACGTCATAGACGAAGGCCCCGTTGCCGCACAGAGCCACACCCCCGGGGCCGACGAGCGCACCGAGGTCGTCGAGCCAGCGTGGCGGGCGGGCCGTGACGAGAACGGTGTGGATCCCGGCCCGGGACAGCCCCGTCATCGCCGCGCGGCTGCGGTCCGAGACCGATCCGTCCGAGCGCACCAAGGTGCCGTCGAGGTCGGTGGCGACGAGCCGCGGTGGGGCCAGCCGGGCACCTGCCGGCGCGGACCAGCTCCCGGTGCGCGACGGCATACGAGGTGGTTGTCGGGCGATCGTCGTCGTCGCGGCCGGCGCGGCTCAGGCCAGCCGGGTGAGCCAGCCGCGGGTGTCCGGCACCCGGCCGTACTGGATGTCGAGGAGCTGGTCGCGGATCCGCAGCGCCGTGCTGTCGGCGTGGCCGGGGCGGCGGTGGTCGACGCTGCCACCCTCCCAGCGCAGCTCGCCCACGGGGGTGACGACCGCCGCGGTGCCGCAGGCGAACACCTCCGCGAGCTCGCCGGAGCGCGCGGCCTGCTTCCACTCCTCGATGGGAACGCGGCGCTCCTCGGGCCGCAGCCCGAGGTCCTTGGCGAGGTCGAGGATCGACGACCGGGTGACCCCCTCGAGGATGGAGCCCGACAGCTCCGGGGTGACCAGGCGGCCGTCCCGGTAGACGAGGAAGAGGTTCATGCCGCCGAGCTCTTCGATGTAGGTCTGCGTCGACGAGTCGAGGAACACCGCCTGGTCGCAGCCGTGCTCGATGCCCTCGAGCTGGCCGGCGAGGCTCGAGGCGTAGTTGCCGCCACACTTGGCCGCACCGGTGCCGCCGGCGCCGGCGCGTGCGAAGTCGGTCGAGACCCACAGCGAGATCGGCTTGACGCCACCTGCGAAGTAGGCCCCCGCCGGAGACGCGATGACGCAGAACGTCACCTGCGCGGCCGGCCGGACCCCGAGGAAGACCTCCGAGGCGAACATGAAGGGACGCAGGTAGAGGGAGCGCTCGCCGGACTCGCCGGGCTCGGGCACCCAGTCGGAGTCGACGGAGAGCAGCGCACCGAGCGCCGCGAGGAAGTCGGCCTCGGGCAGCTCGGGGAGGGTGAGCCGGCGGGCGCTGCGGTTGAACCGCGCGGCGTTGGCCTCGGGGCGGAAGGTCCAGATCGACCCGTCGGCGTGCCGGTAGGCCTTCATCCCCTCGAAGATCTCCTGCGCGTAGTGCAGGACGGCGGCGGCGGGGTCGAGGGACAGCGGCCCGTACGCCCTGACGTGGGCGTCGTGCCACCCCACCCCCTGGGTCCACGTGGCGAGGACCATGTGGTCGGTGAACGCCTTGCCGAACCCGGGGTTCGCGAGGATGGTGTCACGCTCGGCGACCGGCAGCGGGTCGGGGCGGCGGGTGACCTCGAACGTCAGCGCGCTCGCGGTGGTCGTGGGCGGGGTCATCTCGGTCCTCCGGTATCGGTCCGCGTCGACCCCTGTGTCGGCTCGGACGGCGTGCACGTGCTGCTCTTGGAAGGGTACCCGCCAGGTCGGCGACCGTCCGGGCTGGGACAGCCCCGACCGTATGCCGTGCACCGCGCGTTCCGCGGGTGTCAGGCGAGGCGCGCGGCGATGGCGTCGCCGATCGCCGAGGTGGTCCGGGCCGCCGTCCCGCGCACGGCGAGATCGGCGGCCACGGCAGCCTCGACGGCGCTGGCGTCCTCGGGACGGCCCAGGTGCTCGAGGAGCATGGCCACCGAGAGGATCGTCGCGGTGGGGTCGGCCTTGGACTGCCCGGCGATGTCCGGCGCGGACCCGTGGACCGGCTCGAACATGCTCGGCGCGGTCCTCTCGGGGTTGATGTTGCCGCTCGCGGCGAGGCCGATCCCGCCGGCGATGGCCGCGGCGATGTCGGTGATGATGTCGCCGAAGAGGTTGTCCGTGACGATGACGTCGAAGCGACCGGGGTCCGTGGTGAGGAAGATCGTCGCGGCGTCGACGTGCTGGTAGGCGGTCCTGACCTCGGGAAACTCCGTCGCCACCTCCTCGAACGTGCGGCGCCAGAGGTGCCCGGCGTGGGTGAGCACGTTGTGCTTGTGCACCAGGGTCAGGTGCTGGCGCGGGCGAGCCTGGGCGCGGGCGAACGCGTCGCGCACGACCCGCTCGACACCGAAGCGGGTGTTGATGCTCACCTCGGTGGCGATCTCGTGCTTGGTCCCGGTGCGCAGCGACCCGCCGTTGCCGGTGTAGGGACCCTCGGTGCCCTCGCGGACGACGACGAAGTCGATCCCGTCAGGCGCCACCCGGGCGACGTCGAGCGGGCTCCGCACGCCCGGGTAGAGCTTCGCCGGGCGCAGGTTGACGTAGTGCTCGAGCGCGAAGCGCAGTGGCAGGAGGACACCCCGCTCGAGGACGCCGCTCGGCACGGTGGGGTCACCGATGGCTCCGAGCAGGATCGCGTCGTGGCCCCGGATCTCCTCGAGGACGTTGTCCGGGAGGGTCTCCCCGGTGGCGTGCCAGCGGCGGGCGCCGAGGTCGTAGTCGGTGGTCGAGACCTTGAGGCCCGAGGGGGCGGTGACCGCGTCGAGGACCTTGAGACCTTCGGCGACCACCTCCGGCCCGATCCCGTCTCCGCCGATGACGGCAAGGTTCAACGCGACGGTGCCGCCCGTCGGGTTCGGTCCGGTCGCGGTGGGTCCTGTCGCGGTGGGTCCTGTCGCGGTGCCCGGGGTCGAGCCCGGTTCCAGCTGCGCTGCCATGCCCTCAGCCTAGGGACTCGTCTTGCGCCTCGGGACGGGCGTATCACATGACGAACGGCTTCCCCCGGGACACGAGGGGCAGCTCGGCTCCACCGAACCCGAAGCGATCAGCTCGGGACTTCGATGGGCACACCGAAACGCTCGAAGTCGCGGTCGAAGCTCACCACCGTGGCCCCGTGTTCGATCGCCAGTGCAGCGAGGTGAGCATCGGTGGTGAGGTTGCCGGCTGACCCCGCCTCTTCGAGGAGGCCGCGGAGGATTCCGGTGTGCCGCGTGGTCGGGTTCGGCTGGAGCGTCACCGGACGGTCCACCAAGGACTCCACGATGCCCATGGCATCCGAGACCGACAGGGGGCGAGTGAAGACTCGGTTGCTCGTGGTCAGCCTCACGAACGCCAGGAGGACCACCCACGGCAACCCGATGGGCACTCGACCGGAGAGGGCTTCATCCAGCCAACGACGGGCTTCGGCGTGCCTCGGCGAGCCTCTGTTCACTGCGTGAATGAGGACATTGGCGTCAACGATCTTCACCGGCCCACCTCAAGCTCTCGCGCCCTCTCGTCGTCCTCGAGGGCCGTCGCCAGCCGAAGTGCGTGAGTGATGTCGACCTGTGGTTGACCCAGGTCGAACGTGGGCACTGAGTAGGACGGCCCCGCGCTATCGGTGCTCAGCGCCCGCGCAGCGTCTCGTTGATCGCCTTGTTGAACGTGACAGCGCGTTGACGCATGAGCTTCTTCACCAGCGCCTCGACATCCGGGTCCAGCGTGATGGTCGTCCGCACGGAAACATCATATCGTCACGTCCGATGATGCTTTGATGCACAGGCCGGGCAGTCGTGCGATGAAGGTCCGCGTGATCGCGACGTAGCGGCCTCCTCAACGACAGGACGAACGGCTCTCCCCCTGTCGGGAAGAGCCGTTCGGCGGCGCGGGCTGGGCAGCCCCACCGCGGTCAGTCGTCCGAGTGACCCTGGTCGCGCAGGTCCAGGGACTCCTGCAGCGCCTGGCGGGCCTTCTGAGCCTCTTCGCTCATGTCGTTCACATCCTCGAAAAGCATCTCGTGTGTCTGCGGTTTCGCCTCGAACCGGGTCACCGGTGAGGCGGTCGGCCAGGGGTACGCGGGGTCTCCGCGACGAGGGGGCCGACTACCGGAGCTCGCCGCGGCAGGCAATGAGTACGAGCCGCCGCGTCATGTCTTCGACGTTACGTCTACGTCCTACTACCGGGACCCGTAATCCCACGATTCGGACGAGGCGCCCGCATGATGGTCGTCACATCCCACCGGGTGTGCGTCAGTGGGTTCAGAGGTTGATGACCGAGAACGACTCGGCGCCGATGTGCTGGGCGATCGTCGCGGCGACGGCGTGCGGCATCGCCGTGTCGACGTTGAGCAGCACGAGGGCGGGGCCCCGGCGCTCGCTGCGGGCCACCTGCATGCCCCCGATGTTGATCCCCTCGTCACCGAGGATCCGGCCGATCTGTCCCACGACACCGGGCCGGTCGGAGTAGGAGAAGACGGCGAGGTGGTCGGTCAACGGCACCTCGAGGTCGAAGCCGTTGATGCCGACGATCTTCTCGACCATCCGGGGCCCGGTCAGGGTGCCCGCGACGGAGACGACCGAGCCGTCCTTGAGGGTGCCGCGCAGCGTCGTGACGTTGCGGAAGTCCTCGCTGGCCGGGTCGGTGAGCAGCCGCACCTCGCACCCGCGCTGCTCGGCGATGACCGGGGCGTTGACATAGGAGACCTGCTCCTCGACGACGTCCTGGAAGAGGCCCTTGAGCGCGGAGAGCTTCCACACGCTGACGTCGTGCTCGGTGATCTCACCCTTGACATCGACGTCGAGCTGGATCGGCACCTGTCCCACGAGGGCCGTGAAGATGCGGCCCAGCTTCTCGACGAGCGCGATTCCCGGGCGGACCTCCTCGTCGATGGCGCCACCGGCGACGTTGACGGCGTCCGGTACGAGGTCACCGCCGAGGGCGAGGCGCACCGAGCGGGCCACGGAGACGCCGGCCTTCTCCTGGGCTTCGTCGGTGGACGCCCCGAGGTGCGGGGTGACGACGACCGACTCGTGCGCGAAGAGCGGCGACTCGGTGGTGGGCTCCGTGGCGAAGACGTCGATGCCGGCGCCGGCGACCCGGCCCTCGCTGATCGCGTCGGCCAGGGCCTGCTCGTCGACGATGCCCCCGCGGGCGGCGTTGATGATGCGGACGGAGGGCTTGACCTTCGTCAGCGCGTCCGCGCCGATCAGCCCGACCGTCTCGGGCGTCTTCGGGAGGTGCACGGTGATGAAGTCGGACTCGGCCAGCAGCTCGTCCAGGCCCACGAGCCTGGCACCGATCTGGGCAGCCTTGGCCGGGGACGTGTAGGGGTCGTACGCGATGACGACCATCCCGAAGGCCTTGAGCCGCTCGGCGACGAGCGCCCCGATCCGGCCGAGGCCGACGATGCCGACGGTCTTCTCGAGCAGCTCGACGCCGCCGTACTTGCTCCGCTTCCACGCCCCGCTCTTGAGCGCCTCGTTGGCCGGGGCGATGTTGCGCGCGGTGGCGAGCAGCAGGCCGACGGCGAGCTCGGCCGCCGAGGTGATGTTCGAGGTCGGCGCGTTGACGACCATGACCCCCGCCTGCGTCGCCGCGGGCACGTCGACGTTGTCGAGGCCGACGCCTGCCCGGGCGATGACCTTGAGCCGCTTGCCGGCGGCGATCGCCTCGGAGTTCATCTTTGTCGCCGAGCGGATCAGCACGGCGTCGACGTCGGCGAGCGCGGACAGCAGCTCGTCACGGTTGGCACCGTCGACGTGGCGCACCTCGAAGTCCGGGCCGAGTGCGTCGAGCGTGGCGGGAGAGAGCTCCTCGGCGATGAGGACGACGGGCTTGGTCACGTGGCAGTCCTAAGGGAAGTCATGGCGTGGGCGGCCGCTGCGGGCCACGGTGGGCGCGGCACCGCGCTGTGCCGCGCCAAGTCTAGGGCGCGTTACGGACGTGTTTCGGGGTCCGACCACGATGTGGCGGGTGACCTCCGACTCACCTCGTGGGACGAGCATCCCGTATGCCGGACGGCGGGCTCCGGCCCGTCAACCAGCACGTGATCACCGGCTGCACGGGCCTCGGCGACTGGGTTATCTGCGTCAACGACGACGGATGTCCCGATCGCCAGCGCGGCTGCGGTGATCTCGTGAGCACCGCCTCCAGCTCGCGAGCGAGCCGAAGTCCGAGGGCGGTGTTGCGGGTGCCCGAGCGCTCGGCGCTTGGGCACGTCGCGACCAGCTACGCCTGGTCGACGCGCTCTATGTCGAGCTCGCCGTCACACAAGGACTGCCGCTTGTCACCACCGACGGTCGGCTGCGCGAGGTGCCGGCTGCCGACGTCGTGACCGCGTAGCGAGGAAGGTGGGCTCGTCAGGACTCGTTGCCCGGTTGCGCTGCCCTTGCGATGGGGCGGCTCCCTGGGAGGTGGACGTGCGGGCGACTATGGGTGGGGTCAGTTCCTGACAGCCTCGCGCGGACTTCAGCGCACTCCAGTTGGTGAGGTGCCTCGCGCGACCGTGCTGCCATCCGTCCAGGCCTCGCGCCGCGCAGGTGCGGCTTGGGGCGCGCCCGCCAGCCACTCCCAGCTCAGCGGCGGCGGTGGCCGCCGAACGTCTCGATCGACATGCGCAGGAGGATGAGCAGGGCGATGACGATGATGCCGACCCCGACCACGGCCACCGGCCGGATCCGTGAGGCGACGAGGAAGCAGCCCACCACGATGACGCCCAGCAGGATCAGCCACGACTGCCAGGCAGCCCGCGTCGGTGTGTTAGCCACCCTCGGAGTGTAGGTCTTGCGGCGACAGTCGTCGGGGCAGCACGGTGGGGGCATGCGCATCGTCGTCACGGGCGGAGCCGGCGCCCTCGGCAGCCGCGTCGTCACCGAGCTGTCCCGCCGCGGCCACGACGCGCTCGCGGCCAGCCGGCGCACCGGGGTCGACCTCGCGACGGGAGAGGGCCTGGCTTCCTCCCTCGCCGGCGCCGAGGCCATCGTCCACTGCGCTGACGACCCGGCCCGGGGCAGGTCCGTCACCGTCGACGGCACGCGCCGCCTCGCCGACGCGGTCGCCTCGCTGCCAGAGCCGGCCCACCTCGTGCACGTCTCGATCGTCGGGTGCGACCTCAGCCCCTTCGCTTACTACCGCAACAAGACCGCTGCCGAGGAGGCGATCCGGGGCTCGGGCGCCGGTGCCACGGTCCTGCGCGCGACGCAGTTCCACTCCTTCGCCGCCTGGGTCGCCCGCACGCTCAGCCTCGGTCCGGTGACCTTCGCGATCGGGGAGACGTCCATCCAGCCCGTCGACACCGGCTGGGTGGCCAGCCGCCTGGCCGACCTCGCGGCGGGGCCGGCGCCCACGGCATACACCCGGGCGAGCGACGTCGCGGGACCGGACCTGTTCTCGCTCGGCGAGCTGGCGACGTTGGTGCGGGCTCACGCCGGCCGCAGCGCGCTGCGGGTGGTGCGGCTGCCGCCGGTCGGCGCGCTCCTGCGCTCGTTCTCGGACGGCACCATCGTGCCGCGGCCGGGCACCGCGCAGACCGGCGGCCAGCCCTTCCGGCAGTGGCTGCACCGCCAGCCCCGGGTGCTCCGCGGCCGCTGAGGCCCGTCAGCGGGCGGCGGAGCCCTCGACGTAGTCGCTGTCGCTGTCCTTGATCCAGCTCATGAGGCCGCGCAGCTCCCTGCCCGTCGCCTCGATCGGGTGCCGGGCGCCCTTCTCGCGCAGCGCCTTGAACTCGGGGCCGCCGGCGTCCTGGTCGTCGATGAACCGCTTGGCGAAGACGCCGCTCTTGATGTCGGCGAGCACCGCCTGCATGTTCTCCTTGACGTGCGGGTCGATGACCCGCGGGCCGGAGACGTAGTCGCCGTACTCGGCGGTGTCGGAGACCGACCAGCGCTGCTTGGCGATGCCCCCCTCGACCATGAGGTCGACGATGAGCTTGAGCTCGTGGAGGCACTCGAAGTAGGCCACCTCGGGCTGGTACCCGGCCTCGACGAGCGTCTCGAAGCCGTACTGGACGAGCTGCGAGGCGCCGCCACAGAGCACCGCCTGCTCGCCGAAGAGGTCGGTCTCGGTCTCCTCGGTGAACGTCGTCCGGATTCCGCCGGCCCGCAGGCCGCCGATGGCCTTCGCGTAGGACTTGGCCAGGTCCCAGGCGTGACCCGACGGGTCCTGCTCGACGGCGAGGAGCACGGGCACCCCACGGCCGTCGACGAACTCGCGCCGCACGAGGTGCCCCGGGCCCTTGGGCGCCACCATGAGCACGTCGGAGCCGGCCTCGGGCACGATGTAGCCGAACCGGATGTTGAACCCGTGCCCGAACAGCAGGGCCGCGCCGTCCCTGAGGTTCGGCCTGATCTCGTCGGCGTAGACGGTGCGCTGCACCTGGTCGGGCGTGAGGATGACGACGAGGTCGGCCTGCCGCACCGCATCCGCGACGTTGAGCACGGTCAGGCCCTGGGCCTCGGCCTTGGCCCTCGACCCGCTGCCCTCGGCGAGGCCGACGCGCACGTCGACACCCGAGTCGCGCAGGTTGAGGGCATGGGCATGCCCCTGGCTGCCGTAGCCGATGACGGCGACCTTCGTGTCCTGGATCACGGACAGGTCGGCGTCGTCGTCGTAGAACATCTCGGCCATGGTGGCGAGCTCCTCTGGGTCGGGGTTTGCGTGGGTGTCGGAAACGGTCGTGCGGAGGACTTCGTCGTTGGTGCGCCCGGACACCGTATGCCGCGGGTTCGCGTCGGGTGGCAGGAGTCCGCCAGGCGCTGATCAGGCGGTCCGCAGGCTCCGGTCCGTGATCGAGCGCGGGCCGCGACCGACCCCGACGACCCCGGACTGCACGAGCTCCCGGATGCCGAACGGCTCGAGCACCCCGAGCAGGGCGTGCACCTTCTCGGCCTTGCCCGTGCACTCGATGGTCAGGGTGTCGTGGGCGACGTCGATGACCTTGGCCCGGAACAGCTCGACGGTCTCGAGCACGTGGGTGCGGGTCGCCGCGTCAGCGCGGACCTTGACGAGCACGACCTGGCGTTGGACCGAGGCGACCGGGTCGAGCTCGACGACCTTGAGCACCTCGACGAGCTTGTTGAGCTGCTTCGTCACCTGCTCGAGCGGGAGGTCCTCGACGTCGACGACGACGGTCATCCGTGAGACGTCGGAGTGCTCGGTCGGGCCGACTGCGAGCGAGTCGATGTTGAAGCCGCGGCGCGAGAACAGGCCCGCGATCCGGGCGAGGACGCCGGGCTTGTTCTCGACGAGGACGGACAGGGTGTGCTTGGACATGGTGGTCTCCGATGCCGTCGTCGCTCAGTCTTCGCGGTCCCACACGGGAGCCGCGCCGCGTGCGTTGAGGATCTTGTCGTTGCTCACGCCGGCCGGGACCATCGGCCACACCATCGCGTCGCGGTGCACGACGAAGTCGATGACGACCGGACGGTCGTTGATCGCGAGCGCCTGCTTGATGACCTCGTCGACCTCGTCCTCGCTCTCGGCCCGCAGGCCCACGCATCCGTAGGCGTCGGCGAGCTTGACGAAGTCGGGGACGCGAACGCGGTCGTGGCTCGTGTGCAGGTCGGTGTTGGAGTAGCGCTCGTTGTAGAAGAGGGTCTGCCACTGCCGGACCATGCCCAGGCTGGAGTTGTTGATGATGGCGACCTTGATGGGGATGTTGTTGATGACGCAGGTCGCGAGCTCCTGGTTCGTCATCTGGAAGCAGCCGTCGCCGTCGATGGCCCAGACGACCCGCTCGGGCTGGCCCACCTTGGCGCCCATCGCGGCCGGGACCGAGTAGCCCATGGTGCCGAGCCCACCCGAGTTGAGCCACGCGTTGGGGCGCTCGTAGCGGATGAACTGGGCCGCCCACATCTGGTGCTGGCCGACGCCCGCGACGTAGGTGGCCTCGGGGCCGCTCAGCTCGCCGATCCGCTGGATGACGTACTGGGGCGCGAGCCCGTCCTCGTGCGAGGCATACCCGAGGGGGAAGGTCTCCTTCCAGTCGCGGGTGCGGTTGCGCCACTCGTCGTAGTCGGCGGCCTGGCACGCCGGGTCGGAGGACACGACGTCGATGAGGTCCCTGATGACCTCGCGGGCGTCTCCGACGATGGGCACGTCGGCGGCGCGGTTCTTGGAGATCTCGGCCGGGTCGATGTCGGCGTGGATCACCTTGGCGCCCGTGGCGAAGGTCGACAGCTGCCCGGTGACCCGGTCGTCGAACCGGGCTCCGATGGTGATGAGCAGGTCGGACTTCTGGAGGGCAGTGACCGCGGCCACGGTGCCGTGCATGCCCGGCATACCGAGGTTGAGCGGGTGCGTGTCGGGCACCGCGCCACGTGCCATGAGCGTCGTGACGACGGGGATGTGGGTCAGGTCGACGAGGCGACGCAGCTCCGCGCTCGCCTCCGCGCGGATCACCCCGCCGCCGATGTAGAAGACCGGGCGCTTCGCCGCCGCGATGAGCCGGGCGGCCTCACGGATCTGCTTGCTGTGCGGCCGGGTCACCGGCCGGTATCCCGGCAGGTCGATGCGCGGGGGCCACGAGAACTCGGTGATGTTCTGCAGGGCGTCCTTGCTGATGTCGACGAGCACGGGTCCCGGGCGGCCCGTGCCGGCGATGTGGAAGGCCTCGGCCAGCGCCCTGGGGATCTCGGAGGCGTCGGTGACGAGGTAGTTGTGCTTGGTGATCGGCATGGTGATGCCGCGGATGTCAGCCTCCTGGAAGGCGTCCGTGCCGATCGACTTCGACGAGACCTGGCCGGTGATGGCGACCACGGGCATCGAGTCCATGTAGGCGTCCGCGAGGGCAGTGACGAGGTTCGTCGCGCCCGGGCCGGACGTGGCCATGCACACGCCCACCCGGCCCGTGGCGGCGGCATACCCCTCCGCGGCGTGACCCGCGCCCTGCTCGTGCCGCACCAGGATGTGCCGCACCAGCGTCGAGTCCATGAGCGGGTCGTAGGCGGGCAGGATCGCGCCGCCGGGGATCCCAAAGACCGTGTCGACGCCGAGCGCCTCGAGTGACCTCACGAGGGCCTGCGCGCCGGTGACCTGCTCCGGGGCCGGGGTCGGCGGCGTCGAGGGCCGCGGACGGGCATGTTGGGCCAGGTCGGCCGGCGAGGGCCTCACCGGCGTCGCACTGTCACTCACGGTCTCCACCACTTCCAGGTCGGTCGTCCCACAAAAAAACCCTTCAGTCCGCTCGGGGACAGAAGGGATGCGCGTCGGCTCAGGCTGGGGGCCTGCTCAGACGCGCTCATGAAGTACGAGGGTTCGTGCCACGTGACCACCGTGCGCCTCGGGACGCGGGCGTGTCAATCGCTGCCGCGTCCCGTCTCAGCATCCGGCCACGTGATCCCACCCACCGGACCTCTGGGGACCGGCCGGCAGGCCTGGGCTCACTCGATCAGGGCTCACTCGATCTTCATCCGGGACTTCAGGGTGTCGCGCTTGTCCTCGAACCGGGCCGCCTGCTTGTCGAGGTCGTCCATGAAGTTGGCGAGCTCGGTCCGCGCTGCCTCCCCCTGCGCCGAGAGGCCCTCCAGCTCGAAGACCTTCCAGAACCTCAGGACGGGCATGACGACCTCGTCGCGGTGCAGGCGCAGGTCGTAGATGCCGGCGACGGCCATCTCGACGGCCTTGCGCTGGAACCCCGGGATGTCGGCTCCGGGCATCTGGAAGCCCTTGACCACCTCGAGGATCGCCTCGAGCGCCTGGTCGGGCGCGATCTTGAGCGCCGCGTCGAGGAGGTTGCGGTAGAAGATCATGTGGAGGTTCTCGTCGGCGGCGATCCTCGTGAGGAGGCGCTCGGCCATCGGGTCGTTCGTGTAGCGGCCGGTGTTGCGGTGGCTGACCCGCGTCGCGAGCTCCTGGAAGGAGACGTAGGCGAGCGAGTGCATGAGCTCGCCCGAGTGGGCCGACACGTAGCCCTGCGACATGTGGGTCATCCGGAAGCGCTCCAGCTCGACCGGGTCGACGGAGCGCTTGACGAGGAGGTAGTCGCGCATGGCGATGCCGTGCCGGCCCTCCTCCGCGGTCCACCGGTGCACCCAGTCGCCCCAGGCGTCGTCGCGGCCGAAGATCAGGGCGATCTCGTGGTGGTAGCTGGGCAGGTTGTCCTCGGTGAGGAGGTTGACGATGAGCGCCGAGCGGGCGACGTCGGACATCGGGCTGTCGTCGGGGCTCCAGGGGTCGCCCTCCATGAGGCCGTCGAAGTTGCGGCCCTCGCTCCACGGGATGTAGTCGTGGGGGAACCACTCCTTGGCCACCGCGATGTGCCGGTTCAGCTCGCCCTCGACCACCTGGCTCAGCTCGCGCAGAAGGTCGGTCTGGCTCCACACCTGGGTCGTCATGGTCCGAGGCTACGACACCGTAACTTGGCCCGTCACCTCCTGAAGCCCAGAAATCCGCGGAAACCGGACACGTGGTGAGACGGCGCGCATCAACCCTTGGGTGACCCGCCGGTGCCGTGCCACCATCGCCCCATGTCAGATCAGGGGGTTTCGGAGCAGGGTCTGTCCGAAGAGGGTGTGTCGGATCAGGGCGTGCGCACCCATGTGGCCACGCCTGCCGCGGTGAGGTCGATGCTCGTCAACTCGACGGTCGCCTTCGTGCTGGCGCAGACCATCATCATCGCGCTCCATGAGAGCGCCCACACCGTCGCGGGACGGCTGCTCGGCTACGGAGCGATCCAGCTCACCGGGCAGGTGCAGTTCGTCCCCGAGCCGACGGCCACCTCGGCCGTGGTGACCATCGCCATGGCCGGGCCGCTGTTCAGCATCGCCAGCGGCCTCGTCGCGATGCGGTTCCGCCCCTTCCGGGGGCACGGCTTCGCCCAGCTGCTGTGGATCTGGATGGCCTTCCTCAGCGCCGAGGAGGGGTTCGGCTACTTCTTCATCGCACCGATCATCCAGGCCGGGGACACCGGAACGGCTCTGGCCGCCCTGGCCGCTCCGGCGTGGGTGGGCTGGCTCTGCGGCGTGGTGGGCGTCGCCGGGCTGATCTTCCTGGCGCGGCGCTTCGCGGTGCGGGGAGCTCGCCACACCCGGGACCTCTACGAGATGCGGGCCTTCTGCTACTACCCCTGGATCATCGGCACGGTCTGCCTCGTGCTCCTCGCCGCGCTCTACCTCGCCCTCACTGCGGGGACATCTCCCGACGCCGCGTTCGCCATCCTTCTCGGCGCGGCCAGCCTCGGGGTCTTCGCGCCGATGGCCATGATCTGGTGGGACAAGGTCTCCCCCGAGAAGGAGCTGCTCGAGCTGCGTATGCCGCGGGCGGGCCTGGGCGCCCTCGGCGTCCTCGTCCTCGTCAACCTCGTCGTGCTGACCCGGGGCCTGCACATCGGCTGACCGGATCGAAACCCCGTGGCAGCCCTCGCGCCGCACGAGGACCATGACGGCATGGACCTGCCAGCCGATCTCACCACGCGGCCGCTGACACCGGCCGACGCGAGCGCCGTGCACGGCCTCGCCGCGGCGTCGGAGCTGCACGACGTCGGCGTGGCGGAGGTCGACCTCGAGGACATCGTCGGCGACTGGCAGCGTCCGAGCTTCGACCTCGGCGCCCAGTCCGTCGGCGTCGAGTCGGCGGGCACCCTCGTCGCCTACGGGGAGGTGTATGCCGCCCGCTACGCCGACGCCCACGTGCTCCCCGCCCAGCGAGGCCGGGGCATCGGCACCTGGCTGGCCAGATGGACCCAGGGCGAGGCACGGCGCCAGGGCGGGGCGCTCGTCGGCATGCCCGTCCCGAGAGACAGCGACGGCGACCGTCTCCTGACCAGCCTCGGCTACCAGGTGCGGTGGACGTCGTGGGTCCTCCAGGTCCCTCCCGGCTCGTCGATCACGGCGCAGCCCCTTCCCGCTGGGTACGCGCTCCGTGACCTGCGCGCCGGAGAGGAGCGCACGGCATACCGGCTCGTCGACGACGCCTTCAACGAGTGGCCCGACCGCACCGGGTCGAGCTTCGAGGACTGGGCGGCGGGCGTCACCCTGCGTCCCGGGTTCGAGCCGTGGCTGCTGCGGCTCGTCGACGACCCGGCAGGGACGGCGGTCGGGGTGTGCTTCCTCCTCCTCTCGTCGGGGTGCGGCTACGTCGCCCAGCTCGCGGTCCGCAAGGACCACCGCGGGCGTGGGCTGGCCCGGGCGCTCCTCGTCGACGCCTTCGCCTCGGCCCGGGCGCGCGGGGCGACGCGCTCGGAGCTGTCCACCGACTCGCGGACCGGCGCTCTGGGCCTTTACACCCGGGTGGGGATGCAGGTCACGTCGACATGGCTGCACCGGGCGATCGCGGTCTGAGCGGGCGTCAGTCGCAGACCGCGCCGCGCGACGCGCTCCCGACGAGCTTGCGGTACTTCGCGAGGACGCCGCGCCGGTACTTCGGCGGTGGGGGGGCGAAGCCCTCCGCGCGCCGGGCGAGCTCGGCCGCAGACACGTCGAGGTCGAGGGTGCATGCGCCGACGTCGAGCGTGATCTGATCGCCGTCGCGGACGAAGGCGATGGGTCCGGCGTCGACCGCCTCGGGGGCGACGTGACCGACGCAGAGTCCGGTGGTCCCCCCGGAGAACCGGCCGTCGGTGAGGAGGAGGACGTCCTTGCCGAGCCCCGCCCCCTTGATCGCGGCGGTGACCGCGAGCATCTCGCGCATGCCCGGGCCGCCCTTGGGGCCCTCGTAGCGGATGACGACGACGTCGCCCTTCTCGAGGCTGCCTGCCTCGACGGCGTCCATGGCGGCGCGCTCGCCGTCGAACACCCGGGCCGTCCCGGTGAAGACGTCGGAGTCGAACCCCGCCGACTTGACGACGGCGCCCTCGGGGGCGAGCGAGCCGGTGAGGATGGTGATCCCGCCCGTGCGGTGGATCGGCTCGCGCAGGGCCCGCAGGACCTTGCCGTCCGGGTCGGGCGGGTCGATGCCGGCGAGGTTCTCGGCGACGCTCCGGCCCGTCACGGTGAGGCACTCGCCGTGGATGAGACCGGCGTCGAGGAGGGCCTTCATGACGACGGGCACACCGCCGACGCGGTCGACGTCGGTCATGACGTACTGGCCGAAGGGCTTGACGTTGGCCAGGTGCGGCACCTTGGCTCCGACCCGCCGGAAGTCCTCGATGGTGAGGTCGACCTCGGCCTCGTGGGCGATGGCGAGGAGGTGCAGGACGGCGTTGGTCGACCCACCGAAGGCCATGACGACGGCGATGGCGTTCTCGAAGGCCGGCTTCGTCATGATCTGCCGGGCCGTGATCCCGCGGCGCAGCATGCCGACGACCGCCTCACCGGACTTGCGGGCGAAGCCGTCGCGGCGCCGGTCGGTCGCCGGCGGCGCCGCCGAGCCGGGCAGCGACATCCCGATCGCCTCGGCGACGGTCGCCATGGTGTTCGCCGTGTACATCCCGCCGCAGGCGCCCTCGCCGGGGCAGATCGCCCGCTCGATGGCGTCGACGTCGGCCCGGGACATCCGGCCGGCCGCGCAGGCACCGACCGCCTCGAAGGCGTCGATGATCGTCACCTGTCGCTCGGAGCCGTCGGAGAGCTTGGCGATCCCCGGCAGGATCGACCCGGCATACAGGAAGACGGAGGCGAGGTCGAGCCGCGCGGCGGCCATGAGCATCCCTGGAAGCGACTTGTCGCACCCCGCCAGCAGCACCGAGCCGTCGAGGCGCTCGGCCTGCATCACCGTCTCCACGGAGTCCGCGATGACCTCGCGAGACACCAGCGAGAAGTGCATGCCCTCGTGGCCCATGGCGATGCCGTCCGAGACCGAGATGGTCCCGAACTCGAGGGGGTAGCCCCCAGCCGCGTGCACGCCGTCCTTGGCTGCCCTGGCGAGGCGGTCGAGGGAGAGGTTGCACGGCGTGATCTCGTTCCACGAGCTCGCGACGCCGATCTGCGGCTTGGCGAAGTCGTCGTCGCCCATCCCCACGGCCCGCAGCATCCCCCGCGCCGCGGTCTTCTCGAGACCGTCGGTGACGTCTCGGCTGCGGGGCTTGATGTCGGGCGTCGAGGTCATGGAGGGATCATAGGGCGCCCGTCGTGGGGCGCTCCCGACCTCTCGCGGCGTCGCGCGGAGTCTCGCGGCGCGGCTGGGTGCGCTCCGCGCGTCGGGCCGCGGGGTCAGCCGCGGCTGACGTGGAAGCGCTCGAGCGACGCTTCGCCCTCGTCGAGGTCCCTCCACTCCCCCTCGTATCGGAGCACGGCCATCCCACACGTGGGGAAGCCCCCGGCCATCGCCTCGTGCGCCTCCCGGGAGCCGTCGCCGTCGGAGAGGGCGCCCGCGAGCGCGGAGACGGACGGCGCGTGACCGACGAGGATGACCGTGCCCACCTCACCGGCGTCCTCGCGGATCGCGTCGAGCACCCCCTGGGCGCTGTTGGCGTAGACCGCGCGGCGGTACTCGACGAACTCCGTCTTGGCCCCTCCGTGAGCGGCGCGCTCCCAGCTCTCGCGGGTGCGCACCGACGTGGAGCAGATGACCAGCTCGGCGATGATGCCCCGGGCCCTGAGCCAGGCTCCGGCGGCCTCGGCGTCGCGGCGGCCGCGCTCGGTGAGCGCCCGGTCGTGGTCCGGCTTGCCCGGCACCTGCTCGGCCTTGGCGTGCCGGAACAGGACGAGGGTCTTGTCTCCGGTGGCTCGGGTCATGGACCCGAGCATGCCGCGACGGATGCGTCCTGTCATCGGTTTTCCTGCCCCTTTCGGGCCGTGTGGGGTGGACGGCCGGCGTCACCCGTCGCAGGATGGGGTGATGGACATCTCAACGACCCAGCTGGGACGTCGCGCCTTCCTCGGTGCGGCCTCCGCCCTCGCCACCGTCGCCGTCGCCGGACTCGCAGCGCCTTCCGCAGAGGCCTCGCCGGCGTCGAGCACCGCCGCCCGGTTCCGTTCGCACGCGGACGAGGACCGCAGGGACCTCGGCCCCGAGAGGGTCCCCCTCCCCGACGGGTTCCAGCCGGAGGGCATCGCCTCCGGTCCGGGCACCACCTACTACGCCGGGTCCTTGGCCGACGGAAGCATCGTCACCGGCGACCTGCGCCGGGCGACGTCTCGGGTCCTCACCCCGGCGGCCTCGGGTCGGGTGCTGGTCGGGATGCAGCACGACCGGCGCAGCGGGCTGCTCTGGGTCGCGGGCAGCGTCGGCCCGCAGGCCCATGTGTATGCCGTGGACAGCCGCAGCGGTGTCGTCGTCCAGGACACCGTGGTCCCGGGCGGGCGCTTCCTCAACGACGTCGTGGTGACGCGGCGGGCCGTCTGGGTCACCGACTCCTTCGTCAACCGGCTGACCCGGATCGCGCTGGACCGGTCCGGCAGGCCCACGGGAGGCGCTCCGACGTTCCTGCCGCTCAGCGGCGCGTGGCCCGCCGGTAACGGCACCGCCTTCAACGCCAACGGCATACGAGAGCTCGCCGATGGCAGCCTGGTCCTCAACAACAGCCGGGTCGGGGGACTCTGGCGGGTGGACCCCCACACCGGCCGCACCACCGAGATCCCCGTCTCGGGGGGGCCGGGGATCACCGGCGGCGACGGGCTCGAGCTCGGCGGCGACACCCTCTACGACGTGCGCGGCTCCGGCCTGAACGAGGTCTCCGTGCTGCGGCTGCGGCGGCGGGGCGACGAGTGGAGCGCCTCGTGGCAGGGCGCGCTCACTTCTGCGAGCCTCGACGTCCCGTCGACGGCGACGCTGGCCGGGGGCCGGCTCTGGGCGGTCAACGCGAGGTTCGGGGTCGCGTCCCCGCTGACGGCGCCCTACTGGATCAGCCGCCTCCCCGCCCGCCCCTGAGGTCGTCAGCCCCTCGTCAGCCCCCGGAGACGGCGTTGATGACGTGGACCACCGAGCCGGGGCGCACGACGGTCGCCAGTCCGTCACCGTGCCGCGCGTCCTCGCCGTCGACGAAGACGTTGACGTGCCGCCGGATCTGACCCTGCTCGTCGCGCACCCGCGACCCGACCCGAGGCCAGGCCGAGAGGGCGCGGTCGAGCACCGTCGCGAGGTCGGTGCCCTCGAAGCCGACCTCAGCGGCGACCTCGCCGACCCCTCCGGTGAGGTCGCGGAGCATACCCGGAAGGACGACGCGGGCGGCGGTCACGGCAGCACCGCCGCCCGGACGCAGAGGACGTCGGGCAGCTGGGTGACGATCGTCGCGAACGAGCGGCCCTGGTCGGTCGAGGCGAACACGTCGCCGTTGCGGGTGCCGAAGTAGAGGCCGGCCTCCTGCGCGCCGTCGGTGGCGGCGGCGTCGCGCAGCACCGCGGTGTAGCTCGGGCTGGGCAGGCCCTCGGTCTGCGTCTCCCAGGTGCGTCCCGCGTCCTGCGAGTACTGCACCTGGAGCCGGCCGTCGGGCGGAATGCGCTCGCCGTCGCTCACCACGGGGACGAGCCACAGCGTGTCGCCGCGGTGGGGGTGGACGACGACGGTGAAGCCGAAGTCCGTAGGCAGGCCGTCGGCGATCGACTCCCAGGTCATGCCGTCGTCGTCGGAGCGGAAGACGCCCCGGTGGTTCTGGGCGTAGAGCCGGGACGACGTCACCGCGTCACGGGCCACCTTGTGGACGCACTGGCCGAACTCGGGCAGGGGGTCGGGCATGAAGTATGCCGTGATGCCCCGGTTGGAGGGCGACCACGAGGCCCCCCCGTCGCTGCTTCGGTAGGCCCCTCCGGCGCTCATCGCCACGAGCATGTTCGCCGGGTCCGTGGGGTCGGGAACGATGGTGTGCACGGCCCCGCCCCCGAAGCCGTCGGTCCACTGGGTGCGGTGCGGGTGATCCCAGAGACCCCGGTTGAGCTCGAAGCTCTCGCCGCGGTCGGTGCTGCGCCACAGCGAGTGCGGCTCGCACCCCGCCCAGACCACGGAGTCGTCGTGCGGGTCGGGGGTCAGCTGCCACACCCGCTTGAGGGCTGCGTCGTCCTCCTTGTCGAAGGCGATGCCCCGCTGCTCCTCCTCGGTCCAGGTGTGGCCCCCGTCATCGCTGATCTGCACCGTCGGCCCCCAGTGCCACGACATGACGCCGGCGAGCATGCGGGGGCTCGCCCGCCGGGTGTCGAAGGCGACGGATGCCACCTCGTTCATGAGGAACGTCGGTCCCTCGATGTGCCACTCCTTGCGGTCCGAGCTGCGGGCCATCCAGAGGCCCTTGCGCGTCCCGATCGCCACCACGGTCTCAGTCATGTGGACAGTGTCCACCAGAGCACCGACAGCGGCAACGGTCGGCTTCCGACGTGTTTCGGTCAGCCGGATCTCTGCGCTGAGCACCTCGACAATGGTCTGACCCAGATCACCAGCTCGCAGACCGCCACCATCCCCACCGCCGGCGTCACCGACGGATCCGACTCGCCCACCAGAACCCGTGGACTCGGACCCCTGCCTCCACGTAACCTCTTCACCGAGCGGGTGCCCACGAGTAGAGCTGGATGCCTTCGAAAGCTCCAGTTCTCTTGCGGGACAGGGGCCCTGTTCACGTCACCACGCCGACACCGACCCGAAGACCCGGCTGAGAGCGGATCTGGGCCAGCGTCACCAGGAACCTGCGCGCCCGCGCGCCCGAGCAGAGGAAGTCCCATGCGCGTTGCCAGATCCATCGCTGTGGCCGCAGTCGCGGTCCTTGCCGTCGCCACCCCCGCCTCGGCGGCCACGGCCCTGTTCGATCCGATTCCCGCACCCATACCCGTCAGCAGGACCGGCATCGCCCTGAAGACCGTCGCGAGCGGCTTGGTTTCTCCGGTCACCGGCACGGTGGCACCGGGTGACAGCAAGCACCTGTACGTGGCTGACCAGGGGGGCCGGATCTGGGCGGTCGACGTGCGCGGCGGCTCGTCAAAGACACTGGTCGCGGACCTGTCCGGGCTGCTCGTCGCGAGCCTTGCCAAGGTGATCCCGGGGCTGCCGTACGACGAACGCGGCCTGCTCGGCCTCGCTTTCGACCCCGGCTTCAAGCACAACGGGCTGCTCTACACCTTCACGTCCGAGAACCCCACCTCCACGCCGGACTTCACGACCGAGCCGGGGGTCACCCCGGCCGGCGGTCAGACCGTGATCTCGCAGTGGCGGGTGCTGAACCGCAAGGCCGAGCACCTGATGGTCGACCCGTCGTCGCGACGCGTGCTGATGCGCGTCGACAAGCCGCAGTTCAACCACAACGGTGGTGAGCTGGCCTTCGGTCCGGACGGCATGCTGTACATCTCTCTCGGCGACGGTGGCGCTGCCGACGATCAGGGCAACGGCCATGTGGCCGGCGGCAACGCGCAGAGCCTTGCTCCGGGCAACGTGCTCGGCAAGGTGCTTCGCATAGACCCCCATGGGCACAACTCGGCCAACGGGAAGTACGGCATACCCCGGACCAACCCGTTCGTTGGTCGTCCCGGGGCTGACGAGATCTGGGCCTATGGCTTCCGCAACCCTTACCGCTTCTCCTTCGACGCGCGCTCCGGCCGACTGGTTGCCGGTGACGTGGGCCAGAACGACATCGAGGAGGTCGACGTCGTGCGCCCTGGCCGCAACTACGGCTGGCCGATCAAGGAGGGCACCTTCCTGTTCGACAACGGTGGCGCCGCTGCGGGCTTCGTGACCGCACGGTCCCCTGGCAGCCCCGCCGGCCTGGTCGACCCCGTGCTCGAGTACGACCACACCGCCCCAGGAGGGGTGCGTTGCGGTGGCGTCGCGCCGCCCACCGCGTGCCAGGGAATTGCCGTGGTCGGCGGATATGTCTACCGGGGCGATGACGTGAAGGCGCTGCGCGGTCAGTACGTGTTCGGCGACTACTCGCGGGCCTTCGCCCAGCCACTCGGCCGGCTGTTCGTCCAGAAGGGCTCGGAGGTGACGTCACTGCCCGACCCGGGCATCGCCGTCTTCGGGTTCGCCCAGGACAGCCGCGGGGAGCTCTACGTGCTCGGCAACAAGACCGGTCTACTGGCCGGTGAGACTGGCACGGTGCTGCGGATCACCAGTCCCTGATCGCCCGCAGAAACCTCACCTTTGGGTGCCCGGCGGGTAGCAGCGTCGGGCACCCAGAGGCCTCCCGTCGTCGGGGCCGCTGCGGAAGTGGGGTCCGGCGGGCCCGGCTCAGTCCTGGACGACGTTGGCCAGCGGTGCGCCCGCGGCATACGCCCCGAGCTGCGACCGCACGAGGCGCACCGCGCGGGGCCGGAAGGCGCTGCTCGCCCCGCCGACGTGCGGCGAGATGAGCACGCCCGGCGCGGTCCACAGCGGGTGGTCGGCCGGGAGCGGCTCTGGGTCGGTGACGTCGAGCGCCGCCCGGAGGCGCGCGGACGACGTCTCGGCGACCAGCGCGGCGGTGTCGACGACCTTGCCCCGGGCCACGTTGACGAGCAGCGCACCGTCCGGCATCGCGGCGAGGAACCGGGCATCGACGAGACCGGTCGTCGCCTCGGTGAGCGGCACGATGAGGACCACGACGTCGTGGTCGGGCAGCAGGGCCGGCAGCTCGTCGATGCCGCGGACGACGTCGACGAGGTCGTCGCCACCGCGGCCGTGGCTGGCCACGGCGGTCACCCCCACCTCGAACGGCAGCAGCCGCCGCACGATGGCCCGGCCCACCCGTCCGTAGCCCACCACAAGGACCCGCTTGTCGGCGAGCGCCGGCCACAGCCGCGGCGGCAGCCACCGCGAGTCTTCTTGCGCCACAGCGAAGTCCGCGATGCCACGCAGCGAGCCGAGGATGAGAGCCATCGTCAGCTCGGCCGTCGACGCGTCGTGCACGCCCGCAGCGTTGCAGAGCCGCACCCCCTGTGGCACGTGCGGCGTGACGCTGTCGAACCCCGCCGTGAGCAGCTGCACGGTGGACAGCCGGGGCAGGTCTGCGAGCAGGTCGTAGCGCAGGTGCGCTTCCAGGTAGGGCGGGACCACCACCTCGATGTCCGCCGCCCGCTCGGGTGGCTCCCGCAGCGCCCAGGGCACGAGGTCGACGCCGGGCACCGGCCCGACCTCGGCGATCCACGACTCGTCCGGCAGCGTGACGACGACCATGACCGCGACGCTACTGGGCGTCGCCGCGTCGGCGACAATGGGGTATGCCGCATGCACACGGCCGCCCCGCGGCCCACCGACCGCGCCACACGCCCACTCCACGACGGGTGGTCGCCGGGATGGTCGCGGCCGTGCTGCTGGGTGGATGCACGGGGAGTGACGCACCGGGGGGTCCGGCTCCGGCGGGCTCGTCCGCGTCACCTCCGGCCGGAGCGGTGACCGGCGCGCCCACCGGAGCGAAGACGTCCACGACGGCCGGCCCCGGATCTGGCTTCGGCACAGCGACGACCACCCCCCGGGTTGTCCTCACGAAGCCCACTGACGTCGCGACAGGCCTCCCGGTGCCATGGAGCGCGGTCGTGCTGCCCGACGGTGGCGTCCTCGTCAGCGAGCGCGACACGGCAGCCGTCGTGAGGATCGGCACGGATGGGGGCACGACGCCGCTGGGCACCGTGGCCGGCGTGGTCCCCGGCGGAGAGGGCGGCCTGCTCGGGCTGGCCGTGGACCGGCGCAGCTTCGCGGCGACAGGGCTCCTCTACGCCTACACGACGACGGCCACCGACAACCGCGTCGTCGCCCTGCGGCTCGACGCGCAGGGCCGGCTCGGCGCGCCCACGGTGCTCCTTGCCGGCATACCCAAGGCCGGCAACCACGACGGCGGCCGGCTCGCCTTCGGGCCGGACGACTACCTCTACGCCACCACCGGCGACGCCGGCAGCACGGGGAACGCGCAGGACCTCGCCAGCCTGGGCGGCAAGATCCTGCGGATCACCGCCGACGGGAAGCCGGCCCCCGGAAACCCGTTCCCGAGCTCGCCGGTGTGGTCCTACGGGCACCGGAACGTGCAGGGCATCGGCTGGGACGCCTCCGGCCGGATGTGGGCCAGCGAGTTCGGGCAGAACACATGGGACGAGCTCAACGTCATCGCGCCGGGCTCGAACTACGGCTGGCCGACGGTCGAGGGTCAGGCGGGCAAGCGCGGGTTCGTCGACCCGGTGCGGCAGTGGCGGACGTCCGACGCCTCGCCGAGCGGCCTCGCGATCAGCCCCACCGGGTCGGTCCTCATGGCCGCGCTGAGGGGCGAGTCCCTGTGGCGCGTGCCGGTCCGCGCTGACGGCAGCACCGGCGAGCCGCAGCGCCTGCTCCGGGGCGAGCTCGGCCGGCTGCGCGACGTGCTCGTGGGCCCGGACGGCAACGTCTGGGTGGTCACGAACAACACGGCCCGCGGGACTCCCCGCGCCGGCGACGACCGGGTCGTCAGGCTGCCGGCGTCGCTCACCGGCTGACGTCGCCGGACGCCCGAGGAGGCGCGGGGCAGATGCGCGTCACGACCCCCCGAGCTTGCCGAGGACCAGCTCGCGCACGCGGGCGGCGTCCGCCTGTCCCCTCATCTCCTTCATGACCTGCCCGATGAGGGCCCCCGCCGCCTGCACCTTGCCGCCGCGGATCTTCTCCGCGACGTCGGCGTTGGCGGCGATGACCCGCTCGACGGCGGCGTCGAGGGCGCCGTCGTCGCGGACCAGCTCGAGCCCGCGGGCGTCGACCACCTCGGCGGGGCTGCCCTCGCCGGCGAGCACGCCCTCGAGCACCTGACGGGCGAGGGAGTCGTTGAGCCGGCCCGCGCGCACGAGCCCGTCGAGCTCGGCGATGTGGGCTGGTGTGACGCCCCGCTGCGCGGCGAAGTCCGTCACGTCGACGCCCTCGCCGTTGGCGCGGCGGGCGATCTCACCGCTCCACCACTTGCGGGCCCCGGCCGGCGACGCCCCCGCCGCGACGGTCTCCGAGATGAGCTCGACGGCGCCGGCGTTGACGACGTCACGCATCTCGAGGTCGGAGAAGCCCCAGCCGGTCTGGAGGCGACGGCGCCGGGCGCCGGGGGGCTCGGGCATCGTCTGGCGCAGGGCCTCGACGCTCTCGCGAGCCGGCGCGACGGGCACGAGGTCAGGCTCGGGGAAGTAACGGTAGTCCTCGGCGTCGGACTTCTCCCGGCCCGAGGTCGTCACGCCGGTGTCCTCGTGCCAGTGTCGCGTCTCCTGAAGGATCGGGCGGCCGCTCGCGAGCACAGCGGCGTGCCGGGTGATCTCGTAGCGCACCGCCCGCTCGACCGAGCGCAGCGAGTTGACGTTCTTGGTCTCGGTGCGTGTCCCGAGCGGCACGGCGTCCTGGTCCTCGCCGGCGGCCGCGCGCGGACGCAGCGAGACGTTGGCGTCGCAGCGGAGCGAGCCCTGCTCCATCCGCACGTCGGAGACGCCGAGCGCCTTGAGCAGGTCGCGCAGCGCCGCGACGTAGGCCTTGGCGACCTCGGGCGCCCGCTCACCCGCGCCGGGCATCGGCTTCGTGACGATCTCGATGAGCGGGATGCCGGCGCGGTTGTAGTCCACGAGCGAGTGGTCGGCGCCGTGGATGCGCCCCGTGGCGCCACCGACGTGGAGCGACTTGCCGGTGTCCTCCTCCATGTGGGCCCGCTCGATCTCGACCCGGTAGACCGTGCCGTCCGCGAGCTCGACGTCGAGGTGCCCGCCGAAGGCGATCGGCTCGTCGTACTGGGACGTCTGGAAGTTCTTCGGCATGTCCGGGTAGAAGTAGTTCTTCCGCGCGAACCGGCACCACGACGCGATCTCGCAGTCGAGCGCCAGCCCGATCCGGATCGCCGACTCGACGGCCTTCTCGTTGACGACGGGCAGCGCTCCGGGCATCCCGAGGCAGACGGGACACACCTGCGTGTTGGGCGCGGCGCCGAACTCCGTGGCGCAGCCGCAGAACATCTTCGTCGCCGTGCCGAGCTCGACGTGGACCTCGAGGCCCATGACCGGGTCGAACCGGGCGAGGGCCTGCTCGTAGGGGAACACCTGCTCGGGATGGGTCGTCGTCATCGTCACGCCTCCTTCGGTGCGGCGGGCGGGGTGAAGGGCGCCGTGAGGGAGGGGGCCAGGTCGAGGAGGGCGCCACCCCAGCGGGCGACGAGGAGGCGCTCGAGGGCGGAGCCGACGGCATACAGGCGCTCGTCCCTGGTCGCCGGGGCGAGGATCTGGATGCCGGTCGGCAGGCCGTCCTCGTCGGCGAGCCCGCTGGGCAGCGACATGCCGGGTACGCCGGCGAGGTTGGCCGGGATGGTGGCGACGTCGTTGAGGTACATGGCCATCGGGTCGTCGAGCTTCTCGCCGATCCGGAACGCCGTCGTCGGCGCGGTCGGCGAGACGAGCACGTCCGCCACGGAGAAGGCGCGGGTAAAGTCGTCGGCGATGAGCCGGCGGACCTTCTGCGCCTGCCCGTAGTAGGCGTCGTAGTAGCCCGAGGAGAGGGCGTAGGTGCCGAGGATGATCCGGCGCTTGACCTCGTCGCCGAAGCCGGCGTCGCGGGTCGCGGCCATGACCTGCTCGGCGCTCGGGTCGTCGTTGCCCGCTGGCAGGACCCGCAGGCCGTAGCGCATCGCGTCGAACTTCGCGAGGTTGCTCGACGCCTCGCTGGGGAGGATGAGGTAGTAGGCCGCGAGGGCGTAGTCGAAGCTGGGGCAGTCCACTTCGACGACCGCGGCGCCCGCGTCGACGAGCAGCTGCACGGACTCCTCGAAGCGCGCCCGGACCCCGGCCTGGTAGCCCGCCCCGCCCAGCTGCTTGACCACGCCGATGGTCATGCTGGACACGTCGCCGCGGTTGGCCGCCTCGACGACCGGGGGGACGGGCGCGTCGATCGACGTCGAGTCGAGCGGGTCGTGGCCGCCGATGACGGCGTGCAGGAGCGCGGTGTCGAGCACGGTCCGGGCGCACGGACCGGCCTGGTCGAGGCTCGAAGCGAGCGCGACGAGGCCGTAGCGAGAGACGCCGCCGTAGGTCGGCTTGGTCCCGACGGTGCCGGTCACGGCTGCCGGCTGCCGGATGGAGCCGCCCGTGTCGGTGCCGATGGCCAGCGGCGCCTGGAAGCTCGCGACCACGCTCGACGACCCGCCCCCGGAGCCGCCGGGGATCCGGTCGAGGTCCCACGGGTTGTGGCTCGGCCCGTAGGCCGAGTGCTCGGTCGAGGAGCCCATGGCGAACTCGTCCATGTTGGTCTTGCCGAGGATGGGCAGCCCCACCGCGCGCAGCCTGCGCACCAGCGTCGCGTCATAGGGCGGCACCCAGCCCTGGAGGATCCTCGACCCGCACGTCGTCGGCAGCCCCCGGGTCGCCATGACGTCCTTGACCGCGATGGGCACGCCCGCCAGCACGTGCAGGTCGTCGCCGGCGGCCCTGCGCTCGTCGACGGCGCCGGCTTGGGCCAGGGCCCCGTCGGCGTCGACGTGCAGGTAGGAGTGGACGGCGCCGTCGACGGTCGCGGTGCGCTCGAGGTGTGCCCGGGTCAGCTCGACGGAGCTGACCTCCCGGGAGGCGAGGAGGCTCGCCATCTCGGCGGCGCTGAGGCGGGTCAGGTCACTGGTCACGGTTCGAGGCTCCGGGGGTCAGGCGGGGTATGCCGTGTGCGCGCGGTGCGCGCGCGGCATACCGGGGCGGTGTCATTCGTCGGCGGCCCAGGCGAGGATGCGGGGCACGGAGAAGCGCTGCTGCTCCTGTGCCGGTGCGCCGGAGAGCGCCTCGTCGGCGGTGAGGCCGGGGCGCACGACGTCGGGCCGAGTGACGTTGGTCAGCGGAAGCGGGTGCGACATCGGCTCGACGCCGTCGGTCGGAGCCTGCTGCACGAGAGCCACCGCATCGAGGATCACCGTGAGCTCGCCGAGCATCCGGTCGAGCTCGGCGTCGCTGAGGTCGATGCGGGCCAGGTCGGCCAGGTGGGCGACGTCGGCGCGGGTCAGGGCCATGGGCGGAAGTCTATGGGGTGGGCTGCCGGCCCCTTGCTGCGGCCGACGGCTGCTCAGAGGCCCAGCGCGTCGGCGACGTGGCGCACCGCGCGGGCGGAGGCGTGGAGCAGGTCGACCTCGTGCGGTGACATGGGAACGTCGAGCACCGCCGCGACCCCCTGCCGGTTCACCACCGTCGGCAGCGAGAGGCAGACGTCAGAGAGGCCGAAGTGGCCGTCGAGCAGCGACGTCACGGGCAGCACACCGTTCTCGTCACGCAGGACGGCCTCGATGACGCGGGCCGCCGCCAGGCCCACCGCGTAGTTGGTCGCCCCCTTGCCCCGGATGATCCGCTCGGCGGAGGTGACCACCTCGCGGCCGATGCCCTCCTCGGCGGCCGCGTCCAGGCGCGCCCCCAAGGGCATCGAGAAGTCGCGCACGGGGACGCCGCCCACGGTTGCGGTGCTCCACAGCGGGAACTCGGAGTCACCGTGCTCGCCTGCGATGACGGCGTGCACGCTCTGCGGTGCGACACCGAAGTGCCGGGCGACGAGGTCGCGCAGCCGCGAGGAGTCGAGCACCGTCCCGCTGCCGAAGACCCGGTGCGGCGGGAGGTCGGAGAACTTCAAGGCGGCCAGGGTCAGCACGTCGACGGGGTTCGTCACCATGACGATGACCGCGTCGGGGGCGACGTCGAGCAGGCGAGGCATCAGCTCGCGGCACATCGCGACGTTGGTGCCGGCGAGGTCCATCCGGGTCTGGCCGGGCTTCTGCTTCGCACCCGCGGTGACCGCGATGACGTCCGCGCCCGCGCAGACGGCGATGTCGTCGGACCCGGTCACCTCGGCGCGGGGCACGAACTGGAGTCCGTGGCGCAGGTCGAGGACCTCGGCCTCCACCTTGTCGGCGTTGACGTCGTAGAGGACGACGTCGTGCGCCAACCCGCGGATGAGGCTGGCGTAGGCCAGCGTCGCGCCCACGGCGCCGGCCCCGACGATCGCCACGGTGCTGCCGCGTCCGGAGTGGGGCATGCCCTCAACGGTAGCGACGACGGCGGGGCCTTGCGTCACCCGCCTTCGGTGGCGCTTCCGACGAGGCCGGCGCCGGTCAGCAGCCGGACCATGCCCGCACCCGTGACGAGCGCGACGGTCGACGCCATGACGACCGCTCCAAGCACGCCGATCGCCACGAGGACGGGGAGGGACTGGCCCTCCTGCCACAGGGGCATGGCCACGGCGGAGAACGCCACCAGCCCGAGAGTCCAAGCGCACCCCGTGACGACGACCCACGAGCCGCTGCGGGGCAGGTGGTGCCGCAGCTCCAGCCACTGGGCCGTGCCGATGGAGGCGAGGAGCAGCAGCCCCGCCACGAGGCCGCCGAGCACGAGCACGGTGACCGGCAGCTCGGTGAGCCGCTCCCCCAGTGCCGACGGCAGCATCCCCAAGAGGTAGGCGAACGCGACGGCGACCGCGGTGCCGAGGACGAAGCGGCGCGTCCGCAGCGCTGGGAGGACCGGAAGCAGAGCTCTGGCCTGGGCCCAGCCCAGGGCCGTCCCCTCCACGGTGCCTGCCCCAACGAGGACGAGGACGGCCCACTGACCCGCCCAGCTCGCGGTGAGGGCTCCCGCCAGCGCCGGGACGGTGAACCCGAGCACCTCGCCGACGGTCGTCCAGGTGACCCACCGCCACAGCAGGGCGCTGCGACCGATCGTCACGCGCGGGTCCTCAGGCTCGGATATGCCGCCCGCACCGGCGGTCCTGCTCGCAGCGGGATGCGGAACCGAACGAGACGGGGTCCTGGCACGCTCCGTCATGGCACGCTCCGTCATGGCACGCTCCTGCGGGGCTGGGTCTCGCCGCATGACCCCAGCCTGTCCCACCCGGCATACCAGTCGAGTGCCGAACGTCCCCGCGGTGCTGGGCGCGACCCAGCATTCTCAGCCCGTCGGCCCCTGCTCGAGCAGCCGGCGGAACCCTGCCTCGTCGAGCACGGTGAGCCCGAGCTCCTCGGCCTTGGTGGCCTTGGAGCCGGCATTCTCGCCGACGACGACGTAGTCGGTCTTCTTCGACACCGACCCGGCCGACCTGCCCCCCCGGGCGAGGATCGCCTCCTTGGCCTCGTCACGGGAGAAGCCGTCGAGCGACCCGGTGACCACGACGATGAGCCCTTCGAGGGTCCTGGGCACGGACTCGTCGACGGCGTCCGTCATCGTCACCCCAGCCTCGGCCCAGCGCTCGACGATCTCGGCGTGCCAGGCGTTGTCGGGCAGGTCGAACCAGTCGCGCATGGCATCCGCGATAACGCCGCCGACGCCCTCGGCCTCGGCCAGCTCGTCTCGCGAGGCGGCCCGGATGCGGTCCATCGAGCCGAAGTGACCCGCCAGGGCGCGGGCCGCAGTCGGCCCGACGTGCCGGATCGAGAGCGCGACGAGGACCCGCCACAGAGGTTGGGCGCGGGCCTTGTCGAGGTTGTCGATGAGCCGCTCGCCGTTCGCGGAGAGGGTCTTGCCGTCCCGGACCAGCTCGGGCGGGTCGGTCTTCTTGGCCGCCCGGGTGAAGAGCGGCACGCCGAGCAGCTTCGTGCGGGCCGCCTCCCGGTCGCCGTCGGCCAGCCGCGGCGCGAGCTCGAAGAGCTCGCCCTCGTCGGTGACGACGCCGGCCTCCAGGAGCGCGACCGCCCCCTCCCAGCCGAGGACCTCGATGTCGAACGCCCCTCGCCCGGCCAGACCCGACAGCCGCTCACGCAGCTGGGCGGAGCAGTGGCGGGAGTTGGGGCACCGGATGTCCTTGTCGCCCTCCTTCTCGGGGGCCAGCGGCGTGCCGCAGGCCGGGCACCGGGTGGGCATCACGAACTCGTGCTCGGTGCCGTCACGCAGCCCGACCACCGGGCCGACGATCTCGGGGATGACGTCACCGGCCTTGCGCAGCACCACGGTGTCGCCGATGCGCACGCCCTTGCGGCGCACCTCGTCGGCGTTGTGCAGGGTGGCCCGCTCCACCGTCGAGCCCGCCACGACGACCGGCTTCATGACGCCGAACGGGGTGACCCTGCCGGTGCGGCCGACGTTGACCTGGATGTCGAGCAGGGTCGTGTTGACCTCCTCGGGCGGGTACTTGTAGGCGATGGCCCAGCGAGGGGCCCGCGACGTCGACCCTAGCTGCCGCTGCACCGTCACCTCGTCGACCTTGACGACGACGCCGTCGAGCTCGTGCTCGACACTGTGCCGCTCGACGCCGAACCGGGTGACGAGCTCCTGCACCTCGTCGATGGTGTCGAGGACCCGGTAGTGCGTCGAGACGGGCAGGCCCCACTCCCGGAACAGGTCGTAGGCCTGCGACTGCCGGGTCAGCTCGAAACCCTCACGGAAGCCGATCCCGTGCACGAGCAGGTGCAGCGGCCGGCTCGCGGTGACGCGGGGGTCCTTCTGCCGCAGCGACCCGGCCGCGCTGTTGCGCGGGTTGGCGAAGGGCGGCCTGCCAGCCGCGACGAGCGAGGCGTTGAGGTCGGCAAACCCCTCGATGGGAAAGAACACCTCGCCCCTGATCTCGACCCGCTCGGGGTGGCCGGTGCCGGCGAGCTGGTGGGGCACCCCGTCGATCGTCCGGACGTTGTTGGTCACGTCCTCCCCCGTGCGGCCGTCGCCGCGGGTCAGGGCGCGGACCAGCCGGCCCCGCTCGTAGAGCAGGTTGACCGCCAGCCCGTCGATCTTCAGCTCGCAGAGGTAGTGGTAGCGGTCAGTGTTCGCGTCCCGGGCGACCCGGGCCGCCCAGGCGGCGAGCTCCTCGGGCGAGAAGCAGTTGTCGAGGCTCAGCATCCGCTCGAGGTGGTCGACGGCCCGGAAGTCGGTGGAGAAGGCGGCGCCGCCGACCTGCTGGGTGGGGCTCTCGGGCGTCATCAGCGCCGGGTATGCCGACTCCAGCTCGCCCAAGCGCCGGATCAGCGTGTCGTACTCCGCGTCGCTGATGGTCGGCGCGTCGCGCACGTGGTAGGCGAACTGCGCCGCCGTGGCCAGCTCCGCGACGTCGGTCCACTCGTGCAGCACCTCGGCGGGCACCCCCGTGCCCGCCACCGCAGACGACGCGACGACCGCGTCTGCCTCTGCCGTCCCGCTTCTCCGCTCGATGGCCACCGGCTCATCCTGCCGCAGACCACCGACAGGGCCGCTGACGGCATACGAGCGGGGGTATGCCGTGCCCGCCGGGCCAGCCACGCCGGTGAGGGCGTCGGGCGCTCCGCAGGCCGCCGACGAGATCCGCTAGTAGCGACTCCCGGCGGCCAGCTCGGACTCCGCTGACCTGACTGGCGCCCTGCGCGCCCGGTTCCCCGCGTGGATTGCCACCAGCAGGATCGCGAGTGCGTTGACACCGTGCAGGGGCGCGAGCCAGTAGATGGCCAGGCCTCCGAAGCCAAGCGCCACCTGCACCGCCACCAGCCCCAGCACGATGCCCGCCCAGGTCACCCCACCGGGCACCGACCGGCGGGTGAACACCGCGACGACGAGGAAGGCCAACGCCAGCAGAGGGACGTAGAGTGCGCCGTTCTCCCCGTGCAGGTTGAATCCGGCGGCACCGGTGAACGTCTCGCTGCCCTCCTCGAACGTCGCCTTCGTCGCGACCCCGCCCTCCTCGATCCAGTGGCCGAGACCGCTCATCCCGAAGGCGACCAGCGCCGCCTGCACCGCCACCTCGAGCGCGACGAGGTACGCGACAATCCGATACACCCTCATGACCTGCTCCTCTCTTTGTCCACCGGTGTGACGCCATCTCCTGCACCGTCGCCCGCCCCGCCACCGGGCCGGCCGGACCGTCCGGCGCCCGGGTCCCGCATCCCCCAGACCAGCACCACGCCGCACACCGCCGTCACCGTCGCCCACACGACCGTGCTGCGTCCCGCGGAGGGCACCCCGAGCGGCAGCAGCGGAGCCCACGTCCGGGCTGGGTCGATGGCCACGACGACGGCAGCCGCCAGCGCGGCGATCCCCCACCGGTCGCCCGGCGTGGCGCTCCCCCGAGATCGCGACACCGAGGCTCCGGCCAGACAGAAGGCGATGAGCCCGAGGGCCACGAGACACATGCGGGGCCAGTGCGCCGCAGGGTCCCGGACGTCGAGCCGCCACACTCCGACCGCCGACACGGCCATCGGCACCAGCACGAGTGACAGCCGCCATGACATCCGCCGGGACCGGCCGGTCGGGGTCGCATCCAGCACCTCGCCGGGCTGCTCGTCGAAGACGTATGCCGCCCCGCCCGCGGACACGCCGAGCCCGAGGATCGCGGGGACGACGCCGAGCGAGGTTCCGGCCGTCCAGACGGCCACGCCGAGCAGCGCGACCGACAGGCAGACGGACCCACTCAGTGCAGGCACGGGCGCGGTGGCGACCACCCGCCGGGCCCTCGCCCACCCGGCCCTGGTCACGGCGATGCCCCCTCTATGGGGTGGGTCCCGGTCGGGTTGGTCTCATACAGCTGGGGGTTGCCGTGCGTCGCCGACATCACCAGCGCGGCGACCGCGACCACGACTGCGGCGGAGGTGACCAAGACGACCCGGGACCTCGCACGTCCGGCCGAGCCCCTGAACAGCGCGGCGGCGGCGGCGAGGACGCACAGCGAGACCGCCCACACCGCGAACCAGATCGGCGAGCCGGTGTAGGACACCACCGACGTCAGCACCTCGCTGGACTCGCTACCGGGAGCCCCCAAGGTGCCGGTGCCCCACGCGGCATACGGGCTGAAGGCGTGCAGGAACCGGGCCAGCAGCGAGCCTGGGTCAGACATCCACTGCTCTGGACCGTAGCCCCCGGCCGTCGACCACCCCAGCAGGACGACGACGACGGCCACCGACGACGCAGGGAACCGGAGCCACCGTCCAGCCGCGACGCCCAGCAACGGGCCTCCGGCAGAGGCGATGACGGGGACGACCATGGTGACGAGCACCCGGTCGAGCGCACCGTAGGTTCCGTAGTGCCACTCCGGGATCGGCGAGACGAGGACGAACGCGTGATGGACGAGGACGACGAGGAGACCGGCCAGCGCGGGCACGGCACACGCCAGGCACATCGCGAGCGTCCGGCTGGTGACCGGCGTGGGAGCCGCGTCGACGACCGGCCCCGAGCGCCGGGTCGACGCGGTGAGCCGCGCGCCAACGACGACTCCCAGCACCCCGATGAAGAACGATGGGATGACCTGGACGTCCAGCTCGATCGGCCCGTGCTCCCCCGCCCCGGCCAGCAACGCTGCGGCCAACCCGGTAAGGAACAGCGGATGCCGGGCATAGCGGAGCGCCTCGATCCGGGCCAGCGGCCACACGCTCGCCGGCGCGACGACGGCACGTGCCGCGGGAAGGGCCACCGCGCTCATGAGGCCACCTCCTCGTCCGGGGCGGACGCGCCGCGCAACACGAGGTAGGCGTCCTCAAGAGTGGGCTCGACCAGGCCCGGCCGGAGTGGGTCGGCGTGTCCGACGTTCCGGTACCGGCCACTCGCCGTCCGCCACGACGCCCGGGCCTGCGGGTCCGGCGCATCGGCGAGCCACACCCGCCCCCGGGCGAGGTCGACGAGGTCCGCGACTGTGCCGTCATGGCGTACTGCCCCGCCGTCAAGGACAACGACGTGATCGCAGAGGGCGGCGACGTCCTCGGTCTGGTGGGTCGCCAGGATGACGGTTGCCTCCCTGCCGACCTCGGCGAGGACACCCCGCAGGGACACACGCTGCTCGGGGTCGAGCCCCGTGGTCGGCTCGTCGAGGACGAGGACCTCCGGGGCGCCCAGCAGGGCCTGCGCCAGGCCGACCCGGCGCCGCTGCCCGCCGGACAGGGTGCGGATCCGCTTCGTGGCCAGGTCGCCGAGCCCGACCGCGCCGAGCACGCGGCGCACCTCGGCCCTACGTCGCTCCGGCTCGTCGAGCTCCTTGAGCACGGCCATGTAGTCGACGAAGCCCCGGGCGGTGAAGCCGCGTGGGTAGCCCAGCTCCTGCGGGAGGTAGCCGAGCCGGCGCCGGATCTCGACTCGATCATGGCGGTCCGCCGGGTCGCGGCCGAGGATCCGTGCCGTGCCGCTGCTCGGTCCCAGGACCGTGGCGAGGATGCGCAGCAGCGTCGTCTTCCCGGCGCCGTTCGGCCCGAGCAGCCCGACGATCCTCGGCCCCATGTCCAGCTCGAGGTCGGCGAGGACCCGGGTCCCGGCATACGCCTTGGTCAGCCCGCGCAGCTCGATGGTCGGCTCTGTCATCACGTCGCTCCTGTCGATTCGGGTCACCACAGTCGCCCGGACGGGACCGCGGCACGAAGCCGGTGGGCCAGAACCAAGGCGGCGATGGCGAGGATGGCGGTGTATGCCGTGAGCGCCAGTGGCACGAACAGTGTCATCGGGTCGCCGGTGCGGGCCGCGAACGCGACGGCGACGAGCCAGCCGGCTCCAACGGCCGCCGCCGCCTGGTCGGGGTCGACCCAGCTGCTCGCGGTGAGGACGACGGTCACGAAGCCCACCGCCGGCAGCAGCCACGCGACGACGGCGAGGGCCGGCATCGGCAGCAGGAGACCGGCGCCGAGGGTCACCGGGACCGACGTCACGAGGACCGCGGCAGTCCGCAACAAGGCGAGACGCACCATGGAGTAGGGCGCCGCCTGCGTCGCCTCGAAGGACGGGTCGGCCGTCGGACCGAACACCGCCGCCACGCCCGCGACGGGGATGAGCGGTGCGGCGAGGAGGAACAGCCAGATCCCGCCGCTGCTGGCCAGGGTCGTCGCCGTGAAGGCGAACCCCAGCATGACGACCATCGCGACGGACCACGCGGCGCGCAGTGTGCCGGCCGCGGCGACGACGACGGCATCGGCGGGCCGCACGCCGAGGCGCACGAGGACCCGTTCCACGACCGACGGCGTCGACGTCTCGATCCGGTCCAGCACGGCGTCCCACCCCTCGGCCACTGGCTCGTTCGGGACGAGCTCGGCGACCACGGCGCGGCATACCGCACAGGCCATGAGGTGCTGCTCGACTGAAATGCTCGTCATCGGTCCTGCGACGCCGTCGACCCACTCGCCCAGAGACTCACGCCGGGCGTGCCAGCCGTCCGTGCCGTGGCTTCCGTGAACCGTCATGGCAATCCCTCCGTCAGCTCCTTGCGCAACTGGGCCTTGGCCCGGTGAAGCCGGGTCTTCACCGTCCCGAGCGGGATGCCCAGCAGCCGGGCGGCCTCACGTGTCGTCAAACCGTCGAGCACGGTGGCCTGGACGACGGCGCGCATCTGCGGGGAGAGGGTGCCCAGCGCACGTCCGAGGTCGCCGTACTCGACCCCGGTCAGCACCAGCTCCTCGGCGCTGGACTCGGTGCGGTCGCGGGCCTCGGCGACGAGAACCTCGGCCAAGACGTGACGCCGCCGCAGGCTCGATACCAGACGCTTGACCGCGACTCCCCACAGCCAGCCGGGGACCGCGGCCTCGCCCCGGTAGCGCCCGGCGCCCTTCCACACCGCGATGAAGGTGTCCTGAACGACCTCGGCCACGAGCTCGGCGTCGTTGCAGCGGCGCAGCAGCCGGATCCGGACCCACGGTGCGTGCCGCTCGTAGAGGACCTTGAGAGCACCAGTGTCCCCGACGGCGATGGCCGTCACCAGCGCCTCGTCCGAGCGGTCGGTGTGGTCCTGCATGACCTACCTGTCGCCAGGGGAGATCGGATTGGTTCCCTCTACCGTCGAGCTTCTCTGAGCGCGCACGAGCCGATCACCGCCCGCGTGCCCCTCCACCATTGCACCGCGGGGGCAGTCGGGGGCTCGAGCCGGAAAAGGCGGCTCTCCCGCCCAGAGTCCGTCATCCGACCCACACTCATGCCGGGAGAGCCCAAAGAGGAGGGAACGGTGACGCTCCCTCGCCGGCCCCTCCCTCAGGCATCGTGCCCGCGGATCGCCATGAGGGCGTCGCAGGTGCGCAGCAGCCCGCGCAGCAGGCGGGCGTTGTCCAGGTCGTCGGGCAGGTCGAGAAGCGTCTGCAGCTGCCCTCCATCGGGTCGGACTCCGGCCCCGCCGCATCGGTCGCGACAGGTCCGCGACACGAGTGCCCCCGAGGCTGCCGGCAACGCAGTCACCACAGGAGTCCGTCATGCCATTCGTTGCCACCCGCGCCCGGCCCCACCCCGCTGCCCGGTCCCGCCGGTTCGTCTCTGCCTCGCTCCGCTGACCACTCTTCGCGTCGCACCCAGGTGGGACATCCCGGCGTCGGTGCGCCAGGCGGCGCACCCCCTCGAAGGCGACCGGTCCGCTTCACAGGGACAAGGCGGAGCGGATCAGGTCGAAGCACAGCCGGACCGGTTCCCAGCTGGGTGCCTCGCCAGGGCGCATGACCGGGGACGAGCCGCAAGTGGGAACCTGCGCAATCGTGACCGTGTCGGATTTGGCAGCAGCCACCTGCTCAGGCGACACTTTGACGTGGGCAGGCCCGGCCCACGTCCACTGAGGGCACCCTGGGGAGACTTGTTCATGGCGCATGCCACCGCATCACACCGCCTGACCACGGCCTTTGCCGCCGTCTCGCTCGTCGGCGTCCTCGCGGCCTGCACTGCGGCTCCGCCCACCGCGTCGAGCACGAGCGGGGTCACTTCGGGCGCTGAGTCGACCCCGGCGGCGTCCTCCACGAGCACCGCTCCCTCAGTCGCGTTGACGCCGAGCGTCACCCCAGGCTCACCCGTCGCGGTCGACACCGTCGTCTCGGTCGCGGCAAGCAACGGCACCGTCAGCGACGTCACCCTCACCTACAAGGACCCCAAGAAGGGCGAGGTGAACGTCGAGGGCACCCTCGACCCCAACGGCACCACCTGGGTGGCAAGCAGCCTCCTCGAGCCCGGCACCACCTACACGCTCGCCATGACCGGCAAGAACCCCCAGGGCACCGAGGCGACCGCGCACTCGACGTTCACGACCCAGAAGCTGTCGAAGAAGCAGCAGATCTTCCCGACCATCGCCGGCAACGGCGCCACCGTCGGTGTGGCGATGCCAGCCATCGTCCACTTCGACGTGCCCGTGAAGGACCGGGCCGCGTTCGAGAAGCGGATGACGGTGACCTCGACGCCGGCCCAGCCCGGGTCCTGGAGCTGGATCAGCAGCAGCGAGGCCCACTGGCGGCCCGTGGCGTTCTGGAAGCCAGGCACCAAGGTCGACATCAACGTCGACGTCAACAGCGTCCCCGCCGGCAACGGCACCTACGGGCAGGTCTCGACCAAGGCCAGCTTCACCGTCGGGCAGTCCGTGGTCATGCGCGCCGACCTCGCGTCGCACCAGCTGAAGGTTGAGGTCGACGGCGCGGTGGCCAAGACCATCCCCATCACCGGCGGCAAGACGGGCTTCGCGACCCGCAGCGGCACCAAGGTCATCATGGAGAAGTTCTCGACGCTGCGGATGGACGCCAACACGGTCGGCATCGAGCCGGGTGACCCGAACTACTACAACATCCCCGACGTCCGCTACGCGATGCGCGAGACGAACTCCGGCGAGTTCCTCCATGCCGCCCCGTGGTCGGTCGGCAGCCAGGGCAGGACCAACGTCAGCCACGGCTGCATCGGCATGAGCACGTCCAACGCTGCATGGCTCTTCGGCCTGGTGAAGGTCGGCGACCCGGTCGTCGTCACCGGAACCGCCCGAGGGCTCGAAGCCGGCAACGGGTGGACCGACTGGAACGTCAGCTACGACGCGTGGAAGGCCGGCTCGGCGCTCGCCGCCTGACTCCGGCGTCGCCCGTCCCGGGGAGCGGGTCCGCCGACTTGTCGCGACGGGTGGGGAGGCCGATCACCACGGCCGCGCTGAGGACGACGGCCGCGCCGACGACCTGGGGCCAGCGCAGCTGCTCGTGGAGGAAGACGATGCCGAGCACGACCGCCACGACGGGGATGACGTAAGTGACCGTCGCCCCCACCGTCGGGCCCACGGCGCGCACGACGTCGAACTGCAGCACGAACGCGACTCCGGTGCCGACGACCCCGAGCGTCAGGACCGCGACGAGCGGCCAGAGGGCTGGGCCCGCTCCGGGCACGAGCGACCATGGCGCCGCCAGCGTCGACCGGTGCCACAGCCACCACCCCGTGAGCACCAGTGCCATCTGTGCCGACGAGACGGTCAGCTGCGCGGCCGGCAGGCTCAGCCCGCCGGCATCACCCGGGCCGAGGAAGCGCTTGAGGTAGGTCCAGCCGAACCCGTAGGACGCACCGGCCACGAGCGTCATGCCAAACCCGACGAGGTCGGGCCTGCCGCTGGCCTCCCACGGCTGCATGATGACGACCACACCGAGGAAGCCGATGACCACGGCCGCGAGCTTGCGGCGGCCCAGCCCATCGCCGGGGATCAGCAGGAGGGTGAAGACGACCGCGGCCAGCGGTGTCGTCGCGTTGCCGATGCCGGCCAGGGCCGACGTCACCCGCTCCTCCCCGAGCGGGAAGAGGGTGAACGGGAGCGAGGCGAGGAAGAACCCCGAGACGACGAGGTGCAGCCAGACGCGCCGGTCACGCGGCAGCCGCGCGCCGAGCGCCGACCCGACGAGGAGCACCGTGACGGCTCCCGAGACGATCCGCAGCGTCGCGATCTGCAGTGGTGCCAACGCCTGCAGACCCACCTTCATGAGCAGGAAGCTCGCGCCCCAGATGAGGGCGAGCGCAGCGAACTTCATCTCCCAGGGCACCCGGCCGGTCACGGTGCCACCCCGCTCAGTCGACGGCACGTTCGCTCAGCTCTTTCGCGGTGTCGATGCATGCCTGGTGAACGCTCAGGGCGGCCTCCGGTGTGAGCTCTCCGAGGCCGCACGCCGGGGTGACGACGACGCCGGCGAGGCTCGCGAGCGGCATACCCAGCTCGTGCCAGCGCGCGACGAGCCCGTCGACCACCGCCTGCGGGCGCGGCGTGGGGCCCGCGGTGGGGAGGCAGCCGGCATACAGGGTCATCCCTTCCTCGACGCCGACGGCGACCCCCTCCCAGCCGCGCGGGGACAGGAGCGAGATGTCCGTGGCGAGGTCGGCGCCGGTCCGCCGCAGCAACGGCAGCGGTATGCCGGGTGCGCAACAGTGGATGACCGCCTCACCTCGCGCCTCGCCGGCCACCGCAAGCACGGCCTCGAGACCGTCGAGGGCCACCTGCGGGTCGAGGGCGCGGACGACGCCGTAGCCAGATGCCGTGGGGAGCCGTCCGGCCAGCGCGGCGGGCAGTGACGGCTCGTCGACCTGGAGCACGACGTCGGCGCCGGGAACGAGGCGCCGCACCGTCGCGAGGTGCAGGCGCACTCCCTCGGCGAGGGAGGCGACGAGGTCACGCGACGCGCCCTCGTCGGAGATGACCCGCTCGCCGCGCGGCATCCAGACGCTGGCGGCCAGCGTCCACGGGCCGGCGACCTGGACCTTGAGCCTCCCCGTCCAGCCGTCGTAGGCCTCGGCGAGCTCGTCGAGATCCTCGCCGAGGAGCGCAGCGGTGCGGGCGGCGTCGCGCCCGGGACGGTCCACGAACCGCCACCCGGACGGCTGGAGGTCCACTGGTAGCCCCACGAGCAGACCTGCTCCCCGGCCGACGACGTCGGCGCCGGGACCCCGCTGCGGCAGCTCGGGCAGGTAGGGCAGGCCGGACACGCTGCCGGGCACGCGTTCCTCGCGGTCTGCCCGGTCCCCCTCGGCGTCGCCGAGCGAGGTCAGGGTGTCGCGCACCAGTCGCAGGGTCTCGCGGATGTCGGTGCCAGGCCAGGATCCGATGCCGCTCGCCGAGGTCACCGCTCGACTCTACCCAGCGCGGCTGACAGCCTCGGTGCGACGGCGCAGCTCACCGTCGGGTGTCGTAGGACCGCACGAGTCGGGGACCGGCGACGCATCGCCACGCCTCGTCAAGGAGGACCTCCACACGGTCCCACTCGAGGCCCGTGTCGAGCCACATGCCGATCCAGCCCCGAGTCCCGACGTAGGGAGGCCGGAAGAACAGCGTCGGCTCGTCCTCGATGAGATGTCGCTGGACGCCGTCCTCGGCCGCGGCCCAGAAGGCGACCCGGTCGTCATGGTGGCGATCCGCGATCGTCACGAACATCCGCTTGCCGCCGACGAACCATGCGGGCTCACCGTGGCTGAGCCGCTCCTGTGTTCCCGGGAACGCGAGGCACTGTTTGCGGACCCCATGGACGAGCTCGTCCTCGCCCTGGTCGGCTTGTCCCATTGCCGTCACTCGTCACTCTCGTGCGATCGCTTCCCGGCCCTTGGTGCGGCGCAACCCTACCGCCGTCGCGGCCCCGACGTCTCGACGGTGGCGATCGTCGCCGACCCCACCACGCGGGTCCCCTCGTAGAGCACGACCGACTGGCCCGGTGCGACCCCCCGGACGCGCTCGGCGAGCCGGACGTGCACCGAGTCGCCTTCCGCCCATGCCGTCGCGGGGGTCTCGTCTCCGTGGGCCCGGATCTGGGCCCCAACCTCGATGACCCCCTCGGGAGCTGGGCCGCACCACCGGGCGTGCCCCCCGGTGAGGGTGTCGACACCGAGCAGGTCGCTGGTGCCGATGACGACGGTGTTCTTTGCCGCGTCGACGGCCAGGACGTAGCGTGGCCGCCCGTCGAGGGTGTCCATTGCCAGCCCCAGGCCGCGACGCTGGCCGACCGTGTAGGAGTAGGCACCGCTGTGGCTGCCGACGACCGCGCCGTCGGCGTCGACAATGTCTCCGGGCTGCTCGCCGAGCCGGTCGGTCAGCCAGCGGCGGGTGTCGCCGTCGGCGATGAAGCAGATGTCGTGGCTGTCGGGCTTGCCCGCGACGAAGAACCCGCGACGGCTCGCCTCTTGGCGGACCTGCGGCTTGGTCGTGTCACCGAGCGGGAAGAACGAGCGGGAAAGCTGGTCCGCGTCGAGTACCCCGAGGACGTAGGACTGGTCCTTGGCCGGGTCGGCGGCCCGGTGCAGCTCGCGGCGGCCGTCGGCGGCGGGGACGACGCGGGCGTAGTGACCTGTTGCCACGGCGTCGAAGCCCAGGGCCACGGCCTTGTC
>JBBRZC010000003.1:0-47185 GCA_038237075.1 Actinomycetales bacterium
ACGTGGTGGCGGATCGCGGCGAGGAGCATCTCGAGGCCGAACGCCGACTCGTGGTGCGCGAGCTCGGGCTCGAGGGCGCGGACGAGGTTGCCGGAGACGACCCGGAACGTGCACCCGACGTCGGAGAGCGAGGTCGTGTTGAAGAGGACCTCGATGAGCTTGGCGACCGCCCAGTTGCCGAACTGGAGGAAGAAGCCCATGTTGGCGCCGTCCCAGATGAAGGTCGAGACGGTGCGTGACCCGATGATGAACTCCGAGTCGCCGGTGTAGGGGAGGAGCTTCATGAGGTCGGCCGGGTCGAAGCTGCCGTCGGGCTCGCAGATGCAGATGAGGTCGCAGCGGGTCTCGCGCAGGCCCCGGCGGATGGCGGCGCCGTAGCCCTGGGTCGTCTCCACGACCTCGCGCGCGCTCGTGGCGGCCACCTCCTCGGAGGTTCCCGGCGCGGCGTTGTTGTTGACGACGACAATCTCGTCGACGATCCCGAGCGCCTCGAACCCGCGGATCACGGCCGCGATGCTGTCCTTCTCGTTGTAGGTCGGCAGGACCACGGAAACGGACTTACCGTGCCACACGGGGGCCTCCTCTGCGGGCGACGACGAGCATCTGGCCGGCGAGCGGCTTGACGGGCGAGCGCAGGTACCACGGGACGAGGAAGGCGAGGCTCGCGCCGCGGGACCTCATCGTCAGCGGGAGGAACCTCGCGGCGGTGTGCTCGACGGTCCAGCCGCCCGCGGTGAGATAGTCGGTCAGCGACTGGTCGGTGAAGATGGCGACGTGGGTGTAGTCGTCGAAGTAGCGGCCCGGGTTGAGGCGGAAGTTCGGCTGCAGGAGGATCAGTCGGCCGCCCGGACGCAGGACCCGCCGGGTCTCGGCGAGGAGCGCGTCGGTCTGCGGGCGCTCCAGGTGCTCGAGGAGGTTGGAGGCGAAGACGACGTCGAAGGAGCCGTCCGCGAGCAGGCGCAGGTCGGTGCCGTCGGCGACGAGCGCGGTGACGTGGGGCGCCGCGGCGGTGAGGACGACGTCCTCGAGGTCGACCGCGGTGACCGACCGGGCCCGGACGAGGTTGGCGAAGTCGCACCAGCCGGCCCCGAGCTCGAGGACGTCGGAGTCCGGCGGGACCCACCGGGCCAGGTGGTCGCAGATGTGGCGCCACACCGCGGTGCGGTTGGGGTTCGCGGCAAGCCGGGTCTCGAAGTACCCCGCCCGGTAGGTGCCCGGGGACGCCTCGTCAGCCACCTGGTCGTCTCCTTGTCGGCATGGGTCCGCCCCCGTCCCGGTGCCGAGACTAGCTCCCAGGCCGCGGAACCGCGGCATCCACCGAGGCGGCGGTTGCGGTTCAGGGTGGCCGCGGGGTCGGTGGCTACAGTGGCGGCGTGACCGGCACCCACCCGCCCGACGTCGCCGCGGCGCGAGCCCGGCTTCTCGACATCATCAGGGCCCGGGCCGTCGTCCACGGGCGGGTGACCCTGTCCTCGGGGCGTGAGGCCGACTACTACGTCGACCTGCGCCGGGTCTCCCTCGACGGGGAGGGCGCTCCGCTGGTCGGCATCGTCCTGCGCGACCTGGTCCGTGACCTCGACTACGACGCCGTGGGTGGCCTGACGCTCGGCGCCGACCCGGTCGCCACGGCGATGCTGCACGCGGCGGCGGCGCAGGGCGAGCGCGTCGACGCCTTCGTCGTGCGCAAGTCGGGCAAGGCCCACGGACTCCAGCAGCGCATCGAGGGCCCCCCGATCGAGGGCCGACGGGTGCTCGTCGTCGAGGACACGACGACGACGGGGGCGTCTCCGCTCGACGCGGTGCGGGCCGCCCGGGAGGCCGGGGCCGAGGTGGTGGCCGTGGCGACGATCGCCGACCGGGCCACCGGGGCGGGGGAGCGGATCGAGGCCGAGGGCGTCCCCTACCGCTTCGTCTACAGCCTGGAGGAGCTCGGTCTCGCCTGAGCCCGCGAGTCGCCACGGGGACGGCGACGGGGCCACGTCACTCCCAGACGCTAGGATCGGTGGACCTGAGCAAAGGGGAACTCCATGGTCCCGGGAATCATCACCCTCGTCGTCATCGTCGTGCTGGCCGCCGTCCTCGTGAGCATGTACAACGGCCTCATCAAGCTGCGCAACCTCGTGCAGGAGGCGTGGGCGCAGATCGACGTCGAGCTGAAGCGGCGGCACGACCTCATCGGCAACCTCGTCGAGACGGTCAAGGGCTACGCGGCCCACGAGAAGGGCACCTTCGAGGAGATCACCCGGGCGCGCGCCGGCGCGATGGCCCCGGGCCAGGGCCCCGCCGAAGCCGCGAAGTCCGAGGCAGCCCTGACCCAGGCGCTGGTCCAGCTCAACGCGGTGGCCGAGGCCTACCCCGACCTCAAGGCGAACCAGAACTTCATGGCCCTGCAGACCGAGCTCGGGGCCACCGAGGACCGCATCGCCAGCGCCCGGCGCTACTACAACGCCAACGTCCGCGAGCTCAACACCAAGGTCGAGACGCTGCCGACGAACTTCGTGGCCGGCTTCGCCAAGGTCACCAAGGCGGAGTACTTCGAGACCGAGGGGGTCGAGCGCCAGGCTCCCCAGGTCAGCTTCGGCACCGGACCCTCCGCGGGCACCCAGGCCACCTCGGCCGGGAGCCAGCTCCCGCCCGCCGCGCAGGCCGCGCCCTACCCTCAGTCGGCGCCCCAGGATGCTCCGGCTCCGGTCAACCCCGCCACGCCGCAGGTCTGACCCGGCCGGCTCAGGCTCGGCGTGCGGGACGACCCGGCCCCGCCGCCGGGCCCGCCGCCGACGTCAGTCCTGAGGCGCCTCACCGGCTTCACGGTGCTGCCGCTGCTCTCGCTGGTCACGCCGTTCCTCCTCATGCCCGTCATCGCCCGGATCGCGGGAGGGGCGGGGTGGTCGAGCGTCGTCGCCGGTCAGGCGGTGGGCACGATCGGGGCGGCCGTGCTCCTCTGGGGCTGGAACGTCGTCGGCCCCGTGCAGGTGGCCCGCGCGCCGGACGCCGCGGCCAGGGCGCAGGTGTATGCCGCGAGCCTGCGTACCCGGCTCGCGCTGCTCCTCGTCGTCGCGCCGGGCGTCGCACTCGTCAGCCTCGCGGTCGCCGCACCGGGGTTCCGGGAGACCGCCGCCGCGATGGGCATGGCCACGGCCCTGCTCGGCCTGACGCCGTCCTGGTTCGCCATCGGCCTTGGGCAGCCGATGCTGCTGCTCTGGTACGACACCGTGCCCCGCTTCCTCGCCGCAGTCGCCGCGACCCCGCTCGTCCTGCTCAGCCGGCAGATCTGGCCCTATCCCCTCCTCCTCGGCCTCTCGGTCGTCGGGTCCCTCGGCGCCTTCCACCGGCGCGTCGCGGCCGGCACCGGGCTGCCCTGGTCGCCATGGCCCCTGACCCGGTCCGTGCGCGACCTGCGCGGGCAGCTCGGTACGGCCGGGATCAACCTGTCGGCCACGGCATACGCCTCGACTCCGGTGCCCATCGTCACCCGCGCCGTCCCGCAGGAGGCCTCGTCGCGGTTCGCCTCGGCCGACGCCATCTACCGGCTCGGGCTCTTCACCGTCGCCGCGATGGGCAACGCCTTCCAGGGCTGGACCCTCGAGCCGGGCGCGGACTCGCGACGCCGGCACGGCGTCGCGGCGGCCGCCCACCTCGGCCTCGGGGCCGTCGGCGGCCTCGGCCTCGCCGCGCTCGGGCCCTGGGCGACGGCGCTCCTCTTCGGCGACGCCGTGGCCGCCACCCGGGAGGTGTGCGCCCTCTACGGGCTCTCCTTCTTCTTCATCTCGGCGAGCAGCCCGCTGATCCGCAACGTCCTCGTCCCCGCGGGCCGCGACCGCCTCGTGCTGGTATGGACGGCGCTCTCCGCGGCCCTCGGGCTCGCCGTGATGGCCGCCGCCGCGCTCGCCGGGTCGGCTGCGGGCGTGGCGCTCGGCATGGCCGTCAGCGAGGCCGTGCTCTGCGTCGTGCTGCTGCGCCCGGCGGTGCGGCTCGTCCCGCCCCGGGCCGAAGCGGTCTAGAGGCTCAGCGGCTGTCGCCCTCCACCGGCTCGTCCGCCCTCTCGGCGACGTCGGCCGCACCCGCGGACGACGAGCGGCGATGCCGCCACCACTCGTAGCCGGCCGGCAGCAGCGACACGAGGACGATGAGGAGGATGACGATCTCGAGCTTGTCCTGAAGGACCGGGAAGGCCTGCCCGAGGAAGTACCCCGCCAGCGTGACGACCCCGACCCACAGGGCCGCCCCGACCGCCGACCAGGTGAAGAAGTGGCGCCGGTCCATCCGTCCCACCCCGGCGACGACGGTGATGAAGGTGCGCACGATGGGCACGAACCGGCCGATGACGAGGGCCTTGCGCCCGTGCCGGTCGAAGAACGCGTGCGTCTGGTCGAAGTACTCCCGCTTGATGAGCCGCCCGTCCCGGCGGTAGAGCGCGGGACCCGCCGCCCGGCCGATCTCGTAGCCCACGACGTTGCCGGCGAAGGCGGCGACGAAGAGCAGGACGAGGATCACCGGCAGACCGAGCGACAGCTTCCCGGTCGCCGCGAAGAAGCCCATCGCGAAGAGCAGCGAGTCACCGGGCAGGAAGGGGAACAGCAGCCCGCACTCGACGAAGACGAAGACGAGGCTCACCCAGGTGATGGCCGTGCCGAAGCGCTCGAGGAGGTAGTTGGGGTCCATCCAGCTGGGACCGAGCGAGTGCATCACGAGGGACACGGTATGCCGTGCGGCCGGATCCCGGAAAGGCAGCGGGCCCGCCGGGGTTGGTTCGCTGGCCGGGTCGCTGGGCTAGGTTGCTCGGCGTGGACGAGCCGCGGACGCAGGTCGGGGTGGGGCCGTGGCAGGGACGGTGGCCTGGTGGCGACCTCTGGGACCCGGCGCTGCTCGCCGAGGGGGACCGCCGCAACGTCGAGGACCGCTACCGCTACTGGCGGCACGAGGCCATCGTCGCCGACCTCGACGGCCGGCGTCACGACTTCCACGTCGCCGTCGAGAACTGGGGCCACGACTTCAACATCGGGTCGGTGATCAGGAGCGCCAACGCCTTCAACGCCCGTGCCTTCCACATCGTCGGCCGGCGGCGCTGGAACCGGCGCGGGGCCATGGTCACCGACCGATACCAGCACGAGCACCACCACCCCGACGTCGCCGAACTCGCCCGCTGGGCCGCCGCGGCGGGAGGGGACGGGCCCGGCATACCCCTCATCGGGGTCGACAACGTGCCCGGCTCGGTGGCCCTGGAGACCTACCCGCTGCCGCGGGCGTGCGTCCTCGTCCTCGGCCAGGAGGGTCCGGGCCTCACCGAGGAGATGCGGGCGGCGTGCGACGTCGTGCTCCACATCACCCAGTTCGGCTCCACCCGCTCGCTCAACGCCGGCGCGGCCGCCGCCGTCGCCATGCACGCTTGGGTGCGCCGCCACGTCTTCGACCAGCATGTCGGTCCACCCATGTCCGGAGGATGACCCAAAGGTCCCGTGGCGGTCACTGCGGTCCGTGGAAGGATGAAGAGGACGCATCAGCGTCGCCCGTCTCCAAGGAAAGGCCGCCATGCCCATCGCCACTCCCGAGGTCTATGCGGACATGCTCGACCGCGCCAAGGCCGGCTCGTTCGCCTACCCCGCGATCAACGTCTCCTCGTCACAGACCCTCAACGCGGCCCTGCAGGGCTTCGCCAAGGCCGGCAGCGACGGGATCATCCAGGTCTCGACCGGCGGGGCGGACTACCTCTCCGGCCCGCACGTCAAGAACATGGTCGCCGGGTCGCTGGCGTTCGCCGCCTACGCCCACGAGGTGGCGAAGAACTACCCGGTGCAGATCGCCCTCCACACCGACCACTGCCCGAAGAACAAGCTCGACGGCTTCGTCCGCCCGCTGATCGCCGCGTCGACCGAGCGCGTCAAGGCCGGCGGCCTGCCCTACTTCCAGTCGCACATGTGGGACGGCTCCGCGGTGCCGCTCGCCGAGAACCTCGAGATCGCCCAGGACCTGCTCGCCCTCGCCAGTGCGGCGAACATCATCCTCGAGATCGAGGTCGGCGTGGTCGGCGGCGAGGAGGACGGCGTCGAGGGCAAGGTCGACGAGAAGCTCTACACGACCCCCGAGGACGCGCTCGCGACGGTGGCCGCGCTCGGCCTCGGCGAGAAGGGTCGCTACATGTGCGCCCTGACCTTCGGCAACGTCCACGGCGTCTACAAGCCCGGCAACGTCAAGCTGCGCCCGGAGATCCTCAAGGCGGCACAGGAGGCCATCGCCTCCGACCGGGACCTCGGCGCGAGCGCCCGCCCGCTCGACCTCGTCTTCCACGGCGGCTCGGGCTCGCTCCCCCAGGAGATCTCGGACGCGGTCGACTACGGGGTCGTCAAGATGAACGTCGACACCGACACGCAGTACGCCTTCACCCGGCCGGTGGCCGACTACATGCTCGTGAAGTACGCGGGCGTGCTCAAGGTGGACGGCGAGGTCGGCAACAAGAAGCAGTACGACCCGCGCGCCTGGGGCAAGGCCGCCGAGGCCGGGATGTCCGCACGCGTCGTGCAGGCCTGCACGGACCTGCGCTCGGCCGGGACGCACGCGTGAGCGATCACCCCACGAACCTCATGGGCGTGCCCGAGACCCGGCTGCCGGTCGACCCGGCAGCCGGGCAGGTGGACGCCGGTGCGGACCTCGATGCGGTGGCCACGGCATACCCGACCTCGTCGCTGGCCTGGGCGCTGCTCGCCGAACGCGCCCTCGAGGCCGACGAGCCGGTCGCCGCCTACGCCTACGCCCGCACCGGCTACCACCGCGGGCTCGACGCGCTGCGCAGGTCGGGGTGGCGCGGGCAGGGACCGGTGCCGTGGTCGCACGAGCCGAACCGCGGGTTTCTCCGGGCGCTCGCGGCCCTCTCCCGGGCGGCTCGGGCCATCGGTGAGCACGACGAGGAGGCGCGCTGCGCGACGTTGCTGCGCGACTCCTCGCGCGAGGCCGCCGGCGTGCTCGGGGTCTGAGAGTCTGGTCGGAGCCGCCGGCGGACTGCCGGGGAATGGGTCCCCCGATCGGCCATTCCCCGGCAGTGCCCCCTGGTGGGCTGCGAAGCCCCCTCGGGAGGCCCCGCGCGTCGGTCGGTACCCATTCAAACGGGCGCCGACCGAAGTGAACTATCCCATTTGTCCCTCGGGCTCGTCAATCAGTGCCGTCCACCCCAAGCTGTCGGGTGCAGCTGAAGAAACGACGACGTCCCACCGCCCGGTTGGGCTGCCGCGAGCGCAGCCGATAACCTTGCGCCGCGCCATCGTCCCCGGCGCGACCCCGACGTGGAGGTGGCTCGGATATGCCGGCGATCGTGCTGGTGGGCGCCCAGTGGGGTGACGAGGGCAAGGGCAAGGCGACGGACCTCCTCGGCAGCAGTGTCGACTTCGTCGTCAAGTTCAACGGCGGCAACAACGCCGGCCACACCATCGTCATCGGCTCGGGGGACCAAGCCGAGAAGTATGCCTTGCACCTGCTGCCCAGCGGCATCCTCACGCCGTCGTGCATCCCCGTCATCGGCAACGGCGTCGTCATCGACCTCGCCGTCCTCTTCGAGGAGATCGACGGGCTCGAGGCGCGCGGCGTCGACACGTCCAGGCTCGTCGTCAGCGCGAGCGCGCACCTCGTCACCCCCTACAACCGGATGCTCGACAAGGTCAACGAGCGTTTCCTCGGCTCCCGCCGGATCGGCACGACCGGGCGCGGGATCGGACCCACCTACGCCGACAAGATGTCGCGCACCGGCATCCGGGTCCAGGACCTCTTCGACGAGAACATCCTGCGGCAGAAGGTCGAGGCCGCCCTGGCCTTCAAGAACCAGGTCCTCGTGAAGATCTACAACCGCCGGGCCGTCGACGTCGAGGAGGTGCTCGGCGAGCTGCTCTCGTATGCCGCGCGGCTGGGGCCCATGGTCCGCGACACCTCGCTGCTGCTCAAGGAGGGCCTCGACCGGGGCGAGACCGTGCTCCTCGAGGCGGGCCAGGCCACCCTGCTCGACGTGGACTTCGGGACGTACCCGTTCGTCACGTCCTCGAGCGCGACCGCCGGCGGGGCGTGCACGGGCTCGGGGATCCCGCCGACCCGGGTCGACTCGGTCGTCGCGGTCCTCAAGGCCTACTCCACCCGGGTCGGGGAGGGTCCGTTCCCGACCGAGCTGCACGACGACATGGGCGAGCTCCTGCGCAAGACCGGCGTCGAGTACGGCACGACGACCGGCCGCCCCCGGCGCTGCGGCTGGGTCGACACGGTGGTGGGCCGATACGCCACGCGGATCAACGGGGTCACCGACTTCGTCGTCACCAAGCTCGACGTGCTCACCGGTCTCGAGACGGTGCCGGTCTGCGTGGCGTACGACGTCGAGGGGGTCCGGCACGACGAGATGCCGGTGAACCAGAGCGACTTCCACCACGCGCGGCCGGTCTACGAGAGCCTGCCAGGGTGGTGGGAGGACATCTCTCAGTGCCGGACCTTCGAGGAGCTGCCCGCCAACGCCCAGCGCTACGTGCTCCGGCTCGAGGAGCTCATCGGCGCGCGCGTCTCGGCCATCGGCGTCGGGCCTGCCCGGGACGCCATCATCGAGCGGCACGACATGCGGCCCGCCGGCCGCCGCTGAACCGCCGACAGCGCCCCCGTCGCACGGCACACGAGGCCGGGGAGTCAGCGAAGCACGGTCATCCGGTGCGCCGCCCGGGTCATCGCGACGTAGAGCATGCGAACCCCGCCCGGCGACTCCAGGACGATCGCGTCGGGGTCCACGATGACCGTGGCGTCGTACTCGAGGCCCTTGGTCGCCATCGGGTCGACGACCTGGACGCGACCGTTCGCGCTGCCACGCAGCGGCGCGAGGGCGGCGGCGTGGATGCTCGGCGTGATGACGGCGATCGACCCCTCGACCGTGTCGACCTGGGCCTCGAGGGCCGCCTCGACGGCCCCGACGACGTCGTCCCCGAGCGCGCCCTCCACCGGGTCGACCCCCGTCTCGCGCACCGCCTGCGGGATGTCGGCGTCGGGCACGCTGACCAGGATGACCTCCGCGGCGTAGTCGAAGATCTCGCGCGCGTTGCGGTAGTTGGTCGCCATGTGGAAGAGGCGGCGCGGCTGGGAGGCGAACGCGTCGTTGCGGGCGGCCAGCGACTCGGCGGCGTCGGGCCACGAGCTCTGGGCCGCGTCGCCGACGACCGTCCACGACGAGTAGCGGCCGCGACGGCCGAGCATCCTCCACTGCATCGGGGACAGGTCCTGGGCCTCGTCGACGAGCACGTGGGCGTAGTCGTCGGGTGAGCCGACCCTGCCGAGGAGGAGGCGCTCGCGGGCGTCGGTCGGGGCGACGGTGTAGGCGTGCCGGACGATGTCGGGGCGCGCCACCGGCTGGACCTCGGTGACGCCGTACTGCCCGAGGTCGTCCATCTCCTCGATCTCGTAGAACCCCCGCTCCTCGCGGGGCTGTTCGCGCACGGGGCCGACCCGGACGGCGAGCTCGTCGACGAGCGCGACGTCGGCGACCGACCAGGTGCCCGTCGCGAGGGCGCGTTGCATCGACGCCTGGAGCGTCGCGGACTCCCGCGGGTCGAGGACTCCCTTGGTGTAGCGCCGCACCCGCTCGGTGTCGGCGAGCCACAGGAGGATCTCGCGGGGGTCGACCTGCGGCCACCACGCGTCGAGGAAGGCGTGGACGTCGCGGTGGTCCTCGAACCGCTCGACGAACTCGGCACGGTCGGGGTGGCCGCTCTCGCGGTGGGCGGCGTCGGCGAGCAGCTGCACGACCGCGTCGCGGGCGACGTTGCGCTGGTGCTGACGCAGCGCCCGCGACCGCACCTGGTCGAGCACCGGTCGCCGGAGGCGGATCGCGTGCCCTGCGACGAAGACCCGCAGCTCGGTCGGTCCGTCGGGGACCGCGTCGCGGGCCGCCCGGGAGAGCACCTCGCGGATGCGCAGCGAGCCCTTGACCGCCGCGGCGGCAGGAGTGTCGAGCCGCTCGGTGCTCACCGCGTCGACGACGTCGCCGAGTGAGCGCAGCGTCACCGTCTCCTCGCCGAGCGAGGGGAGCACCCGCTCGATGTAGGAGGTGTATGCCGCGGACGGCCCGACGACGAGGATGCCCCCGGCCTCGTAGCGACGCCGGTCGGAGTAGAGAAGGTAGGCCGCGCGGTGCAGGGCGACGACGGTCTTGCCGGTGCCGGGCCCGCCGGTGATCTCGGTGACGCCGCGCGCGGACGCCCGGATCGCCTCGTCCTGGTGCCGCTGGATGGTGGCGACGATGTCGCGCATCCGGGTCCCGCGGCTGCGGGTCAGCGCGGCCATGAGAGCCCCGTCGCCGACGACGACGAGGTCGTCGGGGGCTTCGGCGACCATGAGGTCGTCCTCGATGCCGACGACGTCGGAGCCCTTGCAGCGCAGCACCCGGCGGCGCAGCACCCCCAACGGCTCGACCGGCGTCGCGCGGTAGAACGGGGCCGCGGCCGGGGCGCGCCAGTCGATGACGAGCGGCTCGTAGTCGTCGTCGCGGATCCCGAGCCGGCCGACGTAGCGCACCTCCCGTTCGGGCGGGTTCTCAGGCGCGGGGTGGTCGATGTCGAGCCGCCCGAAGACGAGGCCCTCGTACTGGGTCTCGAGTGCGTGGCGACGGCGGGCCGCGTGGAAGACGAGGGCGTCGCGCTCGAAGAGCCCCGTCATCTCCTCGTCGCGGGCCTCGCCGGTGCGGTCGGTGCGACCCCTCGCGAGCCCGTCGGCCTCGACGAGCCCGGCGCGCACTCCGGCCTTGGCGAGCTCCTCGTAGACGACGTCGACGTGGGCCTGCTCGACCGCGATCTCCTCGGCCACCTGCGCGGACGTCGCCGTCGTGCTCTTCGAACCGGTCACAAGTCCCGCCTGATTGTCGCCGTGGTCACGCGTGAGAACACACGAGTCTAGTCTCACCGGGCGGCGCTCGCCCGCCACGGGTCCGCGCCCGGTCTGGGTGCCGTCAGAGCCAGCCGCGGTGCACGGCCTGCACGCCGGCCTGGAACCGGGTCTCGGCACTGAGGCGGTCCATGATCGAGCGGATCCGGCGCTCGACGGTCCGTTGCGACACCCCCGTCTGGCGGGCGATGGACGCGTCGGGGACCCCGGCGGCGAGCAGTCGCAGGATCGAGGTGTCCCGCGGGGCGAGGTCGGGCGTCACGCCACCGCGGGCCAAGGGGGTCGCGAGCTCCCAGGAGCGCTCGAAGGCGACGTGGGCGGCCTCGACCATGCCGCCGATGCGCAGGAGGATCCCGCAGGGCCCTTCCTTGCCCTGCGCGGACCATTCGACGACGCACGCGGAGTCGTCGACGATGACGAGGCTGAGCGGGACCCGCGCGAGGAAGCGCTGGACCTCGCCGCCCTCCACCCGGGCGGCGAGGGCCTCCGTCGTGCCCGTCAGCTCGAGGACCCGGCTGTCCCACACCGCCCGCATGGCGAGGACGTGGCCGTCGGCGCTGACGGTGGGCTCGCGGTGCGAGGCCAGCGGGGCGTCGAGGACGTGGCGCGTGCGCACCGTCATCGCGCGCAGGATCTTGATGCCGACTCGGGCCTCCGCGACGATCTGGTTGGTCTGCGCTGCGAGCTCGTCGAGGTCGTGGAGCACTCGGACGCCGGTGTCGGGGTCGCGCGTCCGGGTCCGGGCGTTGTAGTAGACCTGCGTCAGCTCGTGGGCGGCTGCCCGCACCTGCGTGGCCCGCCGCTCCAGGGCGAGCGCGTGCTGGGGGATCGAGGCCAGTGGAGGAGGCACGTCGAGGGCGCCAGAGGGTCCGACGGAGACCAGCCCCCGCGCGCCGAGCACAGCCAGCGCGGCGTCGAGGTCTGCCGCGGTGATGCCCTGGGCCAGGAGCAGCTCGCGCGAGGGTGCGGCCATCCGAAGCACCGCCAGGTAGACGCGGGTCGCGTCACCGTCGGCAGTGGCGTCCTCGAGCGAACCGGCGAGGGCGTCGAGAAGGTTCTCGGTGCGGGGTAAGGGCATGGGGGGCTCCTCCCGGCTGGAGCGCCAGTCAGGGTTGGCGGGTTGCCGACACTGACTGTACTCCGCCATCTCTCGGCTTTACTCCATCCCCAGAATTTGTCATCGTGTGGCAGTCGGTTCACATCGACATCGCGTCAGCGGCCGCGGGCCCCCTCCCAGCGGCGCGACGCAAGACGCGCGGTGTTCCCGGGTGATTGTCCCCCCTGCCTCCCGGGAGCACCGCGCCTTGCTGTCACCAGGTCCGTGGCCGGCACCTCGCTGCCGGCCCCCGCGTGGCCCCATAGGGTGGGGCCCGTGTTGGTCCTCGTCATCGGGTCAGGCGCCAGGGAGCACGCCCTGGTCCGGGCGCTCGTCGCCGACGACGGCGTCACGGCCGTCATTGCCGCACCGGGCAACCCCGGCATCGACGCGCTCGCCCTCTGCGAGCCCCTCGCCGACGTCTGCGACGCCGCCGCCGTCGTGGAGCTGGCCACCCGGCATACCGTCGACCTCGTCGTCATCGGCCCGGAGGCCCCCCTCGTCGCGGGCGTCGCGGACGCGCTGCGCGAGGCCGGTTTCGCCGTCTTCGGTCCCTCGGCCGCCGCCGCCCGGCTCGAGGGCAGCAAGGCCTACGCCAAGGAGGTCATGGCCGAGGCGGACGTGCCGACCGCGATGGCCCACGTCTGCACGACGCTGCCCGAGGTGGAGTCGGCGCTCGACGCCCTCGGGGCCCCGCACGTCGTCAAGGACGACGGCCTCGCCGCCGGCAAGGGGGTCGTCGTCACCGACGACCGGGCGCTCGCCGTCGAGCACGCCGCCGCGTGCCTCGCCAGGGCGGGGGGCACGGTCGTCGTCGAGGAGTACCTCGACGGGCCGGAGGTCTCGGTCTTCTGCGTCACCGACGGAACCACGGTCGTCGCCCTGCCCCCCGCCCAGGACTTCAAGCGGGTCGGCGACGGCGACAGCGGCCCCAACACCGGCGGCATGGGGGCCTACTCGCCCCTCGACTGGGCCCCGCCCACCCTGGCCGACGACGTCGTGCGGCGGGTCGCCCAGCCGACGATCGACGAGATGCGCCGTCGGGGGACCCCGTTCGTCGGTGTCCTCTACGTCGGCCTGGCCCTCACCGCCCGGGGGCCGCGGGTGGTCGAGTTCAACGCCCGCTTCGGCGACCCCGACGGGCAGGTCTCGATCGCCCGGCTACGCTCGCCGTTCGGCGGCCTGCTCCGTGCGGCGGCGACGGGGACCCTCGACGAGCTGGGTCCGCTGCACGTCACCGCGGGGTATGCCGTGACCGTCGTCGTCGCGTCGCAGGGCTACCCCGGGAGCCCGCGCACCGGCGACCCGGTCACGGGGATCGAGGACGCCGAGGCCGTCGACGGCGTCCACGTGCTCCACGCCGGGACCCGGCGCGACGACCAGGGCATGCTCGTCTCGGCGGGCGGCCGCGTGCTCGACGTCGTCGCGACCGGGCGCAGCCTCGGGGAGGCGCGGGACGCGGCATACCGGGCGGTGGCGCTCATCGAGCTCGACGGGTCGCACCACCGCGGCGACATCGCGCTCGCGGCGGCTCGCGGCGAGGTCACCGCCCGGGGTGCCCAGCCCCATGGGTGACCTGGAGGGTTACGCCCATGTTTACTCGGGGAAGGTCCGCGAGCTCTACGCGCCGCGAGATCCCGACGGCCGGCTCCGCGACGACCGGCTGCTGCTCGTGGCCTCAGACCGGATCTCGGCCTACGACTTCGTCCTCGACACCCCGATCCCCGACAAGGGGGCGGTGCTCACTGCGCTGTCGCTGTGGTGGTTCGAACAGCTCGAGGCGCTCGTGCCCAACCACGTCGTCTCGACCGACGTCCCGGCGCAGGTCGCGGGACGGGCCGTCCTCGTGCGCCGGCTCGAGATGGTGCCGGTCGAGTGCATTGCCCGGGCCTACCTCACCGGCGGCGGCCTCGAGGAGTACGCGCGGCTCGGGTCGGTGTGCGGGGTCGCCCTCCCCGCGGGCCTCGTCGACGGCTCGCGGCTGCCGGAGCCGGTCTTCACCCCGACGACCAAGGCCCCGGTCGGCGAGCACGACGAGTCGATGACGGCCGCCGAGGTGGCGGCGCTCGTCGGTCCGGCGCTGACGGGCCGTCTCGACGACCTCACCCGCCGGATCCTCGCCCGGGGCAACGAGATCGCCGCTCAGCGCGGAATCCTCATCGCCGACACCAAGGTCGAGTTCGGGCTCGACCCGGCCGCTGCCGACGGCGGGGAGCCCGGCCTCGTCCTCGCCGACGAGGTCCTCACGCCGGACTCCTCCCGGTTCTGGCCGGCCGAGCTGTGGGAGCCGGGGCATCCGCAGGCGTCCTTCGACAAGCAGTTCGTCCGCGACTGGCTCACGTCGCCCGCGAGCGGGTGGGACCGGCGCTCCGGGCAGGCTCCGCCGCCGCTTCCCGACGACGTCGTCGCCCGCACCCGCGACAAGTACGTCGAGGCCTACGAGCGGCTCACCGGGCGACGGTTCGCCTGACCAGGCCGGTCAGGTGGGGCGGTCAGGTGGGGCCGCCGACGGGCAGCCAGGTGCAGGCCGCGACGACGAGGGCCTCCACCCCGACGGCGAGGGTGGGGAAGATGACCGGGGCGTAGAGCGGCGAGTGGTTGCTCGGCACGCCCCGCACCACCTCGAGCACGTCCTCCTCCGACTTCGCCGCAGCGAAGGGGGCCGGGTCGGCTCCGCCGAGGATCCAGAAGACGCAGGGGGCTCCCGCCGCGTTCGCGAGGATCCCCACGTCCTCGCTCCCGGTGAGGATGCCGGGGTCGAGCACGTGCTGCGGCCCGAGCCACTGCTCGAAGGCTCCCCGGGTCCGCGCCACCCCGGCCTCGTCGTTGGCCACCGGCGGGAAGAAGAGGTTGTGGACGATGTCCGGTGGCAGCGAGGCCCCCGACGCCTGCGCCTCCGCGACGACGATGCGCTGGATCGCCGTGAGGGTGCGCTCACGGACGTGCGGGTCGAAGGTCCGGATGCTGATCTCGAGCTGGGCGTCGTCGGGGATGATGTTGTCCTTCGTGCCAGCGTGCATCGAGCCGATCGTCACGACGGCCGTCTCGGCGCCGCCGGTCTCGCGCGACACGATGGTCTGCAGCCGCATCACCGTGGCGGCGGCCATGACGACCGGGTCGACCGAGGTCTCGGGCCGCGACCCGTGGGCGCCGCGGCCGTGCAGGGTGACCGTCAGCGAGTCCGCCGCGGCGAACGCCAGCCCCGCCCGGATGGCGACGAGCCCGGCGGGCATGGGCCCGACGTGCTGGCCGAGGACGACGTCGGGGCGGCCGAAGCGCTCGTAGAGCCCGTCCTCCACCATGGCCCGTGCTCCGGCGCCCAGCTCCTCGGCGGGCTGGAAGACGAGCATGAGGCGGCCCGCGAACAGCGTGGGGTCGGCGGCGAGCCGGGCGGCCGCGCCGAGCAGGCAGGTCACGTGGACGTCGTGACCGCAGGCGTGCATCACCGGCACGTCCCGGCCCGCCGGGTCGGTGCCCCGGGCCGTGCTCGCGTAGTCGAGCCCGGTCCCCTCCAGCACGGGCAGCCCGTCCATGTCGGCGCGCAGCAGCGCCGTGGGACCCGGGCCGTTCTCGAGGATGGCGACCACGCCGGTGACCCCCACACCGGTGGTGACGGCATACCCCCAGTCGCGCAGGTGACCGGCGACGACGGCCGCGGTCCGCGTCTCCTGGAAGGACAGCTCCGGGTGCTCGTGGAGGTCCCGGTAGATGTCGGAGAGCGCGTCGTCGGTCAGGGCCGTCACGGCTTGGGTCATGACTGATCCTCTCGCACGTGGCATGGCGCCGCAGGGGATCGGCCGGCATGCGCAGGTCTGGGCCGTCGGGCCGAGCCGATAGCCTCGCCTCGTCACATCGCGTGTCGCAACCCCGTGCCGAACTCTCGAGGAGCCCCTGCCCATGGGAAGCATCGTCGTCGACGTCATGCTCAAGCCCGAGATCCTCGACCCGCAGGGGCAGGCCGTCGCCGGCGCGCTGCCGCGGCTCGGCTTCGACGGGTTCACACAGGTGCGCCAGGGAAAGCGGTTCGTCCTCAGCGTGGCCGGACCGGTGACCGACGACCACCTGGCCCGCGCCCGCGAGGCTGCGGAGCGGCTCCTCTCCAACCCCGTCATCGAGGACGTCGTCTCCGTGCAGGCCGTCGAGGACGACGCGTGAGGGTCGGGGTCGTCACCTTCCCCGGCTCGCTCGACGACCGCGACGCGGCTCGGGCCGTGCGCGCCGTGGGCGCAGAGGCGGTGGTCCTCTGGCACGGCGACCGTGACCTGTTGGGCGTGGACGCGGTGATCCTGCCCGGCGGCTTCTCCTACGGCGACTACCTGCGATGCGGCGCCATCGCCCGCTTCGCTCCGGTCATGGAGGTGCTCGTGCCGGCGGCCAAGGCCGGGCTGCCCGTGCTCGGCATCTGCAACGGGTTCCAGGTCCTCTGCGAGTCGCACCTGCTGCCCGGCGCACTGGTCCGCAACGACCACCGCCGGTTCGCGTGCATCGACCAGGTACTGCGGGTCGAGAACGCCTCCACCGCCTGGACGTCCGACTTCGGCGCGGGCGACGAGATCACCGTCCCCCTGAAGAACGGGGAAGGTGGCTTCGTTGCCGACTCCGAGACGCTCGACCGGCTCGAGGGCGAGGGCCGGGTGGTCTTCCGCTACGTCGGGGACGACCCCAACGGCTCCTACCGGGGCATTGCCGGCATCTGCAACGAGCGGGCCAACGTCGTGGGGCTGATGCCGCACCCGGAGCACGCCGTGGAACCGGGCTACGGCCCCTCCAGCGACGGGCTCGCCGTGTTCAGCTCGGTGCTGACCCAGGTGATGTCGGCATGAACGGCACCACGCGGGAGGCCGGCACGGACCGCGCCCGGGTCCCCGTGGACACCGTCGCCGCCGCGGACACGACGCCCGACACCGCGCAGCCGTGGACCGAGCTCGGGCTCACGGCAGACGAGTACGCGAGCATCCGCGCGATCCTCGGGCGCCGCCCCACGTCGGCCGAGCTCGCCATGTACTCGGTGATGTGGTCCGAGCACTGCTCCTACAAGTCCTCCAAGATTCACTTCTCCCTCTGGGGCGAGAACACGACCGACGCGATGCGCGAGAAGCTCCTCGTCGGCATCGGTGAGAACGCGGGCGTCGTCGACATCGGCGAGGGCTGGGCGGTGACCTTCAAGATCGAGTCGCACAACCACCCGTCCTACATCGAGCCTCACCAGGGCGCCGCCACGGGGGTCGGCGGCATCGTCCGCGACATCATGTCGATGGGCGCCCGGCCGATCGCCGTGATGGACCCGCTGCGCTTCGGCAACCTCCACCACCCCGACACCCTGCGCGTGCTCCCGGGGATCGTCGCCGGCATCGGTGGCTACGGCAACTGCCTCGGGCTGCCCAATATCGGCGGTGAGGTCGTCTTCGACGACTGCTACCAGGGCAACCCGCTCGTCAACGCCCTCTGCGTGGGCGCGATGCGCGTCGAGGACATCCACCTCGCCAAGGCCACCGGGGTGGGCAACAAGGTCGTCCTCTTCGGCGCGAAGACCGGCGGCGACGGGATCGGCGGCGTGTCCGTCCTCGCGTCCGAGAGCTTCGGCGACGGAGGACCAACGAAGAGGCCCGCGGTGCAGGTGGGTGACCCGTTCGCCGAGAAGGTGCTCATCGAGTGCTGCCTCGACCTGTATGCCGCGCACGTCGTCTCCGGCATCCAGGACCTGGGCGGGGCCGGACTCTCCTGTGCGACAAGCGAGCTCGCGTCGAACGGTGACGGTGGGATGCGGGTCGCACTCGACCGCGTGCCGTTGCGTGACCCGTCACTGCGGCCCGAGGAGATCCTCATGTCGGAGTCGCAGGAACGGATGATGGCGGTCGTGGAGTCGCAGCACCTCGACGAGTTCCTCGCCATCACCGACCGCTGGGACGTCGAGGCGACCGTCGTCGGCGAGGTGACCGAGGGCGAACGGCTCGTCGTCACGTGGCACGGCGAGGTCATCGTCGACGTGCCGCCCCGGTCGGTGGCCCACGACGGCCCGGTCTATGACCGCCCGCTGGCCCGGCCGGCATACCTCGACGTCCTCGTCGACGACGACACGCGTGACCTGGCCCGGCCGCGGTCGGGGAGCGAGCTGCGCCGCACGCTCCTGACGATGCTCGGGAGCCCGAACCTCTGCGACAAGACATGGGTCACCCAGCAGTACGACCGATACGTGCTCGGCAACACCGCGCTAGCCATGCCCGACGACGCCGGCGTGGTGCGCGTCGACGAGGAGACCGGCCGCGGCGTCGCCGTCTCGACCGACTGCAACGGCCGGTTCGCCAAGCTCGACCCGTATGCCGGCGCGCAGCTGGCGCTGGCCGAGGCCTTCCGCAACGTCTCGACCGCCGGGGCGTTGCCGCTCGCGGTGACGGACTGCCTCAACTTCGGCTCGCCCGAGGATCCGGGGGTGATGTGGCAGTTCCGTGAGGCGGTGCGCGGCATCGCCGAGGGCTGCCGGACGCTGGGGATCCCCGTGACCGGGGGCAACGTGTCGTTCTACAACCAGACCGGTGACGTCGCGATCCACCCGACCCCGGTCGTCGGCGTGCTCGGGGTCATGGAGGACGTCTCGATGCGCACCCCGTCGGGGTTCCGCACCGACGCGGCGCCGATCTACCTGCTCGGCGAGACCCGCGACGAGCTCGACGGGTCGGAGTGGGCGCACGTGGTTCACGGCCACCTCGGCGGGCGGCCGCCCGTCGTCGACCTGCTCGGCGAGCAGCGGCTGGGGTCGGTGCTCGTGGCCGCGGCCCGCGCCGGGGTGCTCGACGCGGCGCACGACCTCTCCGAGGGCGGGCTCGCGCAGGGCCTGGCGGAGGCGGTGCTCCGGTTCGGGGTGGGCGCCCGGGTCTCGGTGGTCGACGTGCTCTCAGCCGGTGATGCCGGGGATGCGGCCGGAGCGTCGGGCGACGCGTTCACGGCACTCTTCTCCGAGTCGGCCGGGCGCGTGCTCGTGTCGGTGGTGCCGGGATCGGAGGAGGACTTCCTCGCCTTGGTCGGTGATGTGCCGGTGCAGCGGCTCGGCGAGGTCGATGACGCTGTGGACGGCCTGCGCGTCGAGGGTGAGCTCGAGATCGACCTCGAGACGCTGCGCCGGACCCACCGGGACACCCTCCCCGCCGTCCTCGACCGCTGACGGCCCCCTCCTCAACCGGACGTTCGGTAGGCGTCGCGTCGATGGGAGACTCTCAGGACTCTCAGGACCTTGACAAGCTCTTGCTGCTCCTCGATCCGGTGGATGACGCGCCACTGGCCGCGGCGGGCGCTCCATCGATCGGCCAGTGGCGCACGTAGCTGCTTGCCGACTCGCTGCGGGTTGTCCAGGAGAGGACCTTGGATGAACCCCAGGACCGCGGCTGCGACGGCCTCGGGCGGGTCGGAAGCGATGGTGCGGACAGCCGGGCCTGCGACGCGGAGCCGGTAGGTCACGGCCGCTGCGCGCGCAACGACTCCACGACATCGGACAAGGTCGCCGCCGCCGACGTAGTCACCGGCAGCGATCGCTTCGTCGGCAGCAAGGAGTCCCCGCATGGTCGCCTCGTCACCGGGGATCGCCAAGGTCTCTTCGAGCGAGGCCAGGTCGTCGGCCGCGACGACGACGACGGCGTTGCCGTTCTTGGTGACCGTGTACCGCTCGTGGGTGCCTTGGACGTCATCCACGACGGCGCTGAAATGAGCCCTTGCATCGGCGAGGGATACCGTCATCATGTCCATGGTTCTCGTCATATCTCGCAGTTCCGTCACGTCCACGATGTCGCGATGCAGTGCACGAGGAGTTCCGACCGAGCAGATCCGTCAGCCACGGCGGGGAAAGAAGGGACTGAGTGCCAGCGGGGGGCGGAAGGGCTTCCACTTGCCCTCGGCCTGTCCGAGCCGGTCGGCCAGGAGCCAGAGCACCGCCGCGTTGTGCGCGAGCCCAAGATGACTGCCGCGGACCTCGACGTTCTGCCGTCGCGGCCGCGCCGCGTACCTGCACGCTGACCAGGCCACGATCCCGTCGGCACGCGTGTAGACCGACGTCGCCGGAACACGCAGCGAGCCTGGCTCTGCCCAGGGCCGAGGGAGCAGTGCCGCGGTCCGAGGCAGATAGGTGACCCGGTCTGCGATCCGGGACGCGCTCCGTGTCCAGGTGCTCCGGGGCAGCACCGGGGTGCCGAGCGTGATGAGGGTTCTGACACTTCCCGGTGACGCCCGGGCGAGCTCCTGGGCGTACAAGCCGCCCAGGCTCCATCCGACCACGCTCACCCGCTTCCCGGAGTCGTGATTCAGCCGCTCGAGCTGCAAGCGCAGCTGATCGACAACGTGCGCGTTCGGCCCCCGGTTCGTACCGAGGCTCCATCCCCTGACGTTGTGGCCAAGGGCTTGGAGAGACCTTCGGAGCAGGACCGTGGCCGGGTCGCCGGCGAGGAGGCCCGGCAGGACGAGCACGGGGTGCCCGTCACCGCGCGGTGCGGTGCACAGCAACGGCCAGGTCCCGAGCAAGGCTGCGAAATCCAGTCCAGCCCGTGGTGCCTCGGTCGCGAGCAGGGCAGGGGACGGCAGGCGGTAACGGTCAGTCATCAGGGCACGCTATCCGTAGGAGAGAACGTCGACCTCGGGTGGATGCGACGTGTCCCGGGGACGCACGGGAGCAGCCCTGTGTGGCTCAGGTCGCGCGCCAGGTCCCGACGGCTGGAGGCGAGGGCGACGCCATGGCGTCCTCGCCAGTGAACGGCCGGGCTCCCGCGGCGATCCGCTCGACCTCGGCCCCGACGCGCACTCCCGTCGGGAAGGGCGACCGGGCCACCCGCCGCCGGATCGCGACCAGGTCGAGAGGCCCGCGTCCCGCGGCGACGACAGCGTTGCCGAAGCGCCTGCCCTTGAGGACCTCCTGGGTCGCGACCACGACCATCTCGCCGTAGCACCCGGAGGCGGTCAGAGACGCGAGAACCCTTGCCACATAACGCAGTCCGGGCTCGTCGGCGAGGTTGAGCAAGAGCAAGCCGTCCGGCCGAAGGACCCGCCCCAGGTCGCCCAGGTATGCCGTGGTGGTGAGCTCGGCGGGGACCTGCCCCGCGGCATACGCGTCGAGAATGGAGACGTCGGCGCTCGCGTCCGCGAGCGCCCCAGCCCCGCTCAGTCCGTCGACCGGGCGCACCCTGATGCGGTGCCCTCGTGGCAGCGGCAGCTCGCGCCGGACCACCCCGGTGAGGGCGGCATCCGGCTCGAGGACGATCTGCGGCGACCCCGGCCGGGTGTGCGACACGTAGCGCGCGAGGGTGAGCCCCGCCCCGCCGATGTGGGTCACCGCCAGGGGCCCGACCGGCAGCGTGTCGACGACGAGCGCGAGGTGCGCGACGTACTCGAACGCGAGCAGCTGCGGGTCGTCGAGCTGCACGTGGGACTGCGGCGAGCCCTCCATCATCACCGTGACGCCCCCGCGGTCGTCGCGCACCAGCTCGACGTGCGAGCCGGGCTCGCCGCCGGTCCTGTCCGACGCCGCTCGTCGTCCCTTCGCCACGCTCCCAGCCTAGGTCGCCCGCCAGCTACCCGGCCGGGGCGGACTCCAGGGCTGGGCTACGGTCGCGTCATGGCCCACGACCACCTCGTCGTCTTCGACTGCGACGGCGTGCTCGTGGACTCCGAGCGGCTCGCCATCGAGATCGACATCCGGTCGCTTGCCGAGGTCGGGTGGCAGATCTCGCGCGACGAGGTGATCGAACGGTTCCTCGGCAGGTCGGAGGCCGACGCGGTCGCCGAGATCGTCGCGCACCTCGGCCGGCCGTTGCCTGCAGGCTGGGAGGAGCGCTGGGCAGCCGAGTACCGGCGCGCCTTCGACGAGGAGCTTGAGGCCGTTCCCGGCATACGCGATGCCGTGCGGCTCGTCGTCGCCCACGGGTATGCCGTGTGCGTCGCCTCCAGCGGCGGCCACGCGAAGATCAGGCGCAACCTCACGCGGACCGGGCTGCTCGATCCCTTCGGGGACAACATCTTCAGCGCCGTGGATGTCCCCAGAGGAAAACCCGCACCCGACCTGTTCCTGCACGCCGCGAGGTCGATGGGGTTCGATCTCGCCGCCTGCGTCGTCGTGGAAGACAGCCAGTACGGCGTCACCGCCGCGCGGTCGGCCGGCATGCGAGTGGTGGGCTACTCCGGGGGCGTCACACCCGAGGAGCAGCTGGCCGGGGCGGACGTCGTCATCGATGACATGGCCGACCTGGCGTCGGTCCTGGACGCCTTGGCCGGCAGCGCCAGCACCACCACCGCCACCACCTAGGCTCGGCCCATGCGCTTCGGACTGACCATCCTCCCCGAGTACCCCTGGGCGGAGGCCGCGCCCCGGTGGCGAGCCGCCGAGGAGCTCGGGTTCGACCACGGCTGGACCTACGACCACCTCGTGTGGTCCGGCCTGCCCGAGTCGCCATGGTTCGGCACGACCCCCACGCTGACCGCTGCGGCGCTCGTCACGAGCACGCTGGGCCTTGGGACGTTCGTCGCGTCACCGAACTACCGCCACCCGGTCGCGTTCCATCGTGACATCCAGTCGCTCGACGACATCTCGGGCGGCCGCCTCCTCCTCGGGGTCGGCACCGGGGGCGACCTCGACTCGCGGATCCTCGGCGGCGAGCCGCTGATGACCAAGGAGCGGGTGGACCGGTTCCAGGAGTTCACCCGGCTGCTGTTGCGGCTGCGGGACGAGGACCACGTCACGGCGGACGGCCGGTGGTTCTCGGCCGTCGACGCGCGCACGCTGCCCCCGGTCCGCAGCGTGCCGATCCTCGTCGCCGCCAACGGCCCCCGGTCGCTGCGGTTCGCTGCCCAGCACGGCGATGGGTGGGTGACGACCGGTGCCACCGCGGAGACGATGGACGACTGGTTCGACGGCCTCGCGACGTCCGCCGCGACCCTCGACGAGGCCCTGGGCACGGCGGGACGGCCCGGGAGCACCTTCCCGCGATACGTCAACCTCGACTCCTCGCCCCGCTACTCTCTCTCGAGCGCCGACCTGTTCGAGGACATGGTGGGCCGGGCGGCCGGGCTCGGCTTCACCGACGTCATCACGCACTGGCCGCGCCCCGAGTCGCCCTACGCCGGCGAGCTCTCCGTGCTCGAGAACGTGGCCGGCAACGTCATCCCCCGGCTGCGGGAGTCCTGAGCATGCCGCCGCGGCGCCGGGTGGCGCCGGCGGACGGTCACCAAGCCCTCGAGGTATGCCGTGCGGCATCCCTCGATCTCGCCAAGGTCCCGCGGCTGACCGTCGCCACCGCAGTCCGGTACTGCCTGGAGGAGCTCGCGACGCGCCACCCCGGACGCTCGGTGGAGGTGCGGGTCCCTCCGTTCGGCGCGGTCCAGTGCATCGAGGGGCCGACGCACAAGCGAGGGACCCCTCCCAACGTCTTCGAGACCGACGCGCAGACCTGGCTCGCCCTCGTCACCGGCGACATCGCCTGGCGGGCGGCGCTCGACGCGGGCGTGGTCCGGGTCTCGGGGCAGCGCGCCGACCTCTCCGGGCAGCTGCCCCTCACCGGCCTCTGACCCGCTGCGCCTCCCAGCCGCTCCCGCATCTGGCCTAGGCTGGTCGCGTGAGCTCCACGAGACCGCGGCGGATGCCGAACTACCTGCGCTTCGTCGTCACGGGAGCGGTCGTCGGGCTCATGCTGGGGGTGCTCGTCTCGATGCTCAGCGACGACGCGCCCTCCTACGGCCCGAGCTCGGAGCTCGGCTACCTCGCCGTCCTCGGCGCCGGTCTCGGAGCCCTGCTCGCCGGGCTCGTGGCAGTCCTCCTCGACCGCCGGCCCTGACCCTCAGCGGCCGGCGGCCGGCACCTCAACGAAACGAGCGACCGGGCACGTGCGAGACTGAGGCAGTGGCACGCGGCGACGGACGACTCACGGACGACCTCGACCCGCACGACAAGAGCCCCCACGACGCCTGCGGGGTCTTCGGCGTCTGGGCCCCCGGTGAGGACGTCGCCAAGCTGACCTACTTCGGGCTCTACGCCCTGCAGCACCGCGGGCAGGAGTCGGCGGGCATCGCGACCGGCGACGGCAAGAAGATCCTCGTCTACAAGGACATGGGCCTGGTCAGCCAGGTCTTCGACGAGAGGGCCCTGAGCTCGCTGCGCGGCCACGTCGCCATCGGGCACACGCGGTACTCGACCACCGGCGGCTCGACCTGGGAGAACGCCCAGCCCACCCTCGGTGGCGGAGACGAGACCTCGGTGGCGCTGGCCCACAACGGCAACCTCATCAACACCGTCGAGCTGCGCGAGCTCGTCACCGAGCGCCTCCCGGAGGGCGCCGACCGCCGCGGGGAGCTCGGCCGCGGCAACACCTCCGACACCGCCCTCGTCACCGCCCTGTTCGCCGCCGACCAGGACCGCACCCTCGAGGCGAGCGCGCTCGAGGTCCTCCCCCTGCTCAAGGGCGCCTTCTGCTTCGTCTTCATGGACGAGAACGCCCTGTATGCCGCGCGCGACCCCTATGGCGTGCGTCCCCTCGCCCTCGGCCGGCTCGAGCGGGGCTGGGTCGTGGCCTCCGAGACGGCTGCCCTCCAGACCATCGGGGCGAGCGTCGTCCGCGACGTCGAGCCCGGCGAGCTCGTCGTCATCGACGAGCACGGCCTGCGCACCCACCGGTTCGCCGAGGCCAAGCCCAAGGGCTGCGTCTTCGAGTATGTCTACCTGGCCCGGCCCGACGCGGTGATCCGCGGCCGCGTCGTCCACGAGGCCCGCGTCGCGATGGGTCGCCGGCTGGCCCGGGAGCACCCGGTCGAGGCCGACCTCGTCATCGGCGTGCCCGAGTCCGGGGTGCCCGCGGCCGTCGGCTACTCGCAGGAGTCGGGGATCCCCTTCGGGCAGGGCTTCGTCAAGAACGCGTACGTCGGCCGCACCTTCATCCAGCCGTCCCAGACGCTGCGGCAGCTGGGCATCCGGCTCAAGCTCAACCCGCTCGAGCACACCATCCGCGGCAAGAAGCTCGTCGTCGTCGACGACTCCATCGTGCGCGGCAACACGCAGCGGGCGCAGGTGCGGATGCTGCGCGAGTCGGGCGCGGCCGAGGTGCACGTCCGGATCTCCAGCCCTCCGGTGCAGTGGCCGTGCTTCTACGGCATCGACTTCGCCACCCGCGCCGAGCTCATCGCGACCGGTCTCGGCGTCGAGGAGATCAGGGCCTCGATCGGGGCCGACTCGCTGGGTTACATCTCCGAAGAGGGGATGGTCGCGTCGACGGAGCAGCCCGCAGACGAGCTCTGCACGGCCTGCTTCACCGGCAGCTACCCCATCGAGCTGCCCGAGGACGGGCTCATCGGCAAGCACGTGCTCGAGACGCTGCCGATCCGGGTCCGCAGCGGGCACGACTCGAGCATCGACCTCATCGGTGACAACGACGCCGACGGCGTGCCCCTCGGCCTCGCGGGCGGCGCGGAGAACGCCCTGCTGCACCCCTGACCGGTCTGCGCGCCCCGGCTACTGTGGTGCGGTGACGAGCCAACGCCCCATGACGTATGCCGGCTCCGGGGTCGACGTCGAGGCGGGTGACCAGGCTGTCGAGCTGATGAAGGCGGCCGTGTCCCGGACCTGGCGCCCGGAGGTGCTCGGCGGGCTCGGCGGGTTCGCCGGCCTCTTCGACGCGAGCGCGCTGGCCCGGATGACCCGCCCGGTCCTGGCCACGTCCACCGACGGAGTCGGCACCAAGGTCGCCATCGCCCAGGCCCTCGACCGCCACGACACCATCGGCTTCGACCTCGTCGGGATGGTCGTCGACGACATCGTCGTCTGCGGGGCGGAGCCACTCTTCATGACCGACTACATCGCGACCGGCAAGGTCGTGCCCGAGCGCATCGCGTCCATCGTCTCGGGCATCGCCGACGCCTGCGCCCAGGCGGGCGTCGCCCTCGTCGGCGGCGAGACCGCCGAGCACCCCGGTCTGCTGGGCCCCGACGAGTACGACGTCGCCGGAGCGGCGACCGGCGTCGTCGAGCACGCCGCGTTCCTCGGCCCCCAGCGGGTCGAGCGCGGCGACGTCGTGCTCGCGCTGGCCTCGAGCGGCCTGCACTCCAACGGCTACTCCCTCGTGCGCCGGGTCGTCGCCGCGGCCGGCTGGCAGCTCGACCGCGAGGTCCCGGAGTTCGGTCGCACCCTCGGTGAGGAGCTCCTCGAACCGACGCGGGTGTATGCCGCGGACCTCCTCGCGCTCATCGGCGACGGCGTCGACGTCCACGCCCTGAGCCACGTCACCGGCGGCGGGCTGGCCGCCAACCTCGCTCGCGTGCTGCCCCCGGGCCTGTTCGCCCGCCTCGACCGCTCGACGTGGACCCCACCGGCCGTCTTCTCGACCATGGGGGCACTCGGCCGGGTGCCACGGCACGACCTCGAGCGGACCCTCAACATGGGCGTCGGGTTCGTCGCCCTCGTGCCGGCCGCCGGCGTCGACGCGGCGCTCGATCGGACCCGGGCCCGCGGCATACCGGCCTGGGTCCTCGGTGACGTGAGCGCGGAGGCCGACGTGCCCCCTGACTCTGCCGCCGAGGTCGTGCGCGGCGCCAAGGGCGTCGCCGGCGGCGCGGTCCAGGTCGTCGGCGAGCACCCGCGACCCTGACGCGCAGCCGGACGGCTCAGCGGACCCGTCCAGACACACCACCATGGACTCACCGCGTGCCGCGGCAGTTCCGAGCGTCCACGAGGGACGCATGAGGTCAACGCGTGGGGGTGGAGGGCGTCACCGCCCGCCGGACGCCCACTTCCCGTACTCGTCGTAGTCCCCGCCGCCTTCGACGGGGGCCCAGTCCTCGACCGCGTCGGCACCGGAGGGGCGCTCCGGCTCGCGCCGCGTCGTCGTGGACCCGTGTAGTTCTCGCTCAAGCGCACTGAGGTCGGTGTCGGGAGAGAAGTACTTCAGCTCTCGAGCGACCTTGGTCTGCTTGGCCTTCGCTCGGCCGCGCCCCATGGCGTGACCCCCTCATGCGTCTGCCGGGGTGGCATCACTCACATCGAAGAACCAACGGTCCTTCGAGCTTCGCGGAGCGGCCCCGGGAAAGGTGTGTATTCGTGGGGGTAACGCTACCCCAGCCGGACCTGTTCCGTGTACCGCCCCGCTTGACGCACGGGGAGCCAGATCCCGCCGGGCGTGGCCGCGGCGATCCGCTCCTCGGCGAGCCGGTCGGCAGCCTCAGCGGGGGTGATCCCCCGGTTGTCGGCGGTGCGAAGCACCTGGCGGGTGGCCTCGAAGATGCCGGCCGCGCGACGCCTGGCCCGCTCGGCGTCGTACCCGTGCAGCTCGTCGGCGACCTGGATCACCCCTCCGGCGTTGACGAGGAAGTCGGGGGCGTAGGTGACTCCCCGGGCGGCCAGTCGGTCCGCGGTGCCCCCGGCTCCCTGGACGACGAGCTGGTTGTTCGCCGCGCCGCAGACGACGCGGGCCCGCAGCGTCTCGACGGTGACCTCGTCGAGGGCGCCCCCGAGGGCGCAGGGCGCGTAGACGTCGAGGTCGGCGGCGCATAGCGCCCTGACGTCCGGGGCGACGTCCACGGAGGGGTGGCGGGCGGCGAGGGCCGCGCACGTGGCGGCGTCGACGTCGCTGACCACGACTGAGGCACCGTCCTCGAGGAGCAGGTCGGCGAGCTGTCGCCCGACCTTGCCGACGCCGGCGATGCCGACGCGACGCCCGCGCAGGGTGGGCTGCCCCCACACGTGCTCGGCGCTGGCCCGCATGCCCTGAAAGAGCCCGTATGCCGTGAGGACGCTCGAGTCGCCGGCCCCGCCGTTGGCCTCGGAGCGGCCGGTCGCCCAGCGGGTTGTCTGGGCGACGACGTCCATGTCCGCGACGTAGGTGCCGACGTCGCACGCGGTGACGTAGCGCCCGCCGAGGCTCTCGACGAACCGCCCGTAGGCGCGCAGGAGATCGGGGGTCTTGTCGGTGGCCGGGTCCCCGATGATCACCGCCTTGCCGCCGCCGTGGTCGAGGCCCGCCACGGCGTTCTTGTAGGCCATCGCCCGGGACAGCCGTAGGACGTCTGCAAGCGCGTCGTCCTCGGAGGCGTAGGGGTAGAACCGGGTGCCGCCGAGGCCCGGCCCGAGCGCGGTGCTGTAGAGGCTGATGATGGCCCTCAGCCCGCTCCGGGGATCGTGGCAGAAGACGACCTGCTCGTGGCCGAAGGGCGACGGGTGGGCGCCACCAGCGTCGGGCATGCGGACTCCGATCGGTCGGCGGTGTGCAGCGGGCGTGCACGGCGGCGCGAAGGCGTGCTCAAGCGTAGCCGGGCCCGCCGCGGACCGAACTTCACAAAATGCCCATCTGGCCGGTCCCGCCGCGGTAGCGTGACCCCGGGGAACGGCACGGTGGGGGCACCGGCGCCTAGACGGGATGCGGGGAGAGAAATGGCCATGTCCATGGACGCGAACGACCACGAGAAGCTGCTCACGCCAGCCGAGGTGGCCGCCATGTTCCGTGTCGATCCGAAGACGGTGACGCGCTGGGCCAAGGCCGGCAAGCTGACGGCCATCCGCACCCTGGGTGGGCACCGTCGCTACCTCGAGAGCGAGGTCAGCAAGCTCCTCGGGATGCCCTGACCGGTTCGCACCGATCGACGTCATGCAGAGACCCGGGGGGTCATCGACCCCGCCCGGTCCTAGGCTGAACCGATGAGCCGCACATCACCCGGGGAGCCCCGGGTCCCCTCCAGCGTCAGATCCGCCCCGGACGCCCGGGAGAGTCGAGCCCAATGGGTCGCTCTCGCCCCGGGCAGCGCGAAGCGCACTGCCGTCACGGTCATCCTCCTCGTCGTGGCCCTGTGGATCGGTGTCTGGGCCTTCGACGCCCTGGGTTCGTTCCTCTTCCTCCTCCTCTTGTCGTGGCTGGTCTCCATCGCCATGGAGCCGCCGGTGCTGTGGATGGTCGCCCACGGGGTCAGGCGCGGGTTCGCCACCGGCCTCGTCATGCTCACCATGCTCGTGCTCGTCCTCGGCATGACCGCGCTCTTCGGCCAGGTGTTCATCTCGCAGGCCTCCCAGCTCGGAGAGCAGTTCCCGACGGCGGTCAAGCAGCTCCTGGACTGGGTCAACGTCACCTTCCGCACCCAGATCGACGTCACGTCGATCCAGGAGTCGCTGGCCCTCACTCCAGCCAAGCTCGGTGACCTCGCGGGGCGCTACGGCGGGGGCATCCTCGGGGTGTTCGGCTCGCTTCTGACCTTCGTCTTCGACGCGGTGACGATCCTCGTCTTCGCCTACTACCTGTCCGCGGACAGCCCTCGCCTGCGCCAGGCGATCGGCTCGTGGCTGCCACCGCGCTACCAGCGAATCGTCATCAGCGTCTGGACCATCGCCGTGGAGAAGACGGGTGGCTACGTCATCTCCAAGCTCGTCCTCGCCGGCCTCTCCGCGATCTTCCACTCGACCTTCTTCTGGATCATCAACGTGCCCTTCTGGCTGCCGCTCGGCATCCTCGCCGGCATCGTCAGCCAGTTCATCCCCACCATCGGCACCTACATCGGCGTCCTCCTGCCGGCCCTCTTCACCCTCCTCGACAAGCCGATCAACGCCCTGTGGATCGCGATCTTCGCGACGGTCTACCAGCAGATCGAGAACTACGTCTTCACGCCCCGGGTCAGCAAGCGGACGATGGACATCCACCCGGCGGTCGCCCTGGGCGCCGTCTTCGTCGGCGCGGCGCTCTTCGGCCCGATCGGCGCCCTCATCGGCATTCCCGTCGCGGCGGCGGCCCTGACCATCATCGGGACCTACCGGGCGCGCCACGAGCTGCTCCCCGAGCTGGCCGAGCTCGAGGTTGCCGCGGAGGCCGACGACCTGGGCAACGGGCGTCCTCCGGTCGAGGCCGAGACCCCACCGAAGGACACCCAGGCGACGCGCCGAGCGGCCTCGTCTGTCTGACCCCGCGGCACGCCGGCGCCGGTATGCCGCCGGGCGGGAAGGTGCCCGCCCGCACCCGCCGCGCAGCTCTCGTCAGTGGCGGTGGAGGTTGTCGGGCTGGGACGAGTCGCCGGGGTGCTCGTAGCCCGGGGCGAGTCGCACCCGCTCGTGGCAGACCCGGGCCAGCCATCGCGAGAAGGCGTCCATCCGCGCGGAGGCGAGCAGCTCGTCCAGGCTCCAGACCATCGCCCCAGCGGTGGTGGCGCCGAGGCGGGCCGCGTCGGCGCCGACCGAGTCGGGCAGCCGCACGTCCTCGGTGAGGACGAGCAACGCCCGACGCACCGCGGGGTGCCCTGTCCAGGCGGCCGCGGCGACGGAGCCGAGCGCGACCGCCTCGCTGCGCGACGGCATACCCGGTGGCTCGTCGCGCTGCCAGTCGAGGCCGCGTGCCGCGAGCTCTGCGACGCAGAGCTGCTCGACGACGACGACCTGCGTCACCCACCGGCGCAGCTGGCGCCCCTCGCGGCTGTCCGCCTGCGGCAGGACGCAGGCCCGGTCGCTCGCCCGGAGCCGGGCCAGGCGGTGCTCCACCTCGGCGACCGGCACGGGCTCGCCGCTCACCCACGCGGCTGGGTCGCGGAGCGAGGCCGCCTGCGCTGCCACGGGCGTCGTCACGGACGGACCTCGAGGCGGACCGACTCGGCATAGGCCGCACGCCCGAACCACATGACCTTGGGCAGTAGCCAGGAGTGGCCGGGACGGGTGTCGGCCGGGGGCCGGACGACGACCTCGATCTGAGTGCTGCCGTGGGCCGGGGCGGTGAAGGGGCGGACGGGGTTGGCGACCCACTCCCACGTGCCCCACGGCGAGGCGACCTGGAGCTCGCCGCGGATCGGCGAGTGGGTGCTGTTCACCAGGGTGACGACGAGGGTGCCGGGCCGCCCGGCCGCGAGGGTCAGCGCCGTCGTCGAGAGGCGCACGTCGAGGCCCGTCGGGCGGGGGGTGTCGGTGCCGGTCGTGCCGCTCTGGGCCGAGCGGTCGAGGTCCGCCGTCGACGCGAGGCCGAAGCCGATCGCGTCGGTCACTGCTCCGGAGTCGCCGACGAGGACCGTGGCGACGTCCTCGACGAGCGTGACCGCGTCACCGCCGGCGAGGCCGGCCGTGGCCGGGGCGACCTGCGCCGCGACGGCGTACTGACCGGGCTCGGCGTCGGCGCGGATCTCCACCGAGGAGCGGAACCGGGCGTAGCCGTGCTTGCCGAGGCGGGTGGCGAAGGCTGGCGGCGACGCGGTCCAGCCCGGCGGCAGGTCGAGCGAGGCCGACACCTCGACCTCGGCGTCGGCGTACTGGCTCGCGACGACGAAGGACACCTCGAACCGGTTGCCTGGGGCGCAGCGGGCGAGGACCGGCGTGATCGAGACCGTGACGGGGAGGAAGCCCATCGGCGCCGGACCCCGGTTGTGCAGCCAGTAGCGGCTGTAGGTGGGCCGGGCCGGCTCGGTCGCGGCTCCGAGGACGGCGGTGCTCGTGCCCTGTCGCGCCGGCCGGTCGAGGGTGACGACGAGCGTCTCGATGGCGCTGCCGGCGAGCTCGACCTCGAGCGTGCCGTCCTGCACCTCGAGCGACTGCCGCGGTTCCTCGAGCAGGTCGGCCCGGGCCACCGAGCGCAGTGGTGTCGTCCGCCACGTGACCCGCGCCGTGGTGCGGCGACCGGTGCTCTCGACGAGGCGCAGCGTCGCGGCCCGGGCCGGGTCGGCCGGTGTCGAGGCCCCCTGGGCGACGGGGTTGCCCGATGCCTTGAGGGTGGCGACGAGGACGTCACGGGCGGGCTCGACGGTGAGCAGCGAGTGGACAGGCGGGAGGTCGCCGGCAGAACCGTCCGCCAGCACCGCGAGGAGCGGGGTGGAGAGCTCCTGGCCCCGCGCGGGCATCGTCGCCGAGCGCCAGTCCCCCGCCGCGCTGACCAGGGCGTAGCGGAACTCGTGGGTCCAGTGCTGGAGCTGGAAGGCCGACCCGTCGGGAGCGGCGCGGCGCGGCGGGTCGATCCAGATGCCGGACGGCCAGCCGGTGCAGGAGCGCATGAGGGACAGGTTGAGGCCGCCCTGCGGGTCGACCGCGAAGCCCGGGAGCCCGTAGGTGAGCAGGGCGACGGTGCCGTCCTCGTGCGGCTCGACCTGGCGGCCGCCAGCGAGGAGCGCTGTGACCCGGGCGTCGGCGAGCTGCGCGACGACGCCAGCGACGTCGCGGATGACGAGGGTCGGCAGGTCGTCGAGGTCACGGACGTCGGCACCGGGCACCCACACCTCGGTCAACGGCTTCGTGGCGGGGACGAGCAGGGCCGGGCCGTCGGGCAGTGGTCCCACCCGGCGTTCGAGGTCGATGACGAGGGCGTGCCCTCCTGGCCGGTCGGCGTGCGGGCCGTCGGCGTCGTCGAGGAGGATGCGCAGGTCAGGGAGGTTGGAGTCGGTGTCGAGCCGCCCGTAGCGGGCGCCGGAAGCCGTCGACGTCGTCGCGGTGACCCCGACCCGTGCCAGGGCGACGACGAGGTCACGGGCTGTCACCGGGTCGGCTCCGTCGGCGACGACGACCTCGGCGACCGCCATGGCCCGGGTGCCGACCGGCGCCCCGGCCGAGTCGACGACCTCGACCCGGGCCGTCGTGCCGATGCCGAACCACGTGTTGGCGGGGTTGTCCAGCGTCCACGGCGCGACGGCGCTGTCGGCCTCGATGAGCCCGAACCCGCGGCCGATGACGGCGCCGGCCACCTCGCTGACCGGCAGGGCGCCTGGCTGGTCGACCGGGAAGCGCACCCGCAGCAGCCGGTCGGAGCCGTCGTGGTCGAGGACCCGAGTCGAGAAGTCGACCCGGTCAAGCCCGTCGACGAGGGTCGTCACGAGCTCGAAGGGTATGCCGGCGACCTCGCCACGGGAGATGATCCGCCGGCCGATCGGGCTCTCCTGGACGCTCACCTCGGCGGCCGTCGAGGCGGCGCCGACGACCGCTCCGGTGGGCAGCAGGTGCCAGGGACCCTCCCCGAAGACGGGGTGGTCGGCATATTCTGCGTGGACTCGCAGCTCGTTGCCGGGTCCGGTGAGCAGCTCGCGGTCGCGGGCGAGGTCGCGGATGCTCGCCAGCGTGCCGCCACGGGCGGGGTCCGCGGTGACGCGGAAGGCGGAGCTCTCGATCGTGGGAGCGGCGTCCGGCACGTCGCGCCAGGCCGAGACGGCATACCCGCTGTCCGCGTCGCCGCCGGACGCGCCGTGCCCGGCAGCGACGAGCCGGTAGGTGCGCCAGCCCATCGACGGCACCGAGCTGGCGACGAACCGCAGCACACCCGGGGCCTCGACGACGACGGGCACCTCGGCGCCCGAGTCGTCGAGGACCCGCATCAGCGAGTTGGCTGCCGCGTCGGCGGTCTCGTCCCCCGAGCCCCCGAGGTCGACCCGGACGACGTCGGTGCGCTCGAAGGCGAGGGTGTTGACGACGACGACGGCACGCCCCTCGCCGCTCGTGTCGACGCGGCCCGCCAGAGCCGCCGCCGCGGCGTCGCGGGCCGAGGCCGCGAGGTCGTGCGCCTCGCGCCAGCCGGTGAGCAGGTCGATGTAGACCTGGTCGGACTCGGAGCCGGTGATCGCGTCGTGGTGGGCACCGTAGGCGAGCAGGCGCCACACCTTGTCGAGCGCCGCCTCGGGATAGGCGCCCTCGCCGAGGAGGCAGGCGAGGGTCGAGAGCCGCTCTGCGTCGATGGCCGCCGTCTCGGCGGCGCGCTGGGCCTGCTTGGTGTCGGTGTAGGACACGTCCTTGCCGGTGTAGACCGGGTTCATGTCCCGCGACTGCGGCGAGGGCGAACGGCCTGACGCGGCGAGGCCGCCGCGCACCAGGTCGAGGAACGTGCGGGTCGTGCCGCAGACGAACCTCGGCCACACGTATGCCGCGGCCCACCAGCGGTGCACCTCGGTCACCCAGTTGTTGGGCGGGCAGTAGTCGCCGCCGACGGGCAGCAGCGTGGTGCGCGTCGACGCCGCCGGCTTGAGGACCTCGAAGAGGTGGTAGGCGATGTCGGCGGCGGCCTCGACGGTCGGGGCGTTCTGCATCTCCCAGCCGGGGCCGTAGTGGTCGGGCATGTAGTGGGTCAGCACACCGTCGCCGCTCGGCGAGATCCACTCGAACTCGCTCTCGAACTGCATGACGCCGATGTCGCCGCTGCGGTCCTGGTTCCAGTGCTGGCGCAGCGGCCCCCACTGGTGGTGCGGTCCGCGGGCCCAGGCACTCCCGGTGAGGCCGGCCTTGGCGACGAGGCCGGGGAACTGGGGGTCGTGGCCGAACGCGTCGAGCTGCCAGGCCGTCTGGGGGTCGCCGCCGAGCACGTCGCGCTGGAAGCCGATCCCATAGACGAGGTTGCGGATGGTCGTCTCACTGCCGGTGAGGTTGGTGTTGGGCTCGTTGTAGGTGCCGCCGATGAGCTCGACGCGGCCCTCGGCGAGGAGCCGCCGCAGGACGACGCGCTGCTCGGGGAAGGTGTCGAAGTAGGGCTTGAGGTAGTCGAGCTCGGCGAGGACGAACCGGTAGTCCGGGTCGCGCAGGGCCATCTTGAGGTGCGCCTCGACGAGGGCGAAGCCGTTGTGCAGGAACGTGGGCCGGGTGGTCCAGTCGGAGCCGAGCAGGTCCCAGTCGGTGGTGTAGGAGGCCTGGGTGCTCCACCACACCGGGTCGTAGTGGAAGTGCGACACCATGACCATCGTCCAGCCCGGCTCGGCGACCACGACCTCGCCGGAGCCGACCGCCGTGGCCCCGGTGTCGGTGCCGGCCACGACCTCGACAGGCAGCGCCGTTCCCGCAGGCGCCCCGTCGGGCAGCGTCAGCGCCACCTCGACCCGGGCCGAGCCATCCCCGGGAGCGAGCACGGCCTGCCCGCTCACCCCCGCCCCGGTGATGTCGAGACGGACCTCGCCGTCGGGCCTACCCCGCTCGATCGTGACGTGGAGGACCTGGTGAGGGTCCTCCACGGTGCCGACGAAGCGCTCGGTGGAGGTCACGGACATGATGCGGACCGACACGGGGAGGCCCTCCTGGCGGTGGGGGTCGGGGCGTCGTCAACTCTTCACCACATCGAGGGGAGCCGCCACCAGGGCACCTCGCCCAGCCATCAGGCGGTCGACGCCGGGCGGACCACCTCGTGCAGGCCCAGCCACCAGCCCAGCGACGTGTTCCAGGCGCGGTTGCCGCGGCTCTGGGGCAGCGCCACGAGCGCCTCGATGAGGTCGAAACGGCCTCGCATGCCCAGGGCGTAGCCGACGCCCCACGCGTTGCCGGCTGGCAGGGACCGGTCCTCGCGCTCCGTGAGGATGCGCTCCCGGGCGTAGCCGAACAGCGTCGCGTCGCGCGCTCGGCGCGCCGCACCGGCCGGTTCCGGGCAGTTGCCGAGGGCCCCGCCAGCCGCGCCGGTGACCTCCGACGGCAGCGACCGGTCCGTGCTGAGCGCCGTCAGCAGGTCGAGGGAGACCGGCTCGACCAGCCAGGACAGCAGGCTGAGCTGCGCCCGGACGCCCACGGCGTCGTTCGCGGCCAGGGCCTCGACGAGGTCGGCGTGCAACGCCTCGCCGACGACGGGTCCCTGCGGTGACAGGAGCAGGACGGCCAAGGCCGTGTCGCGGGTGTCGAGGTGAGGCTCGCAGAGAGCGGTGCGCAGCAGTGCTTCGAGGACCGGGTCGGACCCGTCGGCCGGGAAGGCCCGTTCGAGGTCGGTCCTGACCCTGGTCAGCGTCACCTGCTGCTGCTCTGACCGCAGCCCACTGGTCTCGAGGAGCGCGTCGACCGTGCGCCGCTCGGCGGCGCCGAGCGTGAGGGAGCGACCGCGCCCGTCGTCGGCGTAGCCGTCCGCGCGCTGGGCCAGGCTCGCGGCCGCCCGCCGGGTGCGCAGCGGCACCGACTCGTCGGTCAGGGTCTCCACGGCGCGGGGCAGGAGCGCGGACACGAGAGCGGGGTCGACCGTGTGGTGTCGGACCAGCGTGGTCAGGGTCGAGAGGGAGGCCCAGAGGGCCCTGGGGTTCGTCGGCCTGAGGATGACGTCGGCGAGGACCTCGTGGCCGCGTCGGTCGGGGCTGTAGCGCAGCAGCGTCGCGTAGTCCGAGTAGAGCTGCACCTCGTCGTCCTTGAGGGCACTCTCGATCATCTCGATGACGACGTCGGTGCTGCGGGGCAGGCTGACGAGGCGCGCCGAAGCCTCCCAGCGCTGGGCGTACTCGAGCCCGGTTCTCACCGACGCTTCCACGGAGACCCGGTAGACCAGGGACTCCCAGTCGCGCTCGCGCACGAGCACGTGGGTGGCCTGCCCGAGGAGCGTCGTGAGCCGGTCCCAGTCGGCCCCGGTCATCGGCTCGTACTGCAGGGCCTGTTCGAGCAGGGGCATCGCCTGGGTGACGAGGTCGTCCGGGACTGGCAGCGGCAGCGACGGCAGGCTGCTCACGGGACGCGCGTCGCGGTGGAGGAGGTCGATGGCGCGTTGGAGCCGCCCGGGGGGCAGCCCCAGCACCTGCTCGTAGCCGTCCACAACGGGGTGCGTGACCGTGGCCCGGCCCGCCTCCCAGCGCGAGACCCGCGCCCGGTGCGGAGGTGGGTCGCCGAACGCCCGCGCGAAGCCGGCGGCGGTCCGCAGCCGAGGGTCGCGGGCGTGCCGTCGCGCGTTGGAGAGCACCCACGGCACGTCGCCAACGCCGGGGCGCACCGTGCCGGCGTGCGCCGTTCCTCCCCCAGACACCTGCACACCGTATGCCGTGCACCGCCGGACGGCGCGCCCGCGCCCGGCGACGTGGTGGTGGTTGCCTGCCCAGTCGTCGCCGTGGGGCGATTTTCGTCCGTGGTGCCGGGCTCTCGGCCCGCCGGGGTCCTTGCCGGGTCGGCCATGACGGGTCCCTTGCGCTGGCCGGCATACCGAGTCTTCACCTGGCCGACGGGTGGAGTTCACCCCGGCCCCGACGTCGCAGGCCAGTGTGGGCGGGTCCGCGTCGCCACCCCGAGGAGCCTCCATGCGCGTCCGTCGTCTGCTTGCCGTCTCGACCCTCGTCCTCGGATGCGTCGCCACGCCGTCGCTGGCCCAGGCCCACGACGACGGGGACGGACACGTCCGTGACGGGCACTCCATCGCGGTGATCGGCAACATCCCCTACGGCGATGCGCAGGTCGCAGCGCTCCCCGGGTGGATCGACCAGATCAATGCCGCGCGCCCGGAGATGGTCTTCCACCTCGGCGACATCAAGAACGGCTCGTCGCGCTGTGACGAGGCGTACTACCGCCTCATCCGCTCCGACTTCGACCGCTTCAGGAGCCCGCTCGTCTACACGCCGGGGGACAACGAGTGGACCGACTGCCACCGGGCCAACAACGGGGCGTACCAGCCGTTGGAGCGCCTCGCCCTCGACCGCTCCATGTTCTTCGACCGTCCCGGGCACACGCTCGGTCAGAAGAGCGTCCGGGTGGCGTCGCAGGCGGCAGTCGGGTTCCCCGAGAACGTGCAGCTGCGGCGGGAGGACGTCGACCTCGCGGTGATCCACGTCGTCGGCAGCAACAACGACCTCCAGCCCTGGACCGGCATCGGCAGGACGACGGCGACGCCGGAGCAGGTCGCTGAGGAGCAGGCGCGGATGGCGAACGCCATCAAGGTGGTCCGCTCCTCGTTCGCGACGGCGAGGCAGCGCCACGACCGGGCCGTGGTCCTCATGCAGCAGGCCGACATGTTCGACCCGACCTTCACGCCGACGGCGAACGACATCTCGGCGTTCGCCCCGCTGGTGCGGGCGATCGTCGACGAGGCCTCTCGCTTCCGCGGGCAGGTGTACCTCTTCAACGGCGACAGCCACGTCTTCAACGTCGACCGGCCCCTCGCCACCGGGTCCACGTGGCTGGCGACCTACGGCGTCTCGGGCTCGGCGGACAACCTCCGTCGCATCACCGTCGACGGGTCGAGCAACAACGTCGACTGGCTCAAGGTCACCATTCACGAGGGACGCGGCGACGCCCTGACCTGGGAGCGCGTCCCCTTCGCCCCGTGAGGTTCCGCCCGTGCCCGACGGGCGCAAGGACCCTCGCGGACGCGGCCCGGCGGCTACGGTTGCGAGGGTGACGACACTGACCGTGGTGCCCGTCCCGGGCCAGGGAGCCGAGGACGTCGTCGTCGACGGGCAGGGTCGGGTCTACACCGGCACCGCGGACGGGTCGGTCCTGAGGGTCGACCGCGACGGCGACCGGGTCGAGCGGGTGGGGCAGACCGGCGGCCGACCGCTCGGCCTCGAGCTGCTGCCCGACGGCCGGGTCCTCGTCTGCGACGCTCGCCGCGGACTCCTTGCGCTCGACCCAGAGACCGGCGCGGTGGAGTCGCTCATGTCGATCGTCGCCGGGGAGCCGATGCGGTTCTGCAACAACGCTGCCGTGCACAGCGGCGGCGACATCTTCGTCAGCGACTCCTCCCGCGTTCACGGCATCGACCGGTGGAAGGCGGAGATGGTCGAGAACACCTCGACCGGACGTCTGCTGCGCCGTGGCCTCGACGGTGAGGTCGAGGTGCTCCTCGAGGGACTGCGCTTCGCGAACGGCGTCGCCCTCTCGGCCGACGAGTCCTTCGTCGCCGTCGCGGAGACCGCCGGCCGCACCGTGGTCCGCCGCTGGCTCACCGGCCCGCGCGCCGGTGCGGTCGACCGGTTGGCGACCGACCTGCCCGGATACCCCGACAACATCGCCCGCGGCAGCGACGGCCTCATCTGGGTGAGCATCGCGTCCCCCGTGGACCCCCTCGTCGAACGGCTCATGACCGGCCCGGTGCCGCTGCGCCGGGCAGCGGCGCGCCTGCCCGACCGGCTTCAGCCGAGACCCAAGCGCACGGTCCGGGTCATGGCCTTCGACGACGCCGGTGGCGTGGTCCACGACCTGTCCGCCGACGCGGCGGGTTACCACATGGTCACCGGGGTCCGTGAGCACGACGGCCGGGTCTGGCTCGGCAGCCTGCACGAGCCGGCCATCGCCCATCTCGACCTGTCCTGACACCCGGCGTGGGTCACCCTCCGCGCGCGGGGACCCTCGGACCCAAGGCGTGGCCCGAGCGTCAGACTGGTCCCAGTGGCCAGCGAGGCCGGTAGAGGTCGGCGCGGTGGTCGATGTGGGTGACGAGGACCGTGTGTGCTTCTTCGTCGATCCGGATGGGCACCGTGTAGTCACCGCGACGCGCGACGCGATAGGCCTCCAGCTCGTTGGTCAGCCGCCGGGAACGGCTGATGCGGTCAGGCGAAGCCGATCAGGGCGACCGGCGTGGTCGGCTGAGCGGACCCGCCTGCAGGCTCGACCGAGATGCCCGCCCCGACTGCCGTGGCGGCGTCGCCGTCGAGGAGGACGCTCTGGTCGGGCCCGCTCGGGAGCAGCCCGGCGGAGACGAATCTTCCTCCGGCCGGTCGGAGCCACATCTGGTAGACCTTGCCGGTCGGCGCCGCAGCGAGGCTGTGGGTCAGGAGGACCGCCATCCCGAGCGACGTCGACCGCACGACCGTGGCGCTGCCGCCGGTGGCCACGGCCTGCTGGAAGCGTTGCGCGTCGGGCGCCTTGAGGACGCGGTCGGCGAGGCTCGTCTGGGTCTGGGTCTGGGTCTGGGTCTGGGTCTGCCGGTCCCACGGGTGAAGGGCAGTGACGGTGCCGCCACCGAGTGCGACCACCGCTGCGGCCGCGGCGAGCCAACGGACCCCCCGCTGCCGGCCCCGCTCCTCGATCCGCTGGCCCGCCTCGCGGCTGACGTCTGGGGGCAGCGGCCGGACCATGCCGATGTCGTGCAGGACCTGCTCGCGCAGGCTCGGCGGGGGCGTGGCAGCGATGAGGAGGGCCAGCTGGAGGGTGGTGGCCCGGAAGCCGGCCACCTCGACTCGGCACTCGGCACAGGCGGCCAGGTGTCGCTCGAACGCGGCGCGCTCGAGGTCGTCGACGGCATCGACGGGGTAGGCCCCGGAGAGAACGTGGATGTCGTCGTTCATGAGGTGAGTCCCAGCGTGTCGCGCAGGCGGATGAGCCCGTCGCGGATTCGGGTCTTCGCGGTGCCGAGGGGCAGGTCGAGCATGGCGGCGACCTCCGTGTGGGTGTAGCCGCCGAAGAAGGCGAGCTCGAGGGCGCTGCGTTGCGCCGGGGTCAGGGTCTGCAGGGCCTTGCGCACGCGTTCGGTATCCATGGAGGTATGCGCTGCCTCTGCGGTGACGTCGTGGTCGACGTCCTGGTTCGCTTCGTGGTAGCCGTGGTCGCGACGCCCTGCGGCGGCCGCGGAGCGGACCCGGTCGACGGCCTTCCGATGCGCGATGGTCATCATCCACCCCAGGGCGCTGCCACGCTCCGGGTCGAAACGGGACGACATGCGCCAGAGCTCGAGGAACGCCTCCTGGGTGACCTCCTCGGACTGGGCGGGGTCGCGGACGACTCGGAGGACCAGACCGTAGAGCCGTGGGGCGACGGCGTCGTAGAGCAGAGCGAAGGCGCCCTCGTCGCCCCGCGACGACTGTCGGAGCAGACCGCTCAGGCGGGCGTTCGGGTCGAGCCCGCCCGGCGACTCGTCGTCGCCGGACGGGACCACCCGAAGCTGCGCCATGAGATGCCTGGTGTTCTGTCGTTCGGTCAGGGCATCAGGACCGAGTCGACGATGTAGACCGTCGCGTTGGCCGTGGTGACGTTGCCGCAGATGACGTTGGCGTTCTCCTTGCCGACCGTGAACGCCTCGCCTGAGCCCTTGACCGTCACCATGTTGCCGGCGAGGGTCTTGTGGTCACCGGCGAGCTTCTCCGGCGACAGCTTCCCGGCGATGACGTGGCCGGTCAGGATCTTGGTCAGCGTGGCCTTGTCCGCGAGCACCTTGTTGAGGGTGTCCGCGGGGATCTTGGCGAACGCGTTGTTGCTCGGCGCGAAGACCGTGATGGCCGGTGCAGAGTTCAGGGTGTCGACCAGGCCCGCTGCCTTGACGGCCGTGACGAGCGTCGAGAGCGCTGGGTTGTTGCTGGCCGCAGTCGCGACCGGGTCGGTCGCCATCCCGCTGAAGGAGCCCTTGCCGTCCGTCGGAACCGCGGCACAGCCGGCGCCGAAAGGCTTGCTCATGGCGTCGGAGCTGGAGTCGGTGCTGGACATGGGCGATGGGGTGGTCGAGGACGAGGTCGCGCTGGCACCTGGGGCTGCGGGTGCGGTGGTGGTCGTCGCGCTCGAGCCGCACGCGGCCAGACCGATCGGCAACGTGGCGAGGAGCGCCACGAAGGCGGTGGTGCGTCGTGCGTTCATGAGAGTGTCCTGCTTTCCCCGTGAGGGTTCGTTGGTGAGTTGCTGTACGTGTGGTGTTCGGGGCTGCGAGCGTGGCAGATTGCCATTGGTACGAGCGGGTTTCGTCACGAAACGAGTACGACGACCTGCTGGACGCCGCTGGATCCGGCCGGGAACGGCGTGGCCCGCTGGACGGTCTGCAGCTCGCCGGCGAGGTCGGTCGCGCGCACCGCGAGGGTGTGCTGCCCGCTCTTCGCGTCCCAGGGGAGATACCACTGGCGCCAGTAGTCGATGCCGGCGTCCGGGCCGAGCTGGGCCGGCTGCCAGGCGCCACCGTCGATCTGGACCTCGACCTTCCCCACGCCGCGATGCTGAGCCCACGCGACCCCGCCGATGGCCGTGCGGCCGGCAGGGATCGTCGAGAGCGGGGCCGGGGTGTCGATGCGAGCCGACGTCTTGATGGGGGCGTTCGTGGCCCACTGCCGTTGGGTCCAGTACGCCTGTTGAGCGGCATACGTGGTCAGGGTCAGCTTGGTGAGCCACTTCGTCGCACCGACAAAGCCGTAGAGACCCGGAGTGATGAGCCGGGCCGGGAAGCCGTGCACGTCGGTGAGCGGGTCGCCGTTCATGCCGACGGCGACCATGGCGTCGCGACCGTCGCGCGCGACGGCGAGTGGGGTGCTGATCGTGAACCCGTCGACGGCGGTACTGAGGATCTGGTCGCTGGACGTGCCCACCCCGGCCCGGTCGAGCAGGTCGGTGAGGCGCACGCCGAGCCAGGTCGCAGCGCCGATGTAGCCGCCGCCCACCTCGTTCGAGACACAGGTCATGGTGATGTCGCGCTCGATCAGCGGCATGGACAGCAGGTCGTCGTATCGAAGTGTGACGGGCTTGCGGACATCTCCGTCGATCTGGAGCGACCAGCTGTCCTTCGCGACGCGAGGCACCGTGAGGTTGGTGTCCACGCGATAGAAGGACGCCGTAGGAGTGCGGAACGGGGAGATTCCGGGGACGCTCGACTCGAAACCGCGGGGCAGGGGTACGGCCGCGTTCTGGGCGGCGGGCAGCGTCACGCTGGAGGAGTCCGACACCCGGTCCGCGAGCCTCTGCCCGGCGACGGCCGCCACCGCGGCACCCACGGCCGCACCGATCGTCCCGACGAGGAACCGGCGGCGAGAGCCGCCTTCAGCCGGTCCCGGCGCGGCACACCAGCCCCTCAGCAGACGGCCCAGACCGAGCAGGACCCCCACCCCGACGACGGCGGCGACGGCCGCGGGCACCGCGTCGAGGATCCCGGCCGTGGGGCGGGTGACGGCGGCGGCGCCGGCGAGCGCGACGAGGAGGACCAGGACTCCGGCCCCGCTGGCCGGCCGGCGCCGGGACAACACCCCGGCCAGGGCGGCGAGCAGCAGGGTGACCAGCGACACGCTCGCGAGGAGGATCGGCTTGTCGGCGGTGCCGACCCTGGCGATGACGAGCTCCTTGACCGGGGTTGGTGTCAGGTCGATGACGACCGAACCCACCGAGAGCACCGGCGACGCGGCCGGGTTGGTGACGGCGGCCACCAGGTGACCAGCCGCGATTCCGGCGAGGGCGGCGAGCAGGCCGCACGCGGCATACCAGCCTCGAGCGGGCGCCGGGACAGGCCCGACGGGTGTATCGGGTCGCGTGCGCACGTCGGTCATGCGAGGTAGTTCGCCACCCAGGGGTCCGTGGATGTCTCGGGACGGTGTGCAGACGATGTGAAGGATCGGTCGCGGCTCGCACCAGCGGGAGGTATGCCGGTGCCAGCCGCCGCGGCCCAGGTCAGCCATCGCGTCGTCGACCCGCTGCTGCGCCGCCTCGCCGGCACGGCGGTTCGTTGAGGTGGAGCACGTGGCGGCACGTCCGGGAAAGACCTACCCGCTCACCCTCGGCGCCCTGGCGGGCCTGAGGTGGGCAGGCGGTGCCGGCCGCCCCCCCGGGGGTGCGGCCGCCGCGCGAAGGGCCCGCACGGCATACCGGGGGGTGAGCAGGCTCGACGGCGCCGCGGTCAGGTGACCGACCCGCAGGAGGGCGCCGGCGACGAGCGGGTCGTCGGTCCCCGCGGCCTGGAGGGCGCCGGTGTAGCGGCGGCCCAGCTCGGTGCGCATCGGCGAGCGCGCGGTGGCGCCCGGCGCCAGCGGTGCCGCCGCGACGGCCTGGGCCCACGGCACCTCGAGGTCGGTCGCAGCCTGCCTGAAGAACCGCACCGCGAGGTCGTCCCGGCCGCGGCGGAGGCAGTCCCGCAGGGCGAGGGCCTCCAGGGCGGCAAGCGTCGTGCCCTGCCCGAGCGTCGGGTCCACCGCGCAGAGGGCGTCCCCGGTGACGAGGAGACCGTCGGGGAACCAGGCGAGCTCCTCGTAGTGGCGCCTGACGTTCGCGGGGAACCGACATGTCGACCCGTCGTCCAGCGACTCGAGGGCCGCGACGAGGTCGGCGAGGACCGGCGAGCAGAGCGTCCGCGCGTATGCCGTGAAGTCCGCGAGCGCGGTCGGCGGCCGGTCGCCGTGGTAACCGGTCAAAGAGGCCGCCCAGACATCGCCCTCCTGAGCGAGGAGGAGGCCCGCCCTCGGCGCGGTGCGGGTGGGCCGATGCGCCACAGCGAGCGCGCCCCCGGCGTCGTCGACCTGACGCCGGAAGTGGCGCGTCGTCATCGCGAGGTCGACCCGGACCCGGGACTCCGGGGGGGCCGCCACCTGGTGCCGCGCGAGCCACTCCGTCGTGCGCGAGGTCCGGCCCGAGGCGTCGACGACGAGGTCGGCTGGGACGAGCCGGGTCGCGCCGGCCGGGTCGAGCGGGGCCACGAAGACGCCGGTCACCCGGGTGCGGTCCGCGCTCCAGGTGAGGTCAAGGGCCGACCTTCGGTCGAGGACCGTCACCCCGGGAAGGGCTCCGACGCGCCGACGCAGCGTCCACTCGAGCAGCGGCCGGCTCATCATGAGGGTGGTGAGGCCGCTGTGCCCCGGCGCCAGCGGGCGGTCGCCGACATAGAGGGCGGTGCGCTCCTGGACGTCACCGGTGCCGGCGCCGAGCGCGACGAGCTCCTCGGTGAGCCCGGGCAGGAGCGCCTCGAGCGCCTCCCGCCCCCCGGCGAGCAGGGTGTGGCCGTGCCGGCCCTGCGGCACGCCGTCGCGCTGGCTCGGGTCGTCGGGCAGCTCGTCTCGGTCGACGACGACGACCTGGGGGTAGGCCTCGCTCAGGGCCCGGGCCGCCAGCAGCCCGGCCACGCTGGCGCCGATGACGACCGCGCGCTCGGGGGGTGCCGACATGACGGCTGCTCAGGCCGACGGGGCGACGATGGCGCCGGGGAGGCCTCGGACTGCAGCGAGGGACACCGTGCGGAAGGCCGGGTATGCGGTGGTGAGCGAGGCGACCCGGACGCTCCCGCGCTCGGCACTCGGGCAGAGGACCTGCTCGATGTCCTTCTGCCGCACGGTGGCCGTGGGCACCCCGTTGACGGCGATGCGTAGCAGGTACTCGAAGCCGGGCTGCGACGTGGCCGGGACCGGTACCAGGGTGCAGGAGATCTCGGACAGGTGGTCGACGCGCACCCGGGGGATCTGCCGGTTGTGGCTCCAGGCGAGCTTCGGGGACCCGTCGGCGTTCGTGGCGAGGGAGCCCACGACCATCGTGTCGTAGCCCTCGTTGCCGACGAAGGCGTCGTTGCCGTCTCCCGGCGACCATACGGCGACGTCGTCGCCGAGGTCGCCGACGAGGACGTCGCTGCTCGGCGAGGCGCCGTGCTCGGGACCGCCGACAAGGATGTCGCTGCCGGGCCCGCCGAGCAGGGTGTCGCTGCCGAGCCGGCCGATGAGCAGGTCGTCGTCGCCGCGCCCGAAGAGGATGTCGGTGTCGTCCATGTGCTGCTTCGCCACGACGCCGGGCGGCTGGACCAACGGGTTGCGGGCGTTGTCGTCGTCCAGGCCGATGTGGACGTCCCGTTGCGGCGTGCCGGGTTCGACGGCGGCCGTGGCCGAGGGGAGGGCGAGCCCGGCGACAGCCGCGGCGGTGAGCAGGGTCAGGGCGGAGAGGGCGATCGGGCGGGTGGAGGTGCTGCGGGTCATCGCGGGTCCTTCTGGGGAGTGGGGTTTCCTGGTGACGGGTGACGAGGTCTTGGTGACGATGCGGAGCTCGGGGCCGCCGAGGGTACTACCGGACGGCGCCCTGCGCCTGGACGTGGACGAGGGCGGCGATCGCCGCTTCATGGTGGCCGGCGCCGGGGCGTCCGGGGCCCGATGCGCCGCATCGGCACTCCCAGCCCCACCCCGGGTGGGTCCTCGACCGGAACACGCGCGGGTGGTGCCAGCCGGCGCTCCGGCCGATGCGGCCGGCGAGCGGGCCGGCCACGGAGCCGGCCGACGTCCGTGGCGCCGGCGCCCTCCGCGGTGGCACTATCCTTCCTGGACGAGATGGATCTCGTCGGCGACGAGGCCGTGTGCCTCCCGGTGGACGGCGTGCGCGGCCTCCGGGTTCGGGGCGTCGACGAGGCAGAAGATCGTGCCGGCCTGCTCGTCGACCCAGAAGCTCTCGTAGCTGACGTCGTACTTGTCCTGGGTCTCGAGGTCCTTCGCGTGGGCGGCTGCGACGTCGCTGACCGAGACGCCGCCGGCGATGTGGTGGACGTCCATGTACCTGGGCATGCTGACTCCTTCGGGGTGTGGGGAAGCCGGTTCCGCAGCAATGCTGGTGGTGTTCACCAGCCGTTGCTGCGCCGTCCCTGAACGGTAGGAACGCGACCCGGGGCGGGACATCGGGAGGGGGACTCAGATCCGGAGCACGACGCCTTATGCGGATCCGGGCGGCGGGTGGGGCCCGTCCCGGACGCGACGGATCGCGGTTGCACGGACAAACTGGGTGACGCGAGCACTCTTTCGGGGCCATCATGAGGGGGTGGGGGAGCATCCACCGGCCGCCCTGGTCGGTCGCGACGAGAGCCTCGCCGCGCTCCGGTATGCCGTGCGGCGCGCCGCAGAGGGGCTCCCGGGAGTGCTGCTCGTCTCGGGCGAGACCGGTGTCGGCAAGACCCGGCTGGTCAAGGAGCTCGTCGCCACGGAGCCACTGACCCTGCTCTACGGCGCCTGCGTGCCGATGGCGGGTGACCCGCTGCCCTTCGCCCCGCTGACCCAGGCACTGCGCCGGCTGGGTCGCACCGGCTCGCTCAACCTCCAGCTCGAACGCTCGCCCGACCTGGCCCGGCTCGTGCCGGGGATCGCCCCGTCGGTGCCCCGCGACCCGGCCGGCCTCGGCGCGTCGTCGCAGCTCGCGCTCTTCCAGTCCGTGCTCGGCCTGCTCGAACGCCTCGGTGCGGCCGCCCCCGTCGTGCACGTCGTCGAGGACGTCCACTGGGCGGACCGCTCCACGCTGGACCTGGTCCGGTTTCTCGCCACCAACCTCACGACCGAGCGGGCCGTCATCCTCCTGACCTACCGCGCCGACTCGGTCCCCCCGGAAGGCCCGCTGGCCGCCTGGCTCGCCGAGGTGGGCCGGCTGGCCATCGCCGAGCGGGTGCCGCTCGAGCGGTTGACGGAGGCCGACACCGCCCGCCTGGTGGCCGACCTGCTGGGCTCCGACCCCGACCCGGCGCTCGTCCGTTCGACCCAGGCCCGCTCGGCGGGCAACCCGCTCTTCGCCGAGCACCTCGTGCTCCACGGCGACCGCGGGGGCGGACCTCTCCCGGCGACCCTCTCCGAGCTCCTTGCCTCACGGGTCGTCGCGTTGCCTGCGGGCACGCGGGCCCTGCTGCGCACGGCGGCCGTCATCGGGCGGACGGCTCCGGTGACGCTGCTCGCCCAGGCCATGGGCTCGAGCGTCGCCGCCGTCGAGGAGCAGCTGCGCCCCGCGATCGACCAGCACGTCCTCGAGGTGCTGCGCGACGACGCCGTCGGCTTCCGGCACCCGGCCTTCGGCGAGGTCGTCTACGCCGAGCTGCTGCCCGGCGAGCGCAGCCGGCTGCCCGGGGCTGCGGCGGAGGCCATCGAGGCCGGGTGGGCTCTCCTCCCCGCATGGGGGGGCGGGCCCGGGCACGCCGCCGCGTCCGGACACGA
>JBBRZC010000004.1:0-44346 GCA_038237075.1 Actinomycetales bacterium
CCGCGACCGGGACGGCTGTGCACGTGTATCATCATCATTCGATGCCGTCGGACGTGCCTGGAGGCCGAAGTGAGAACAACGCTGGTCCTTGATGACGATCTTGTCCTGGAAGCACAGCGCTTGACAGGGACCAACGAGAAGGGCGCGCTGGTTCGGCAAGCCCTGGGTGCACTGATCGAGCGCGAGAGCGCCCGGCGGCTGGCCCAGCTCGGAGGCAGTGAGCCCGCCGCGACGGCGGTCCCACGACGGCAGACCGCGCCTGCGTGATCCTCGTCGACACCTCGGTCTGGATAGACCACCTCCGCGGCGACGACCCGGCGCTCGCGTCGCTGCTCAAGAACGGCGACGTGCTCGCCCACCCCTGGGTGACCGGGGAACTGGCGCTCGGCCATCTCTCGCAGCGCAGCGAGATCCTCGGGCTTCTCCACAATCTCCCGCAGGCCAAAGCCGCGACAGACGTCGAGGTGCTCAACCTGATCGACAACCATCAGCTCTTCGGTCTCGGCATCGGGTACGTCGACGCGCACCTCCTCGCCGCCACGATGCTGACGACCGGTGCCCGGCTGTGGACGCGCGACAAGCGACTCGCGGTAGTCGCTGCCCAACACGGACTCGCGAGCGGCAACGGGCAAGCGTCCTAGCGCGCAGCGCCGTCGTCCCGCTTACCGATCCGCAGATGAGACGGTGTGAACTTGTCGGCCTGGGCTCGCCAGCATGTCAGCAGCCACCCAGAGGGTTCGCCGATTTCGCCCGGTCTTCTCTCCTTCGTTGTGGTTGCTGCAGCCGTCGCAGTCGGCGCGATCAGCGCAGCCCTTCTTCCAGCGTGGTCAGCAGGCGCCCTCGGGGTCCTTGCTGGAGTTGTCACCACCATGAGTCTGGAGAGCTGGGATAGCAGGCACGCGCCGGATCTCGTTGCAATCTTCGAGAAAGCGCTGGACTGACAGCCGCTGGACGGCCGCCGCACCAGACAGTGGCCGTCCGGTGATGGATCCCCGGCGGGACGCTCCGACCTGGCAGCCGACGGCCGTCGCGTCACCGGAACTCGGTTCCGTTGTTGGACGGTGCGTACGGCGCTGCTCTGCCTGGCCGAGGTTTCCCGGGCGAGTGGGGAGCTCCTCGGGTTCCGCGTGGCTCGGTTGGGGCTGATGCGTATCCAGTCGATCAGCAGCGTGGCCGGTAGATCGGCAGAGGCGTGTCGTTTCCTGGCCATGCCCCGCCGATCGCAAGATTGATCAGAAGGCAAGAGGGCTGATTGAAGGGCCAGATTCCGCCGGGCTCCTCTGCCGGTGTCAGTCGGTGAGGCGATGTCCGTCAAACAGCCAGGCAGCTTCATCATCGTTCCAGTTGGCGCCGTGGGTGTGGAAGTCTCCGACGAGGTCGGCGCGGGCGTGATGCGCGCGACCAAGCCCACCGTCGAGCCCGGAGTAGCCGGGGGGCGTGCAACGTTCCGTGGACCGTGCCGGGGTCGCATCCCAAGTGTTCCATGACGTCGATCTCGCCGTACGCGGGCCATCCCACCTGATCGATATTGACCCCTGTGCCGCGCGAGGCGAAGCTGCTCGCCACCTTCCCGCTGGCTCAGGGCATCATCGCGAATGCTCACATCACCCGACGTGCTTTCATGGCGTATCACCCCCTCGGCCCCGTCCCGTCCCCGCTCGGCGATGGCCCTTGCCGTCACCAACGTCGTGCTCGCGGTGGCCGCCGACCTTCTGGCCGCCTGGCTCATCTACGTGGGGACCCGGCCGAGAGCCGGCATCGGTGCTCGAGGCGGGCAGGTCGCTCGCGGACGTCGCGCGGGACCCGGGACCCGGAGATCGTGACCAGTCGATCTCCTCGTGCTCCTGGGCGCGGCGGCAGCATCGCATCGACCGTGGCCTCGTCCCGGGCTGACGAGGGTCGAGAAGGCCGAGCTGATCGCGGCACGCCAAGAAAATCGGCTCTCCTCCAGATCGAGCTGAGGACCACCCGTAGTGTCGGTTGCGTCCGCTGATGATGGCGGGGTCACCGTGGCTGAGGACGTGTTGGCCTGAGAGGAAGGCCCCGCCGGAGGTTTCCGGGACTTGGTGTCATGGGGTCGCGCTGGTGGGTCACTCTGTCGTGGCTTCGGTGACGGCTGCTCATGCCGAGGACTCGTCAACGACTGGCCTGAGCCGGGCGACGGGCAACCTCAGCGGAGGGTGGCCCAGACGGCCGCGTGGTCGGTGTCACCGACGACGACGGTGCCGGCCCCCACGACCTCGAAGCCCCGGCTCAGCACATGGTCGAGCTGCACGAAGGGCGGTAGGCGGCGTCCGTAGGGCCACGTACGCACCCATCCGAGTCCCGCGGCCCGGTGCGCGTCGGTGAGGCCGTCTGCCAGCTCCCGGTATGCCGGGTGGGCCGCTGACGCGTTGAGGTCGCCGGCGATGACGAACCGCTCGCCGGCCGGCTGGGCGTCCTTCCACCGGCTCAGCGCGGCCAGGGAGCCACGCCACGATTCCACGAACTGGACGGGCTGGAGCGGGTGCGCCGCCTTGAGGACGAACGGGTGGCCGGGCCGCTCGACGCGCACCTCGGGCTGGCGCTGGCCGAAGCCCTCGGTGTCGGCATCGTCGAGGAGGGTCAGCGGGAACCGGCTGCGGACCAGCGTGCCGCGCGCGCCGGGCGCCGCGGTGCCGGCCACCTCGGGCAGTGCTGCGTCGAGCCCGGCGTCCCGCAGCCGCGTCACCGACTCCGGTGTGACCTCGAGGAGCACGAGGACGTCGGTGTGGCGTGTCGTCACCTCCCGCACCAGCGCGGCGGCGTCGGCGCCCCCGAAGTTGAGGTTCGCGGAGACCACGGTGAGGTCGTCCGCTCTCGGGGGCACCGTTTGTGGGAGGAGAGTCGCGCCCGCGAGCACGAGGACGACGGCGCTGGGCGCGGCGCCGACGAGCGCGAGCCGAGGGTGACGGCATACGAGAGCCAGGAGGGTGACCGCGACGATCCCGGCGCCGGCGACGGGAAACAGGGCCTGCAGGACCGCCACCCAGGTGGACGCCACGTCGACCCAGCGCAGCGCGCCCATCGCCGCGGCGACCGCGAGGACCGCCGCGAGGACGAGTCCGACCGGCCGAAAGCCCCCGCTGCCTCTCGTCACGCGCAAGAGGGGGCTCAGGCCTCGATGACGACGGGGATGATCATGGGACGGCGCTTGATCTTGCCGCCGACCCAGCCCCCGATCGAGCGGCGGATGATCTGCTGGAGCTGGTACTCGTCGCGGACCCCGTTGCCCGTGGCCTCGGCGAGCGCCTGTTCGATGCGGGGGATGACCTCGTCGAGGACGCTCTGGTCCTCGGCGAACCCGCGCGCGGTGATCTCCGGGCCGGCCGCGATCTTGCCGGTGGCGGCGTCGATCACGACGATGCAGGTGATGAAACCCTCGTCACGCAGGATGCGGCGGTCCTTGAGCAGGGCCTCGGTGGTCTCCCCCACCGACGAGCCGTCGACGTAGATGTAGCCACACGAGACCTCGCCGACATGCCGGGCGCGACCGCCCACGAGGTCGATGACGTCACCGTCCTTTGCGAGGATGACGCTCTCACGTGGGACGCCGCTCGAGATCGCCAGCTCGGCGTTCGCGACAAGGTGTCTCCACTCGCCGTGGACCGGCATGACGTTGCGGGGCTTGACGATGTTGTAGCAGTAGAGCAGCTCGCCGGCGCTCGCGTGGCCGGAGACGTGGACCTTGGCGTTGCCCTTGTGGACGACCTTGGCGCCGAGCATCATCAGGCCGTTGATGACCCGGTAGACGGCGTTCTCGTTGCCGGGGATGAGCGAGCTGGCCATGAGGACGGTGTCGCCCTGGCCGACCTCGATCCGGTGGTCGCGGTTGGCCATCCGGGAGAGGGCGGCCATCGGCTCGCCCTGGCTGCCGGTGCAGACGAGGACGACCTTGTCGTCGGGCAGGGAGTCGAGCTTCTTGACGTCCACGAGCACGCCCGGAGGCACGTGCAGGTAGCCGAGCTCGGCGGCGATGCCCATGTTGCGGACCATGGAGCGACCCACCATGGCCACCTTGCGGCCGGCCTTGTCGGCCGCGTCGAGCACCTGCTGGACGCGGTGGACGTGGGAGGAGAAGCAGGCGACGATGATCCGCCGCTCGGCGTGCCGGAAGACCCGGTCGATGGCCGGTGCGATCTCGCGCTCGGGGGTGGTGAAGCCGGGCACCTCGGCGTTGGTCGAGTCGGTGAGGAAGAGGTCGACGCCCTCCTCGCCGAGCCGGGCGAAGGCGCGCAGGTCGGTGAGCCGCCCGTCGAGCGGCAGCTGGTCCATCTTGAAGTCGCCCGTGTGCAGGATCGTGCCCGCCGCGGTGCGCACGAAGACGGCGAGCGCGTCGGGGATCGAGTGGTTCACCGCGACGAACTCGAGGCCGAAGGCGCCGAGCTGCTCGCGCTGACCCTCGGCGACCGTCAAGGTGTAGGGCGTGATCCGGTGCTCCCGCAGCTTGGCTTCGACCAGAGCGAGGGTCAGGCGCGAGCCGAGCAGGGGGATGTCGGGCTTGCGCTTCAGCAGGAACGGCACCGCGCCGATGTGGTCCTCGTGGCCGTGGGTGAGCACGATGGCCTCGATGTCGTCGAGCCGGCCGTCGAGGTAGGCGAAGTCCGGGAGGATGAGGTCGATCCCGGGGTGGTGGTCCTCCGGGAAGAGGACGCCGCAGTCGATGACGAGCAGGCGACCCTCCGTCTCGAGGACGGTCATGTTGCGGCCGACCTCGCCGAGGCCTCCGAGCGCGATGACGCGCAGGGCGTTGGCAGACAGGGGCGGCGGGTCGGTGGGAGCGCCGGCGGGCTCCGTCATGGCGGGGTCGGTCGCGGTGGTTCTGGTCGTGGTAGCTCTGGTCGGTGTCGTTCTGGTCGTGGTCGTTCTGGTCGTGTTGGTGGCGGGCTGGGTCAACGGGTTCCTGACGTGGTGAGGGCCTCGCGCAGCAGGGCGAGGTGTGCGGGTGGTGACTCGACGAGAGGCAGGCGCACGGCCGCGGAGTCGATGACCCCGATCTCCTTGAGCGCCGCCTTGGCCATGATGGCGCCTTGCGACGTGGTCATGATCGCGTTGACGAGCGGCACGAGGCGGCGGTGGATGGCTACGGCCGCGGGGAGGTCGCCGGCGTCGACGGCGGCGAGCATCGCGGCATACTCAGCGCCGGCGATGTGGGTGACGACGCCGACGTAACCCACCGCACCCTGGGTGAGGTGCGCGAGGGTGAGGACGTCGTCGCCGGAGTACCAGAGCAGGTCGGTCGTGGCGAGGACCTCGGTCGCCGCCCAGAGGTCGCCCTTGGCGTCCTTGACGGCCTGGATCCGGGGATGCTCGGCGAGCCGGCGCATCGTGTCGACGGTGATCGGCGTGCCGGTGCGCCCCGGGATGTCGTAGAGCATGACGGGCAGGTCGGTCGCGTCGGCGACGGCGGTGAAGTGCGCGACGAGTCCGGGCTGGGTCGGCTTGTTGTAGTACGGGGTCACGACGAGCACCCCGTGGGCTCCGGCCGCCGCGGCGTCCCGGGCAGCCCGCACGGTGTGCGCGGTGTCGTTCGAGCCGACACCGGCGACGACGCGGGCGCGCTCGCCCACCGCGGCGAGGACTGCCCGCAGCACGGTGACCTTCTCCTCGTCCGAGGTGGTCGGGGACTCCCCTGTCGTGCCGTTGACGACGATGCCGTCGTGGCCGGTGTCGAGGAGGTGGCCCGCCACCTTCTGCAGGCCCTCAAGGTCGAGGCTGCCGTCGGCGCGCATCGGCGTCACGATGGCCGTCAGGGCCCGGCCGAAGGGGGGCGTGCTCATGCAGGTCAGGCTAGCGCCCGTGGCCGACAAGTGGCCGCGAGGTCGCCTCGGTCCATGACCCGCAGCGATCAGACGCCGAAACGGCAGACGAGTCAGTCGCGGCGCCACCCGCTCGGGGGTCCGGGTGGCGCCACGACACCCACTACATCGCGGGGTCCGGGGAACCGTTACAGGTCGGCGACCACCCAAACTGTGATCTGGGTCACAGCCAAGCCCTGTCACCCGTCGGTGCTAGTTTGCGTGCGTGCGCCAGTACCTCGACCTCCTCGACCGCGTCCTGACGACCGGCGTGGCGAAGGGCGACCGCACGGGCACGGGCACGCTGAGCGTCTTCGGGCACCAGATGCGGTTCGACCTCGCCGACGGCTTCCCCGCCGTGACGACGAAGCGGCTGCACCTGCGCTCGGTCGTCGGTGAGCTGCTGTGGTTCCTGCGCGGCGACACCAACGTCGGGTGGCTCCACGAGCGCGGCATCACGATCTGGGACGAGTGGGCCGACGAGCGAGGCGACCTCGGGCCGATCTACGGATACCAGTGGCGCTCCTGGCCCACCCCGTCGGGCGGCCACGTCGACCAGATCGCCCGCGTCATCGACCAGATCCGCAACGACCCCGACTCGCGGCGGCACGTCGTCTCGGCCTGGAACGTCGCCGACGTCGACGCGATGGCGCTCCCCCCGTGCCACACGATGTTCCAGTTCTACGTGACGCCAGCGGCCGGGGGTCGCCGCGCGCGGCTGTCGTGCCAGCTCTACCAGCGCTCCGCCGACGTCTTCCTCGGCGTCCCGTTCAACATCGCCTCCTACGCGCTGCTGACGTCGATGGTCGCTCAGGTCTGCGACCTCGAGCCGGGTGAGCTCGTCCATACGCTCGGCGACGCGCACCTCTACAACAACCACCTCGACCAGGCCCGGGTGCAGCTGACCCGTGAGCCGTTCCCACTGCCCCGGCTGAGGATCGCCCCAGGCAGGAGCATCGACGAGCTCGACGTCGGCGACATCGAGCTCGTCGGCTACCAGGCGCACCCGTCGATCAAGGCGCCGATCGCCGTATGACCGAGGTGACGCTCATCGCCGCCGTCGGCCGCAACGGGGTCATCGGGGCCGGCAACAAGATGCCGTGGCACCTGCCCGAGGACTTCGCCTACTTCAAGCGCACGACCATGGGGCATCCGATGATCATGGGGCGCAGGACGTTCGACTCGATCGGCCGGGCCCTGCCGGGGCGCCGCAGCATCGTCATCACCCGCCAGCCTGGCTGGGGCCACCCCGACGTGGAGACCGCGCACTCGCTCAGCGACGCGCTCGCGCTGGCCGGGCCCGTCGGCGAGGTCTACGTCTGCGGCGGCGGCGAGATCTACGCCGAGGCGATGCCCTGGGCCCACCGACTGCTCGTCACCGAGGTCGACCAGGCGCCCGAAGGCGACGTCCGCTTCCCGCCGATCGACGCGGAGGTCTGGCTGGAGAGCGCCCGCGAGCAGCGCGCCGGCTTCGCGTGGGTCACCTACGACCGACGCTGAGACGTCTCTCCGCGCAGGCCAGGCAGCGAGTATGCCGTGTGCCGGTCACGCGTCGTAGTCGAGCCGCACCGTGTCGGTGACCGGGTGCGACTGGCAGGCGAGGACGATCCCGGCCTCGACCTCCTCCGGCTCGAGCGCGTAGTTGCGGTCCATCCGCACCTCGCCCTCGACGAGCCGGGCCCGGCACGTGCCGCACACCCCGCCGGTGCACGAGAACGGCGCGTCGGGCCGGGTCCGCAGCGTCGCGTCGAGGATCGTCTCGTCCTTGCTGGGCAGGGGGATCACGCTGGTGCGGCCGTCGAGGTTGATCGTCACCACGGCAGCGGGCGGCGCGGAGTCGTCGACGACCACCCGGCGTCGAGGCGGCGCGCCGGCGTCGTCGACGTGGAAGATCTCGTGGTGGATGTGGTGGCCGTCGATGCCCCGCTCCCGCAGCAGCGCCTCCGCATCGGTGACCATGCCGAACGGCCCGCACAGGTACCACTCGTCCACGGTCTCGACCGGGAGCAGCGCGGCGAAGAGACGCTCCAGGCGCTCGCGGTCGAGCCGGCCATGGAAGAGCTCGACGTCCTGCGCCTCCCGCGAGAGGACGTTGACGAGGTGGAAGCGGCCCGGGAACCGGTTCTTGAGGTCTTCGAGCTCCTCGAGGAACATCACCGAGCTCGTCCGCCGGTTCCCGTAGAGCAGGGTCACCCGGCTCAGCGGCTCCTCCTCCAGCGCCGTCGACAGCAGTGACAGCACCGGCGTGATCCCCGACCCGGCGGCGATCGCGGCGTGGTGCCGGGCCAGCTCCGGCATGGTCGGGCAGGTGAAGCTGCCCATCGGCGTCATCACCTCGATGTCGTCACCGGGCGCGACGACGTCGTTGAGCCAGCCCGACATCCGGCCCTCCGGCACCCGCGCCGCCGAGACCCGCAGCGTGTCTGCACCGTGGCGACCCGGCGTCCGCCCAGAACGCGACTGGCAGATCGAGTAGGACTGGCGCACGTCCTCGCCGCCGATGCTCGCCCGCAGCGTGAGGTGCTGGCCCGGCTCGAAAACGTACTCCCGAGCCAGCTCCGGGGGTACCCGGAAGGTCACGACCATGGCGTCGTCGGTGAGCCGCTCCACGTCGGCGACCCGCAGCGGGTGGAACCGGGCCCGGGCTCGGGCCGGCGCGGTGACCAGACCCGTCATCACCGTGTCTTGAACCATCACAGCGTCTTGAACTCGTCGAACGGCTCCCGGCACGCCTCGCACCGGCGCATCGCCTTGCACGCCGTCGACCCGAAGCGCGCGACCTCCGTCGTGTCGCTCGAGCCGCACTGGGGGCAGGTGACGACGCGGCGGCCGAGCGACACCTCCACGCTCGTGCCCGACCCTCCGGTATGCCGTGCGGCCGGCGGCGCGATGCCGAAGCGGCGCAGCTTCTCGCGGCCCTCGGCCGACATCCAGTCCGTCGTCCAGGCCGGGCTCAGCCGGGTGGCAACGGTGGGGACCCAGCCGTTCACCCGGCATACATGCTCGATGTGGGCCGCGATGGCCTCCATCGCCGGGCACCCCGAGTAGGTCGGCGTGACCACGACGAGGGCCTGGCCCGTCGCGTCGTCGACGTCGACCGAGCGCAGGATGCCGAGGTCGGCGATGCTGATGACGGGGACCTCGGGGTCGGGGATCGACCCGACCGCCGCCCGCAGCGTCGTCGCGGAGACGCGGGTCGTCACCACGTCGCCCCCGGGTGCGAACGGGCGATGTGCTGCATCTCGGCGAGAAGGTAGCCCAGGGGGCGGGAGTGCACTCCGGAGCGACCCCCTCTCGAGCGCCATGTCGGCTGCTCGGGCATGGCCAGGGTGGCCTCGGCGACGACGCCGTCGACCACGCGCTGGGCCGGTTCGCGGGTCTGCGACGGGAGCGGGCCGATGCCCTCGGCGTGTGCCGCCCGGCTGGCCGGGTCGTCGTCGAAGAGCTCGTCGACGTAGGGGGCCACCGCGACGAGTGCGGCCTGCATCCGGCGGTGCGACTCCGGCGTGCCGTCCCCGAGACGCAGGGTCCACTGGCGGGCGTGGTCGAGGTGGTAGTTGACCTCCTTGAAGCCCTTCGCCATGACGCCGCCGAGGACCGGGTCTGCGGACCCGGCGGCGAGCATCTCGAGTCGGGCGGCCGAGAACCACAGGAGGCGGGCCACCTCGAAGGCGAAGTCGCCGCGCTCCTGCTCGACGAGGTGGACGTTGCGGAACTCGCGCTCGTCGCGCAGCATCCCGAAGTCGTCCTCGCCGCGGCCGGTGCCGTCGAGCTCGCCGATGTGCCCGTAGAGGCCGCGTGCCTGGCCGAGGAGGTCCAGGCTGATGTTGGCCAGGGCCATGTCCTCCTCGATCTGCGGCGCGTTGGTCAGCCACTCAGCGAGACGCTGCGCGTAGACGAGCGTGTCGTCGGCCAGACCGAGCAGGTATGCCGCGGCGAGGGGCGGACCCTCGGGGACGGCGTCGTCCACCGCGCGTCCCGGCGACGCGGGCGGTCCCGACGGCTTCTCGCTCACGATCCGACGATACGGCCAACCCCGACGCGCACCGAAACTCGCCGTCCGAGAACGGCCATGTATCAGCGCTCCGGAGTGGCCCATCTTTGTCACGAGAGGTCGGGAAGTGTGGGCGCGAGACCGGAGGGTGGAGGCCGTGATGGCGAAAGAGATGTCCGAGCTCACTGAGCGTTGGCGTGCCACGCTCACGCCGCTCACCGACGTCGAAGAGCGTCGGGCCATCGAAGTGGCCCTTGCCTCATGGACGCACCGGCTGGAGGACCCGGTCGTCCGGGGGGTGGAGCTTGGGGTCACCAAACCGCGCCATCGTCACGAGCCGCCCTCTCGGCGGGTGCGGGTCGTGGTGACCGAACGCGGTGGCGCTCGAGCCCACGAGACCGTCCTCGATCCCGACGGCGCGATCATCGAAGAGCGTGACCTGGGTCCCATGAACCTGCCGTACACCTCGGAGGAGATCGAGCAGGCCCGCGATGTGGCCGGGCGCGACGAGCACGTCGCGGGGCGGCTCGTGGGGAGGGCCGTCGGCGTGGGCACCTTCGGGCCGTCGCTGGGTGACTCCGGTCACCGCCTGGTCGGTCTGCACTTCCTCGACGTCACCGATCAGGAGAGTCCTCGACCGATCGTCAGCGTCGTCGTCGACCTGGCCACGGGCGCCGTGGTCCCTGAACCCAGCCATCATGAAGACCCGCGCGAGTCCGGGGGGCACTGACATGGCTGCATGGGGAGACTTCCACCACGCAACGGGCGCAGGATGGTCGGTGTTCTGGCGGATCCGCCAGCTGGACGGCAGCGGACTCGAGGTGTGGTGGGCAGACTTCCACGGCCGGCGGGTCATGTGGCGCGGGACCCAGCCGTTCGCGATCGTGCCCTATCACCACCCGATGCCCGGTGAGCCGGTACCGCCGGAGTACACGTTCAAGGACGGCATCAACCCCCAGTGTCACGGGGCCTCCTTCCGCGCGCTGAAACACAGCGCGCCGAACAGCGGCGCGCCGTGGCAGTCGAGCGCGTGGGACGCCGCGGTGGACACCGACGCGGTCGTGATCGACGTCTCGCCGGCGACCGACTTCGACTCGGCGTCGCTGAGCATCAGCGCGAAGTTCCAGTGCGGGTGGTACCAGTACGTCCACCGATGGGAGTTCCACGGTGACGGCGAGATCCACCCCCACCTCGGCATGGGCGGCATGCTCAACCCCAACGACCCGAGCAAGTCGCACACCCACCACATGTACTTTCGGATCGACCTCGACATCGACGGTTTCTCCAGCGACGTGTTCGAGGTCTTCGACCACAAGAGCTACCTGGATCCCGGGGGCGACGCGTGGACCCTGGTGAACAAGCAGGGCAAGCACCTGGCCGACACCGCAAGCGCCCGCAAGTTCCGGGTCCGGGACCTCAAGAGCGCCAGCGCCCAAGGCGACCTGAGAGGTTATGAGATCGAGGTGCCGCAGCTGGCCTCCGTCGACACCCGCGGTACCGGAGATGTCTGGGTCACCGTCTATCGCGGCGACTCCGTCCAACAGGGCGCCGAGGTCGGGATGCACTGCGACGACCGAGAGCTGGAACAGGTCTACGCCAACGGGCCGCTCGACACGAACAACGGCAGCGACATCGTGCTCTGGGTCGCTGTTCGCCATCATCACGAGACTCGAAGCAAGGCAGAGGAGTCCCAGTACCTGCCCTACCACTACGAGGGCTTCTCGATCACCCCACGCGGCTTCGAGGTGTTCAAGGTCCGACAGGGGTAGCTTCCGTGCCGGGGTCCGGCGGCGGGGCATGGCCGACCGCAGGGAGGGGCATGACCGCCCCCGATCGTCGAGCCGCTCTCCCACGCCCTCGGCAGACGCGCTGACGGCAATGGACCCGTCCGCTGCCTGCCCTGGAACGGGTACTCACGGGCGCCAGTAGTTGCTGGCAGCGGCGATGGTAGCGAACTCGACCGCGACGACGTGGCGGCGAGCATCAGCGCCTGGATCATCCTCCTCATCCGTTCCAGTCTACTGGAACCAAATAGGAGTCCGCCGTGTCAGACCAACCCGCCACGCCGACCGACCTGGTCGCCCGGCTGTTCGAGCGGACCAACGCCCACGACCTGGAGGGTCTGGTCGCCTGTTTCGGGCCGGACTACGCGCTGAGCAACCCGGTTCACCCGGCCCGGGACTTCGTCGGCCCGGATCAGGTGCAACGCAACTGGACGGGCCTGTTCGCTGGTGTCCCGGATCTCACCGCCTCCCTGCACGCTCTCGTCGCCGATGGCGAACAGGTCTGGGTCGAGCTGTCCATGAACGGCACCCGCCGCGACGGGATGCTCCTGCACCTGGCCGGCGTGCAGGTCTTCATGGTCCGCGAGGGCTTGATCCGCGGCTGCAGGTTCTACCTCGAGCCGGTCGACCCAGGCGGCGTCGACGCCGACGGCGCCGCCCGGCAGGCCGTCGGCCCACCGTGATCACCGTGGTCGGCCGCGGGCGGTAGGCCGGGTCGCGGCTGTCGTCCTGATCGACGCCGCCGCACGTGATGGTGGTCGATATGCGCGACGGCGCCATACTGCAGAGGTGCCATCGCAGCGCGGGCTGGAGCGGATCGTCGTCTTCGCCGACGCCGTCGTGGCCATCGCGTGCACGTTGCTGGTGCTGCCGCTGGTCGACCTCGCTACCACCGACTCTGGAGTCCCCGTCGAGCAGCTACTGAGCGACCACCTCGGTCAGTTGGGGGCCTTCGCGCTGAGCTTCGCGGTCATCGCCCGTCTGTGGTTCGCGGTCATCGCCCGTCTGTGGGTAGCGCACCACCGACTGTTCGAAGGCGTCGGCGCCTACGACACGATGCTCATCTGGCTCACCCTGATCTGGTTGTTCACGGTCGCGTTCCTACCCTTCCCGACGGCGATCCTCGCCACCCAGTCCGGGCATGGAGCGTCGACGCTCTATGTCGCCACCCTGCTCCTCAGCTCTGTGGCCCTGGCATCGACGGCCGCCTGGGTGAGCGCGCACCCCGCGCTCCACCAGATCGCCGCACCGGGTGGCGCGGTCACCGAACCGCACTGGACCACCGCCGCACTGTTGATCGTCGCGTTCGCACTCACTGCGCTCCTGCCCCACGCAAGCGTATGGCCGCTTCTCCTGCTCATCCTCTCTGGACCAGTCGATGCCTTGCGTCCCCGCCGATCCGCCCGCACACGATCGCGCGTGGCGAGGGATGCTGCACGGGCCGCCGCGCAGGCGGCCGACTGATCCGGAAGATACGCGTGCCGGAGACCGGGTCCCGGCTGGCCGGGAGGGAGCACAACCAGACCAGCACCCCCAGCAAGGTCGCCTGACGAGAGAAGGCCACGGACCAGTTGGACGACAGGCCCGACGAGCGGCATGCACAGGAGCGGAGGACAACACAGCTCCGAGCAAACGCCCCTTCGCAGCCGGAAGGGACATGTGCTCAGAGGTACTCGACGTCGTCGGGGACGTCGTAGAACGTCGGGTGCCGGTAGACCTTGTCCGCCGCCGGGTCGAAGAACGCGTCCTTCTCCGAAGGGCTGCTCGCGGTGATCGACCCGGCCTCGACGACCCAGATCGACACGCCCTCCTGCCGGCGCGTGTAGACGTCGCGCGCGTTGCGCAGCGCCATCGTGGCGTCAGGGGCGTGCAGCGACCCGACGTGGACGTGCGACAGTCCTCGCTTGGCCCGCACGAAGACCTCCCAGAGCGGCCAGCTGCGTTCTGCCGCAGCCGTTTCTGGGGAGCCGACTGCCTCGCTCACGCGGCCGAGCTCGCCGTGCCGACAGCCGTGGAGCCCACCCCGGACGAGGTCTGCGCCGCCCGGGCAGCCTGCTTCACGGCATACGCGGTCGCGGCCTCGCGCACCCAGGCGCCCTCCTCGTGGGCGGTGCGGCGCTGGGTGACGCGCTCGGCGTTGCAGGGCCCGTCACCGCGCAGGACGCGCCAGAACTCGTCCCAGTCGATCGGCCCGAAGTCCCAGTGGCCGCGATCCTCGTTCCAGCGCAGGTCCGGGTCGGGCAGCGTCAGCCCGAGCCGGTCGGCCTGGGCGACCATCATGTCGACGAACCGCTGCCGCAGCTCGTCGTTGCTGAACCGCTTGATGCCCCAGGCCATCGACTGCTCCGTGTGGCCACCCTTGGCCGCGGCCTCGCCGGTATCGGGCGGGCCGAACATCATCAGCGCCGGCCACCACCACCGGTTCGCCGCGTCCTGGGCCATCGCCTGCTGGGCGTCGCTGCCGCGCATGAGGTTCCAGAGGATCTCGAAACCCTGGCGCTGGTGGAAGGACTCCTCCTTGCAGACGCGGATCATCGCCCGCGCGTAGGGCCCGTAGGAGCACCGGCAGAGCGGCACCTGGTTCATGATCGCGGCCCCGTCGACGAGCCAGCCGATCGCACCGCAGTCGGCCCAGGTCAGGGTCGGGTAGTTGAAGATCGAGGAGTACTTCTGCCGCCCGGCGTGGAGCTTGTCGAGCAGCTCGGCCCGGTCGACGCCGAGGGTCTCGGCGGCGCTGTAGAGGTAGAGCCCGTGCCCAGCCTCGTCCTGGACCTTGGCGATGAGGATGGCCTTGCGCCGCAGCGACGGGGCCCGGGTCACCCAGTTGCCCTCCGGCTGCATCCCGATGACCTCAGAGTGCGCGTGCTGGGCGATCTGCCGGATCAGCGTCTGCCGGTAGGCGTCCGGCATCTCGTCGCGGGGCTCGACCCGCAGGTCTGCGGCGATGAGCGCATCGAACGACGAAACGTCACCGCGTTCGCCCGCCGCCGCCGAGGCTGCGAGCGCCGCGTCATAGTCCCCCGTCTCCGAGGCGTTGAGCGGCTCGTCCGGGTCGATGACGTCGTTGCCGTACATGCGTCCCAGTATCCGGGACTCCCGGGGGGCGGGGCAAACCCCGCGTGCCACACCCACCCCTGCGCTGTCCTACCCGGCCGGGGTCTTGGAGTCGATGTACCAGCGTCCGGCCAGCTGCAGCAGGTCGATGTCGTTCTGGTACCCGTCCGGCACGCCAGTGATCTGCGCCGCGCTCACCGTCGCCCTGTCGCCCGAGACCTGTGCGCCGGTCACCTTGGCGCTCTTGAGCCGCACGAGGTCGGACGGGTCCTGCACGGCGGCGAGCACCTTCCGGAGCCCCTCCCGGCACTGGTCAAGGTCGAGGCCCGTGAGCGGCTTGCCCGCCGTCGAGACCTGCGCGCAGGCGCTCTCGGGGTCCTTGTCGCCGAGCGCGTGCATGAACGCCTCCACCGTCTGGGTCGGCGCGCCGCCCCCCTCGGCCGGCGCGCCGGTGCAGGCGGCGACGAGGCCAAGCCCGGCCGCCACCGCGGCGGCTGTGAAGACGCGGGCGGGACGCATGGGGCCATCGAACCACCCCCTGCGAGGATGGCGGGGTGAGCCACCCGCACGAGCACCACCACGCGCCCGGCCCGGTCGCCGACGCCAGCGTGCGGCTCGCCCGGCTGAGCGACGCCCCCGCGGTGGGCTACGTCCAGGCCGCCCTCTGGACCGAGGTGTATGCCGGGGTGCTGGCTCCCGAGGTCGTCGCGCAGTTCCAGCCGCAAGCCTTCGCCCGCGTGTGGCGGGCCTCGCTGCACTCACCTCCCTCGCCCGCGCACCGGCTGCTCGTGGCCTGCGCGGGCGAGCAGGTGGTCGGCTTCGCGGCCGTAGGGCCCAGCGCGGACCCCGACGCGGCCGACGACGACGCCGAGCTGCTGGTCCTCGGCATCCACGCCGACACGCGGCGGGTAGGACACGGGTCGCGCCTGCTCAACGCGTGCGTCGACACCGCACGGGGCGCGCGCTTCACGTCGCTGCGCGCCTGGCTGCCGGGAGACGCCGACCCGACTCGCGCGTTCCTGGTCGGTGGCGGGTTCATCGCCGACGGGGCGCACCGCGAACGGGTTGTGGGGCCGCAGGAGTCCGACGTGGTGCGCGAGGTCCGGCTCGCCACCACGATCACGGCGTAGCAGCACGTCATCGTTGAGCGCCGAGTCCATGGGATCCCACGGACTCGGCGCTCAAACATGACGGAGGTGGTGCGGGCAGGGTCAGATGGGCGGAAGTGGACCGGCGCCGACGTGATCGGGCGACCCGGGCGCAAGGGCGGCTCGTCCGGCAGGATGGCGCCCATGACCAGCACTCCGAGCACGCCCGCGTCCCCGACCACTGTGAGCATCAAGACCACGCCGAGCACCGAGCTCGACCTCGACGGCCACGCCGGGAGGCTCGTGGCGCGGCGCTGGGAGGCAAGCGGCGCGGCATACGTCGTCCTCCTCTGTCACGGCTACGGCGAGCACGTCGGCCGCTACGAGCACGTGGCGACGAGGCTGGCCTCGGACGGCGCCGCGGTCTACGGCGTCGACCATGTCGGACACGGGCGCAGCGAGGGCGAGCGGGTCCTCGTCACCGACTTCGAGAAGGTCGTCGACGACCTGCACCTCCTCGAGGACGTCGCGCGGTCCGAGCACCCCGGGCTGCCCGTCGTGCTCGTCGGCCACTCGATGGGCGGGATGATCGCCGCCCGCTACGCCCAGCGCTACGGGTCGGGACTGGCCGCCGTGGTCCTCTCCGGCCCCGTCATCGGGCGCTGGGACGCGGTCGGTGCCCTGCTCGCGGCCGACGAGATCCCCGACGTGCCCATCGACCCTGCCGTGCTGTCCCGGGACGCCGCGGTCGGGCAGGCCTACCTCGACGACCCACTGGTGTGGCACGGGCCGTTCAAGCGGCCCACCCTCGAGGCTCTGGAGACGACGATCGACCGGATCGCCGCCGCCGGGCCGATCGAGACCACGGCGGTGCTGTGGATCCACGGCGAGGACGACCATCTGGTGCCCATGGAGGGGTCCCGCGCCGGCTGGTCGGGCCTCGCCGGTGCGCGGTCGCGGGCGCTGTCCTACCCCGGGGCGCGGCACGAGATCCTCAACGAGACCAACCAGGACGAGGTGCTCGACGACACCGTCGCCTTCATCCGCGAGCACGTCCCCGCCCGCTGAAGCCGACGGCCGGTGAGCCGTCGGGCTCTGCGAGGATGCCCGGCGTGGACGACGAGCGACTGGAGCCGCACCACCGCCGTGCGGTCGTGCGGCAGTCCCTCTCGGTGGGGCTCGCCACGAGCGCCTACGGCGTGAGCTTCGGTGCCCTGTCGGTGGGTTCGGGCCTGACGGTCTGGCAGACGGTGGTGCTGTCGGCGCTCCTCTTCAGCGGCGGCTCGCAGTTCGCGCTCGTCGGCATCCTCGGGGCCGGGGGCAGTGGCGTCGCGGCGATCGCGACGTCGACGCTTCTCGGCGTCCGCAACGGCCTCTACGCGCTGCAGGTGTCGCGCATCCTCCACGCCACCGGCTGGAGGCGGCTTGCGGCCGCCCACCTCACCATCGACGAGTCGACCGCCGTGGCGATCGGCCAGCCCACTCGTCCCGCGGGGCGGGCCGGGTTCTGGGTGACCGGCGCCGTCGTCTACGTCGGCTGGAACCTCGCCACGCTGCTCGGCGCGCTCCTCGGGAACGCGCTCGGTGACCCCCGCGTCTACGGCTTCGACGCCGCGGCAGCAGCCGCGTTCTGTGCCCTCCTCTGGCCGCGGCTGAGGTCACGGGACGCCATGGCCACCGCCGCTGTTGCCGCCGTGCTCGCGGGGGTCCTCGCGCCGGCCACGCCACCCGGCATACCGGTGCTCGTGGCGGCACTGGCCGCGGTCGCGGTCGGCCTGCTCCCGGAGCGGAGGGCCGCCGCGTGAGCACCTGGGTCGTCGTCGTCGTGTCGGGGCTGCTGGCGTATGCGCTCAAGCTGTCCGGGCACCTCGTGCCGCACCGGTGGCTCGAGGGCCGGCGGGTGCGTCGCGTCGCCGGACTGCTGCCGGTGGCGCTGCTGACCGCGCTCGTCGTCGTGCAGGCCTTCGTGGGCACCGGCGGGCGCCTGGTCGTCGACGCCCGGGCCGCCGGGCTCGCGGTGGCCGTCGTATCGCTGCTCCTGCGAGCGCCGTTCGTCGTCGTCGTCGTGCTCGCCGCCGGCACCGCGGCGCTGCTTCGCCACCTCGGCTGGGGCTGAGCCTGCGCCGGTGCGAGCCTGCCCTCAAACGGCGAGACGAGGCTCGGCGGCTGACCCGGGCGCCGCGCCCGCGCAGCGCGCCCGCGGTCAGCCGAGGCTGAGGTAGTGCTCGAGGCCGACGGTCAGCCCCGGGTGGTCGGCGACCCGCCGCACGCCCTCGATGACCCCCGGCATGAACGAGGCCCGGTCGAAGGAGTCGTGCCGGATCGTCAGCATCTCGCCGACGTTGCCGAGCAGCACCTCCTGGTGGGCGACGAGCCCGCGCAGCCGCACCGAGTGCACTGGTATGCCGTGCTCCCGGGCACCACGCGCGCCCCCCGGGTCGTGGGTCGTCGCGTCGGGGACGGCACCCAGCCCGGCGCTCGCACGCGCCGCCGCGACGAGGTCGGCGGTGCGCGCCGCGGTGCCGGAGGGGGCATCGACCTTGTCGGGGTGGTGCAGCTCGATGATCTCGACCGACTCGAAGAAGCGGGCAGCTTGCTCGGCGAAGCTCATCATGAGGACCGCGCCGAGGGCGAAGTTGGGAGCGACGAGGACGCCGACACCGGCGCCGGCGCGTGACGGCGGCGCCGCGGCAACTTGCTGTCGCAGCGTGCCCAGTCGGGCCTCGTCCCACCCGGTCGTGCCGACGACGACATGGACCCCCTGCTCGACACACCGGGCCACGTTGGCCGGCGACGCGCTGGGGACCGAGAACTCCACCACGACGTCCGTGCCGGCGAGGTCGCCCAGGTCGTCGCCCATGTCGTAGCGGCCCGCGAGGCGCAGGCCCGCGGCGGCCTCGACCGCACGGCATACCTGCGTGCCCATCCGGCCGGAGGCGCCGATGACCGACACCGCGAGGTCCGTGCTCGTGGCGCCTTCCGAGCTGGCGGGGCGTTGCGGGTCGGGGGGGCTCTCGTCGCTCACGAGGCGCAGCCTAACGACTGCCCCGCCGTTGCTGGGCGTGCGCGAGGATGGGGCATGCCCGCTGCCACGGTCCGCACCGTCAACGTCGTCCAGCACCTCATCGAGGGGTTCCACCGACAGAGCGCCATCGACAAGCGACCCGTCGACGGTGCCGTCGAGGTGGGCGAGCTCGGCCTGGCTGGCGACCAGCAGATCTACTCCGCGCACGGCGGCCCGGACCGGGCGGTCTACGTCTACGCCGACGAGGACGCGACCTGGTGGGCCGACGAGCTCGGCCGGGAGATCCCGCCCGGCCTGTTCGGAGAGAACCTGCGCACCACCGGCCTCGAGGTCTCGCAGGCCCGGCTCGGAGAACAGTGGCGCGTCGGCGAGGTGCTCTTGGAGGTCAGGCGCGTCCGCACCCCGTGCGACAACCTGGCCCTGCACATGGGGATCGACGACTTCCACCTGCGGTTCAGCGCCTCGGGCCGGGTCGGGGCGATGTGCCGGGTCCTTGAAGCGGGCGCCGTCACGGCGGGCGACCCCGTCGCCGTCGAGGTGCGACCGAACCACCCCGTGACGATCTCGAGCCTCGCCAGCGGCTCCGTGACGGCGGCCGACATGCAGGCGCTACTCGACTCGGGCCTCCCCCTCTCTCCGCCGGTGCGGGCACTGGCCACGCGGGCGGTCGCCAAGCGCTGAAGACACGGTGGAACGATCAGCCGGTGACGCGGGTCTGTTCATCGTGTCGAACCGGTCCGTGACAGCGTTCCGAACCACAGCGGTCACCGCAGTCGCGGCGATGGTCCTCGCCGTGGCAGGCTGCGCGGGTAGCGACGGCCCAGCCGCCGCCGCGGCAGGCGGCCCGCCTGCGGCCGCCCGCCCCAGCGGGGTTGCAGGACAGCGGCTCTCCCTGCTCATCCACTGCGGCATCAGGTACGCCGAGTTCGACGGGCAGACGTGGGAAGCCGTGCCACCCATACCCACGATCCCCACGATCACGACCGACACTGCGACAGGAGCCAGCCGCAACCGCTACGTCGTCGCGGGGACCATGCGCAGGGTCTCCCCGGACCAGGCCGAGTTCGTCACCACCGACGACCCCGCAGATGTCCATGTCCGGTTCCAGCTGTCCCACGCCGCGGTCCCAGGATGCGCCTGAGCAAGCCCGATCCGGCCACCGAACCTGGTTGCCGCCGGGCGGTCGTGAGTGGGGCCCCGCCACGGTTCCCAACCCGGCAGCAACTCCCGCCACTTCTGCCACACGGGCTCAACGGATGCGCGCCAAGTCAATGGGATCCCATGGACTCGGCGCTATTGCTCGCCGCGACCACGGCGCCGCGGCGGCGGGTCACCCTGGGTCGAGGCGCGGCGTCCCCGGGCCGGATCCGACGGTCCGTGCCACGATGAGGCCGTGGATCTTGACGAGGCGGTGCACCTGCTCTACGGCCAGCACCCCGACGCGTTCCTTTCCGCCCGGCGCCGGCTCGCCCAGGGGGCCCGCGCGGAGGGGGACGTCGGCCTGGGCAAGGCGATCGACTCGGTGCGCAAGCCCACCGTCGCAGCCTGGGCGGTCAACCTCCTCGCCCGCGACCGCGCCGGCGACGTCGACCGGCTCCTCGAGCTCTCGACGTCGCTGCACGACGCCCAGGACCGGATGGACGGTGCTGCACTCAAGGACCTCGGACGGGCTCGAAGCACGCTCGTCGACGAGCTGGTCCGGGCCTGCAGCGACGTGGTGACCACGGTGGGCGGCTCTCTCTCGGGGTCCGTCGCCAACCAGATCCGCGAGACCTTCGTCGCCGCTCTGGCCAGCACCTCCGCCGCGGATGCCGTGGCGTCGGGCCAGCTGACCCGGGCCCTGTCGTATGCCGGCTTCGGCGACGTCGACCTGTCGGAGGCGACCGCGGCGCCGTCGCCGGCCCGCCGCCCGGCGTTGCGGGTCGTCCCGGGCGGCCGCGACGACGGCCGCGACGACGGCCACGCCGACCGCGCGGAGGCGGCCGAGTCGCCGAAGACTGCCCCCACCACGGAGCCGAGCGCAGACGACGAGCCGGACGAGCCGGACGAGGACCCGCCACGAGCCACCCGGCGTGCGCCCCGGCCGGCGCCCGGGCCGGCTCCAGACCCGGTACGGCAAGAGCGGCTGGGGGCCGCGCGCGCACGGGCCCGAGAGACGCGAGCTGCCGCCAAGGCTGCGGACGCCGAGCTGACCCGGACCACCGAGTCGGTCGCCGCCCTCGACAAGCGCACCGCCGACCTCGAGACCGCGCTGAGGCAGGCCCGCTCGGAGCGAGACAACCTCGTCGGGGCGCGGGCCGACGCCACAGCGGCCAAGAAGGCGGCCGACCGCACCCTGAGAGCCTCGCTCGCCGAGCTCGACCAGGCCCGCTCGGCGGTCCCCGAGCAGGACGACCCCGGCGACGAGGGCCCCGACGGCTGAAACCTCAGAACCGATACGCACGGCAGGGCGCCCTCGCGGTGCGGCGACGGCGCGGCACGGACGGACGGCGACGGCCCGGCATACCTCGGGGGTATGCCGGGCCGTCGCGTCGGGTGGGTCAGACGCCTGCAGTCTCCTGCTCGGGCGTCGTGTCCTGGCCGGAAGCGCCATCGGCGCCGTCGGCCATGACCGCGGCGAGCGACAGCTTGCCGCGCGGGTCGATCTCCTTGAGCTCGACCTGGACCTTCTGGCCGACCTTGAGGACGTCATCGACGTTGTCGATCCGCTTGCCGCCGACGAGCTTGCGCACCTCGGAGATGTGCAGCAGGCCGTCCTTGCCGGGCAACAGCGAGATGAAGGCGCCGAAGGTCGTCGTCTTGACGACGGTGCCCATGAAGCGCTCCCCGATCTCGGGCATCTGCGGGTTGGCGATCGCGTTGATCGCCGCGCGAGCGGCCTCGGCCGAGGGGCCGTCGACGGCGCCGATGTAGACCGTGCCGTCGTCCTCGATCGAGATGTCCGCGCCCGTGTCGTCCTGGATCTGGTTGATCATCTTGCCCTTCGGGCCGATGACCTCGCCGATCTTGTCGACGGGGACCTTCACCGTGATGATCCGCGGGGCGTACTTCGACATCTCGTCGGGCATGTCGATGGCCTCGGCCATGACGTCGAGTATGTGCAGCCGCGCCTCGCGAGCCTGGGTCAGCGCGCTGCCGAGGACCGACGCAGGGATGCCGGCGAGCTTGGTGTCGAGCTGGATGGCGGTGACGAACTCCCGGGTGCCGGCGACCTTGAAGTCCATGTCACCGAACGCGTCCTCCGCCCCGAGGATGTCGGTGAGCGCGGCGTACTTCGTCTCGGACTCCCCGGCTGCGTTCTCGATCTGGTCGGAGACCAGGCCCATCGCGATGCCCGCGACCGGCGCGCGCAGCGGCACGCCGGCGTTGAGCAGCGACAGGGTGGACGCGCAGACCGAGCCCATCGACGTCGAGCCGTTGGAGCCGAGCGCCTCGGACACCTGGCGGATCGCGTAGGGGAACTCCTCGCGGGTCGGCAGGACCGGCATCAGGGCCCGCTCGGCGAGCGCCCCGTGGCCGATCTCGCGGCGCTTCGGCGAGCCGACGCGGCCGGTCTCACCGGTGCTGTAGGGCGGGAAGTTGTAGTTGTGCATGTAGCGCTTGCGCGTCACCGGCGACAGCGTGTCGATCATCTGCTCCATCTTGAGCATGTTGAGCGTGGTGACCCCCATGATCTGGGTCTCGCCCCGCTCGAAGATCGCCGAGCCGTGCACCCGCGGGAGCACCTCGACCTCAGCGGACAGCGCGCGGATGTCGCGCAGGCCGCGGCCGTCGATGCGCACACCATCGGTGAGGATGCGCTGACGGATGAGCTTCTTCTGCACGGACCGGAAGGCGGCGGACAGCTCCTTGTCGCGGCCCACGAAGTCGCCCGCGAGGGCCTGCTTCATCGACACCTTGATCTCGTCGAGGCGGTCCTCGCGCTCCGTCTTGGCGCCGATCTGCAGCGCCTGGCCGAGGTCGGCCGCAGTGGCCTGCTCGACGGCGGCATACGCGTCGTCCTCGTACTCGAGGAAGACCGGGAAGTCCTGCACCGGCTTGGCCGCGGCCGCCGCGAGCTCGCTCTGGGCCCGGCACAGCTGGGCGATGAACTTCTTGGACGCCTCGAGGCCCTCGGCGACGACGTCCTCGGTCGGGGCGCCGACGCCCTGGTTCTTGACGAGGTCCCAGGTCGAGGTGGTGGCCTCGGCCTCGACCATCATGATCGCGACGTCGTCGCCGTCCTCACCGGTCTTGCCGGGGACGACGCGGCCGGCCACGACCATGTCGAAGACCGACTTCTCCGCGTCGGAGAAGTTCGGGAAGGCGACCCACTGGCCGTCCATGAGCGCGACGCGCACGGCGCCGACCGGACCGGAGAACGGCAGGCCGGAGATCTGCGTGGAGGCAGATGCGGCGTTGATGGCGAGCACGTCGTACTGGTGGTCGGGGTCCAGCGAGAACACCGAGATGACGACCTGGACCTCGTTGCGCAGGCCCTTCTTGAAGGTGGGGCGCAGCGGGCGGTCGATGAGGCGGCAGGTGAGGATCGCCTCGGTGGACGGGCGCCCCTCACGGCGGAAGAACGAGCCGGGGATCTTGCCGATGGCGTACATGCGCTCTTCGACGTCCACGGTCAGGGGGAAGAAGTCGAACTGGTCCTTGGGCTGCTTGCCCGCGGTGGTCGTCGACAGCAGCATCGTGTCGTTGTCGAGGTATGCCGTGACGGCGCCGCCGGCCTGGCGGGCCAGGCGGCCCGTCTCGAACCGGACGGTGCGGGTGCCGAACGAGCCGTTGTCGATGACGGCTTCGGCGAAGGTGATCTCTGGACCCTCCATTTGGGGCCCTCCTTTTCTGTAGTCCCTCGTGCATCGTCGTTGTGCACGGGTCTCTTCTGGGTGGCGCCGGGATGGCGCCTTCATGCGAAAGGGCGGCCTCCGCGTCACATCAGCGGTGGCCGCCCGTCGCACGAAGCTATCGGCGCAGACCGAGGCGCTTGATCAGCGAGCGGTATCGCCCGATGTCAGTGGCCTCGAGGTAGCGCAGCATCCGCTTGCGCTGTCCGACCAGGAGCAGCAGGCCGCGCCGGCTGTGGTGGTCGTGCTTGTGCGCCCGCGAGTGCTCGGTGAGGTCCTTGATGCGCTGCGTGAGCATCGCGACCTGGACCTCGGGAGAACCGGTGTCACCCTCGCTGGTGGCGTACTCGGTCATGATCTTCTGCTTGACGTCTGCGCTCAAAGGCATGGGCGATCCGGCTCCTTGTCATCATCAGTTGCGCGGTGCTCCAGGGCATGTCCACCTGGGCGCTCTCGATCCGCGGCCGTCATACGGCATGCCGAGGGTATCAGCGCAGCACAGACCACCCCTAATCATCTGGGCGGCCGAATGTCTGGGACCCAGGATCAGAGCCCGTAGGCGACGCGGTGCCGGGGTTGGTAGACGAGGACCGGGTCCGCTCCGGGCACCTGGAGCCGGGCCCCGACACCGAACCCGAGGTCGTGTGGGTCGCCGTCGAACTGCGCTCCCCGGGCCCGCAGCTCCTCCGCCGTCACGTCGATGTCGTCGCACATCAGCGAGAGCTCGTGATGCCGTGGCGTCGACCAGGCCTCCCCGCCGTGCTCGCCCGAGGTCGGGTGCACCCCGACCTCGCTGCGTCCGGACCGGAAGATGAGCCAGTCCGCGGGCTCCTCGCCCCCGGGGCCACCGGCCCCGTCGCCGTCCGAGACGAAGGGCCAGCGCAGGACGTCCTTGAAGAAGGCCCGGGTCGCGGCGGGGTCGTCGGAGTAGACCATTGTGTGCACCGAGGTGATCATCGCGACAGCGTATGCCGCGGCGGCGCCGGCTCAGGGCACCCGGCCGCGGGCGGCCCAGGCGACCGCCTCGACGTCGAAGGGAGCCGTCGGGAGCAGCTCGAGGCAGCGCTGCCGCACCCGCCACCGCTCGACCTCGTCGAGCCCCGCGACGAGGTCCCCGGCGGGTCCGACCCCGAGGGTGTAGGGCTCCCACCACTCGTCGAAGGACTCGTAGCGCCGGCTCACGGTGAGCTCGCCCTCCGAGACGTCGAGCAGGCCCGCGCCCACGAGCAGCCGGTGCAGGTCGCCCCTGCTCGCACCGGTGAGCTGGGACTCGTCGATGACCTCCGGGTCGACGTCCGAGGCCGCCTGCCAGAAGACGCTCAACGGCCCGCGGCCACCGGCGTGGTCCCAGACACTGGCCACGACCACCCCGCCGGGCACCGTGACGCGGGCCATCTCGGCCACCCCTAGCTCCGGGTCGGCCATGAAGTGCACGACGAGCTGGGCCAGGGTCGCCACGAACTCGCTGTCGCCGTAGGGCAGCGACTCGGCCGATGCCTGGCGCACCTCCACGCCGGGGACGCGGTCGCGGAACGCCGCGACGAAGGAGGCCGACGGCTCCAGGGCAGACACCTGTTCGGCACCGAGGCGCAGGACGAGCTCGAGGCTCAGCGCGCCAGGGCCCGCGCCGACGTCGAGGACGCGCCCGCTCGACCCGGGAACGACGCCGGCCAGGTCGGCGAAGGGGGCCGCGAGCTCTGCCGAGAACCGCCCCATGAACCGGTCGTAGGCCTCCGCGGCGACGGTGAAAGCCACCCCCTGAGCCTAGTCCCCGCTGGGACCGGCTGCGGGACCGCGTCAGAGGTTGATCATGTGTCCGGCGATGCCCTCGATGGCTTCCTTCATCGCCTCACCGAGCGTCGGGTGCGCGAAGACGTTGCGGGCGACCTCGTCGGCTGTCAGGTCCCACTGCTGAGCCAGCGTGAGGACCGGCAGCAGCTCGGTGACCTCCGGACCGATCATGTGGGCGCCGAGGATCTCGTGGTGCTCGGCGTCGGCGACGATCTTGACGAAGCCGACTCCCTCGGCCATGCCCCGGGCCTTGCCGTTCGCCGAGAACGGGAAGCTCGCCGTCTTCACCTCGTGGCCCCGTTCGCGCGCCTGGGCCTCGGTGTAGCCGAAGGAGGCGATCTGCGGCTGGCAGAACGTCGCCCGGGGGATCATGTCGAAGTTGATCTCCAGGGTCTCGGCTCCGGCGATCGTCTCCGCAGCCACGACCCCCATCGCCTCGGCGGTGTGGGCGAGCATGAGCTTGCCGGTGACGTCGCCGATGGCGTAGACGTCCTCGACGTTGGTGCGTCCCCGACCGTCGACGGCGATGGCGCCGCGGTCGGTGAGCGTGACGCCGGCCGCCTCGAGACCGAAGCCCTCGACCCGCGGCGCGAAGCCGATGGCCTGCATGACCTTGTCGGCCTCCAGGACCTTCTGGTCGCCGCCCTTCGCGGGGCTCACGGTGACCTTGACCTTGTCGCCGGAGTCGTCGATGGACTCGACCTTGGTCGAGAGCAGCACGGTGACGCCGAGCTTCTTGTACTGCTTGAGGAGCTCCTTGGAGACGTCGGGGTCCTCGGTCGGCACCATCCGGTCGAGGAACTCGACGATGGTGACGTCGACCCCGAAGTTCTTCAGGACGTAGGCGAACTCGACGCCGATGGCGCCGGAGCCGGCGATGATGATCGAACCGGGCAGCTCGGCGGTGAGGATCTGCTCCTCGTAGGTGACGACCCGCTCGGAGAGCGACGTGCCGGGCACGAGCCGGGTCTTGGCGCCGGTCGCGACGATGAGGGTGTCGAAGGTCAGCGAGCGGGTCGAGCCGTCGGCCGCCTTGACGTCCATCGAGGTCGGGCTCGTGATGGTGCCCCACCCGTCGACCTCGGTGATCTTGTTCTTCTTCATGAGATAGTGGACGCCCTTGGCGCTGGCGTCGGCGACGGCCCGGCTGCGTGCGTGCGTCGGTCCGTAGGCCATCGTGGCGTCGCCCTCGATGCCGAAGACCCTCTTCTCCGCGGTGATGATGTGGGCGATCTCGGCGTTGCGCAGGAGCGCCTTGCTCGGGATGCACCCGACGTTGAGGCAGACCCCGCCCCAGTACTTCTCCTCGACGACCGCCACGGACTTGCCCAGCTGGGCCGCCCGGATCGCGGCGACATACCCGCCGGGGCCGGCTCCCAGGATTACGAGATCGAATTCAGCCATGCCGACAGACTAGGGGCAACCACATCCAGCCTCCTGTCAGGGCTGGACACCCGTGCCTCCTGATCCCCCCATTCGACCCCGGGCGGGACTACCTTCCATGCCGACGGTCGCACCGTGCGGCCGCTTGGCAGCGGGAGGTCAAACCATGTCGAACGACGCCGGACCCGGCGCGCGACGCCACTACCCGGCACCACCGGCGAACCGGGGGCTCCTCGTCCTCGCCGGCGTGCTGCTCCTCATCCCCGTCGTCGCCCTGATGCTCGTCGGCACCTACGCGAAGACGGACCCGGTGATCGCCGGCTTCCCCTTCTTCTTCTGGTACCAGTTCCTCTGGGTGTTCGTCTGCTCGGGCCTGACCTACGCCGCCTACCGCGTCGTCCAGCGGGCCAGGCCGCACCGGCCGATGAACGAGGACGGCTCGGAGTTCCTCGGCGAGGAGGGTGGGCGATGAACACCGTGGCCCTAGCAGTCCTCGTCGTCCTCTTCGTCGTCGTCGCGGTCATGGGGTTCATGGCCTCGCGGTGGCGGCGCCCGACGAGCATGGAGAGCCTCGACGAGTGGGGGCTCGGCGGCCGCAGCTTCGGCACCTGGGTCACCTGGTTCCTGCTCGGTGGCGACCTCTACACGGCATACACGTTCGTCGCGGTGCCTGCGGCGATGTTCGGGGCCGGCGCGGTCGGCGGGTTCTTCGCCGTGCCCTACACGATCATCCTCTACCCCATCATCTTCGTCTTCATGGCGCGGCTCTGGTCGGTGAGCCACCGGCACGGCTACGTCACCCCGGCCGACTTCGTCAGCGGACGGCACGGCTCTCGCAGCCTGTCGCTGGCCATCGCCCTGACCGGTTTCGTCGCGACGATGCCCTACATCGCCCTGCAGCTCGTCGGCATCCAGGCGGTCCTGGAGGTCGTCGGGGTCGGCGGCACGGGCAGCTGGCTCGCCGCCGACCTGCCGCTGTTCGTCGCGTTCCTCGTCCTGGCTCTCTACACCTACACCTCGGGGCTGCGGGCTCCGGCGCTCATCGCGTTCGTCAAGGACATCCTCATCTACATCGTCATCATCGTCGCGGTGATCTACCTCCCGTCGCGCTTCGGAGGCTGGGAGAACATCTTCGGCGCCGCGCAGAAGAAGATGGCGACCACGAGCGCCACCACGGGCAAGCCCCTGGGCGCCTTCGTCCCGGCCCCGTCGCAGTACTGGGCCTACGCCTCACTCGCCCTGGGCTCCGCGCTGGCGCTGTTCATGTACCCCCACTCCATCACCGCCACCCTGTCGGCGAAGAGCCGCAACACGATCCGGCGCAACGCGGCGATCCTGCCCGCCTACAGCTTCGTGCTCGGCCTGCTGGCCCTGCTCGGCTGGGTCGCGATCGCGGCCGGCACCAAGCCGATCGGTCTCGACGGCAAGCCGAACCCGCAGCTGGTCATCCCCCAGCTCTTCGAGGACTCGTTCCCGTCGTGGTTCGCCGGGGTGGCCTTCGCGGCCATCGCCATCGGTGCGCTCGTGCCGGCGGCGATCATGTCCATCGCGGCGGCGAACACCTTCACCCGCAACATCTACAAGGAGTGGATCAAGCCGGACGCGACGGTGAAGCAGGAGGCGCAGGTCTCCAAGATCGCCTCCCTCGTCGTCAAGGCGTTCGCGCTGATCTTCGTCCTGGCCATGGACAAGCAGAACGCCATCAACCTGCAGCTCCTCGGCGGCATCTGGATCCTGCAGACCTTCCCGTCCATCGTCTTCGGCCTCTACACCCGTTGGTTCCACCGCTGGGGCCTGCTCGCCGGGTGGGCCGTCGGCATGGTCTACGGCACGTGGAAGGCCTACGGGGTGGCGAGCCCCGCGACGAGCCACTTCGGGGGTTCGCTGGCCGCGGTGGACGGCTGGGGCCAGCTCGGCTACATCGCGTTGACCGCCTTCGCGCTCAACGTCATCGTGGCCTCCGTCATCACACCGATCCTGCGGGCGACGAAGGCGGCCGACGGGGTGGACCAGACGATCCCGGCCGACTACTTCGCCGATGAGGGCGACCCGAGGGTCGTGCGCCTGCCGGAGACCGCTTCGGAGTACACGCCCAGCCCCTGACCAGCAGGCACCACCGCGACAGTATGCCGTCCGCCCATCCAAGCGGGCGGCATACCCGCGTCGGGTCACCGCCGAGCCGACGGCGTCAGTCCGTGCGGACTTGGGCTCGAGGCCGCGACGGGTCCATCGGGCCTGTCGGGCGCAGGCGGCGGTCGCCGAGGACGAAGCACGCGCCGACGGCCAGGAGCAGCACGAGGACGAGGGCGGCGTTGCGCAGCACTGCGGCGTAGCCGATCGCGACGACGTCGACGAACGGGTAGGGGTACCAGCCCGAGACGGCGCCGTGGACGAGCGAGTACGCGAGCCAGAGGGCCGGCCAGGCCAACGAGGTCAGCAGCACGGACCGGTCGAAGCGGGGGCGGGGGCCGAAGAGGACCCAGCCGGCCACGGCCAGGACCGGGGTCACGATGTGGAAGCCGACGTCGGTGACCGCGGCCAGCCCGCTGAGGTCGAGGATCGGGCGAAGCGCGACGAGATAGACGACGAACGTCACGGTGATGCCGACGAGGCCGGCGATCCGGGCGACGCGGAACCACCGCCCGTCACGCTGGGCATCCCGCGCGAGGAGCAGGGTCGTGACGATGACGAGGAGGTTGCTCTGCACGGTGAAGTAGCTGAAGAACCGCAGCACCCGGGTGGCGACGCCGACGGCGGGCAGCCCGGTGCTGTCGTCGACGAGGACGTTGACCCCCTGCACGATCATGACGAGCTGGACGAGCAGCGAGACGAGGCTGATGAGGCCGGTCACAAGGTGCCAGGCGCGAGCCGGGCTCTCACGGACGCGAGTCACTCCCGGGAGCGAGGTCATGGTTGACGGTATCGGTCGGCTGCTCCCGGCGCTGGTCTGCACGGCCGCCCAGGTTCGGGGAGGGCGTCCCCGCGGAGGTGACAGCGAGGCGTAGGTCAAGTACCTTACAAGTTAATGACAAGTTCTCGGTTCGCCGCCATCGCCCACGACCTGCGCGAGCGGATCGCCCTGGGCGAGTTCGGCGACGTCGGGGCGATGGACTCCGAGGCCCAGCTCTGCTCCCGGTATGCCGTGTCGCGCCCGACCGTGCGCCGGGCCCTGGAGCAGCTCCGCGAGGAGGGGCTCGTCGGCTCCCGGCACGGAGCCGGCTGGTTCGTCACCGGGTCGGCCTTCCATCAGCGCCTCGCGCTCGGCACCTTCCGGCACGCGTCGTCCGCCGTCGCGGACGCGGGGAAGAGCATCGAGCGCCGGATCGTCGACTTCGGCTACCGGGCGGCGCCGGCCTCCCTCGCCGCCTCCCTCGGGATCAGCGCGGGCGACGACGTGCTGCACTGCCGCTCGGTCCGCACCGTGGACGGCGAGGGGCTCGACGTCGTCCGCGAGTGGGTCCCGGCCGCGATCGCCGGGCCGGTCAGCCGCGACGCGGCCACGGCCCCGGGCATCTGGGAGACCCTCTCCCGGCAGGGGCAGCGGATCACCACGGTGCGCCAGACGGTCACCGCCGGCCTCGCGAGCGACGCCGACGGCGCTCTGCTCGGGGTCCCGGCCGGCGACCCGCTGCTCCTGGTGCGACGGCTTGCGATAGCCGCGAACGGCATACCCCTGGCCCTGTCCGACCACCGCTATCTCGCCCAGCGCTTCGCCCTCGAGGTCGAGTTCAACTCCGGGCCGTCGACGGTCGCGTCCGAGACCCCGGGCCTGCGTTCCGTGCCGGCCCCAGCCGCCCCTGCGGCCCCTGCGGCCCCTGCCCCCACTGCCCCAGCAACCAAGGAGATCAGCACATGAAAGTCCTCGTCACCGGCGGAGCCGGGTTCATCGGCTCCAACTTCGTCCTGCGGGTGCGCGAGACCCGGCCCGACTGGGAGGTGACGGTCCTCGACGCGCTCACCTACGCCGGCAACCGGGCGTCGCTGGCTCCGGTCGAGGACGAGATCACCTTCGTCGAGGGGTCCGTCGCCGACGCCGCCCTCGTCGACGAGCTCGTCGCGCAGACCGACCTCGTCGTCCACTTCGCCGCGGAGTCGCACAACGACAACAGCCTCGACGAGCCGTGGCCGTTCATGGAGACCAACATCATCGGCACCTACCGGCTGCTCGAAGCGGTGCGCCGGCACGGCAGGCGGATCCACCACATCTCGACCGACGAGGTCTACGGCGACCTCGAGCTCGACGACCCCGAGCGGTTCACCGAGGCGACCCCGGTCAACCCGTCGAGCCCGTACTCCGCCTCCAAGGGCAGCGCCGACCTCCTCGTGCGGGCGTGGATCCGCTCCTTCGGTGTCGCCGCGACGATCTCGAACTGCTCCAACAACTACGGCCCGCGCCAGCACGTCGAGAAGCTCATCCCCCGCCAGATCACCGGCATCCTCGGGGGCGTGCGACCCAAGCTCTATGGCGCGGGCGCCAACGTGCGCGACTGGATCCACGTCGACGACCACAACGACGCCGTCGTCGCGATCATCGAGCAGGGGCGGCTCGGCGAGACCTACCTCATCGGGGCGGACGGCGAGCAGGACAACCGCACCATCATCGGCCTCATCCTCGAGCTCATGGGCCGGCCGGCCGACTGGTTCGAGCACGTCAACGACCGTCCGGGGCACGACATGCGTTATGCGATCGACTCAGGCAAGCTGCGCGCCGAGACCGGATGGACGCCGCGCTACCGCGACATCCGGGCCGGCCTGACCCAGACGATCGCGTGGTACCGGGACAACGAGGCCTGGTGGAAGGGATCCAAGGCGCAGACCGAGCGGACCTACGAGCGCCTCGGCCGCTGAGGCAAGCGTGCCGACCCTGCGAGGAGCGGGCTCAGGAGGCGGTGGGCGCAGGGCGTTCGGGCAGGTCGGGCAGGGAAGCCATCGCCTCCTCGACGTCCAGCCCAGTGAGCTGGAGCAGGTCGATGACCAGCGACCGGATCAGGGCAAGCAGCACGTCGACCGACAGCGACCCCCGCTCCAGTGACGCCGTGGACCGGCCCACCCGGACCAATCCCGAGCGCCCCACCTGCGGACTGGCGTTCTCGGCGAGCGCCCGGGCGATCACGTCCGTCGCGTCGGCGAGGTCGTCGAGCACCGCGGCATACGCGGGGGGCACGGGCAGCTGCCGGTATGCCGTCGCAGCGACCCGGCGCACGAGGACGCGGGTGCTTCGCATCGCGCGGTCGAGCGGCTCGACGAGGTCGTGCACCGTGCGGACGTTCTCGGTGTGCCGACGACGGAACGGGGACGACGCGATGACGGACAGCCCCTCGTCGGCCGCCGCCTGCAGTTCGCGGAGCAGGGGGTCGGTGGCCCGTGCGGTGGCGAGGATCTGCGACGCGCGCTCCACGTTGCCGTCGCGGGCGCACTGGCCGGCGTCGCGGATCAGCTCTGTCATCTTGCGCACGACGAGGCCGGCCTGAATCCTGGGCTGGCGTAAGGGGGCCCGCGGCACGATCGCCGCCGCGACGAGGGCCACCGCGCCCCCGATCGCGGCGTCGAGCCAGCGGGTCACCGCATCGTGCGGCGCAGCGACGAGGGCGACGACGAAGATCGACTGCACCGCCGCCTGGGTGGTGAGCAGCACGCCCGTGTCGAGGAAGAGCGCTGCCGACATGGACAGGAGGACGATGAGGCCGATCTGCCACGGCCCGCTGCCCAGGAGCGCGAGGAAGAGGTCGGCGACGGCCAGACCGACCGCCACGCCCACGGTCACCTCGGCGACCCGACGAAGCCGCTGCCGGTAGCTCGTCCCGAGGCACACCACAGCCACGATCGGCGCGAAGACCGGCGCCCGGTGGCCGACGAGATCAGCGGCGAGCCACCACGAGACACCGGCGGCCACCGCGCACTGCCCGAGGTGCCACGTCTTGCTTCGCACCCGCCGCACCCGCGCGCCGAGCGACGTCCGGCTGGTCTCCCAGGCCCTGTCCATGAGGGTCTCGAGGCTGCGGTCACTCAGATCCCGGGTGCTCACGGGCCGATCCTCCCACCACGGACCCGACCGCAGACCCCGACAACCCAGCCGTCCGGCAACCCTTCCGCCGCACCCGGCACCCGTCTAGCCTTGGCCGGCACCGGCCCCGTCCGCAGCGTCCCGCCGCAACGACATCGGGGCTCCCCGGCACGGAGGCGTCCATGAGCATCGAGCGCGTCATCGAGATCTCGGCCCCCGTGGCGACCGTCTGGCAGGTGTGGACCGACGTGGACGACTGGCCGACATGGAACTCCGCGGTCACCCAGGTGGCGCGGCTCGGCGGTGAGGCGCCGGGCACGCCGATCGGCCCGGGCTCACGGGCCCGGCTGCGCCAGCCGCAGCTGCCGGCCGCCATCTGGGAGGTCACCGAGTGGGAGCCGCAGCGGCGGTGGGCGTGGGCGACCCGTCAGCCCGGAGCCACGACCACGGGGCTGCACGTCATCGAGGACCTCGGCGACGGCCGTTGCCGGGTCACCGCGCGGGCCACCCACGAGGGCGCGCTCAGGGGGGTGCTGCGCCTCGTTGCCGGACGGCTGTCGGCCCGTCTCGTCGACCGCGAGGTCGCCGACCTGCGGCGCCGGTGCGAGGGTCAGCCGCCTCCGGCCCGGCCCACCACCCCGGAGGGCTTCCGCCACTGACGTCTGCAGGGAGCAGCCTTCGGTTCACCCGTCTTCGAGTCACGCGTCGGGGAACCAGATGCCGATCTCGCGGACCGCTGACTCCTTGCCGTCTGACCCGTGGACGATGTTCTGCTGGATCGAGTGGCCCCAGTCGCGGCCGAGGTCGCCGCGGATGGTGCCCGGCGCTGCGGCCGTCGGGTCGGTGGCGCCGGCGAGCGCGCGGAAGCCCTCGATGCAGCGCTCCCCCTCGATGACGACGCCGGCGACCGGCCCCGAGGACATGAACTCGACGAGCCCCTCGAAGAAGGGCTTGCCCTCGTGCTCGGCGTAGTGCCGACCCAGCCGCTCCCGGTCGGGGGTGAAGATGTCGAGCGCCACGAGGCGGTAGCCCTTGGCCTCGATCCGGCGCAGCACCTCCCCCGTGAGCCCGCGCGCGAAGGCGTCGGGCTTGACCAGGACCAGCGAGCGTTCCTTCTGCGTCGTCACGGTTCCACCCTAGCGGCCGGCTCCGCTCGCGCCCGGCCCGTGGTCCGTATGACGCTCTGCCCCCAGACCGTCCTCCCGCTCCTCCTCCTGGTCGGCCGCCCACTGCGCCTGGAGGGCGTCGATCCGGTGGCCCTGCCACAGGCACCCGACCCAGAGCGCGGTGAAGACCATCCCGACGACGAGCATGGCCGGGACGACGAAGGCGCTCAGGAACGTCGCGACCTGCACGAGCCAGCCCAGCGTGACGCCAAACGGTCTGCGCATCAGGCCGGCGGCGACGATGCAGAGCACGGCCAGGGCGGACCCCACCAGGAGGTAGGTGCCCGCCGCGGTGTCGCCACGCGACGCCCCGATCCCCCGCGCCACGAGCGCCCCGAAGAACACCGCGATCGACTGGCCTCCGAGCACGGTCGCGCCCATGCGCCACTCGAACTTGCCCGTCTGGCCGTAGAACGCGAGACCCTTCATGCGCCTGCCGCCTCCGCCGTCATGCTCACGAGGGTATGCCGTGGGGCCGGCGGCCGGGCACGGCGCCGGGCCCACGGCATACCCGCTGCTGACTCACCGCGGCCCCGGTGAGTCAGGGGAAGATCCCGGAGATCCGCTCCACCGCGTCGGCGGGCACCTCGACCCGCGCGGCTGCGGCGTTCTGCGCCACCTGCGCGGGGGTCGTGGCCCCGGCGATGACGCAGGCCAGGCCAGGCTGGGCGAGCAGCCACGCGAAGGTCACCTGCGCCATCGGGAGGCCGAGCCCGTCGCAGACCGCCCGGTAGGCCTCGAGCTGGTCCCAGTCGACGGCGGCGAGGATCTCCGGCTTGGCGTCGGTGATCCGGCTCCCGGCGGGTGAGTCGGTGCGGGTGTACTTGCCGGTGAGCAGCCCGTTGAAGAGGGGGAAGAAGGGCAGGAAGCCGAGCCCGTGCTCCACGACCGCCGGCAGGACGTCGGCCTCGGCGCCGCGGGCGAGGAGGGAGTACTCGTTCTGGGCCGAGACGAACCTCGGCCAGCCGTTCTCGGCGGCGACCCGGTCGGCCTCGGCGATCTGGGCCGCGTCGAAGTTGCTGTGGCCGAGGTGGAGCACCTTGCCCTCGGTGACGAGCTCGTTGAGGGCCTCGAGCGTCTCGGCGATCGGTGTCGACGGGTCCGGCTCGTGCATCTGGTAGAGGTCGATGCGGTCGGTCCGCAACCGACGCAGCGAGGCCTCGACGGCGTTGCGGACGTAGGTGCGAGCGCCCTTGCGACCCCAGGTGAGCGACTCCGGGCCGGCGTTCGCGCTTGCGTGGCCAAACTTCGTCGCGAGGACGACGGCGTCGCGGCGGGTGCCGAGGACCTCGCCGATGAGGCTCTCGCTCGTCGTCGGCGGCGCGCCATAGATGTCGGCGGTGTCGAAGAGCGTGATGCCGGCGTCGATGGCCGCGGAGACGACGGCGTCGGTGCCCGCGGCCGTCGCGGTCGCCCGGCCCTCGCGGCCGAAGTTGTTGCAACCCAGGCCGATCGTGCTGACAACGAGGTCGTTGTTCCCGAGTGTGCGGTAGGTCATCGAGCTCATGACGAGAAACCTAGGCCACGACTCCGGACGGAGGCGGGGTCAGACGTCCGTGACGCCGAGGAGCCTCCGGGCGTCGGCAGCCGTGACGACCGACCCGGTGACGACGACTCCCCCGCCCAGCCCCTCGGACTCGGCGATGGCGGCCGCCTGGTCGATCGCGTCGGGCAGGTCCTCGACCAGGGTGACCCGGTCCTCGCCGAAGATCCCGACGGCGATCGCCCCGAGCGCGCGCGCCGACATCGAGCGTGCCGAGCTGTTGCGGGTCACGACGAGGTGCTCCAGGGCCGGTTCGAGGGCCTCGAGCATCGCCGCAGGGTCCTTGTCGGCGAAGATCGCGACCACCCCGACGAGCCGCGCGAAGGCGAACGAGTCCTCCAGCGCCGCCCGCAGGGCCACCGCGCCGGCCGGGTTGTGGGCGGCGTCGACGAGCACCGTCGGCGAGCGGCGGACCACCTCGAGCCGCCCCGGCGAGGTGACCCCCGCGAAGCCCGCACGCACGAGCTCGGGGTCGAGCCGCTGCTCACCGCCGCCGACGAACGCCTCCACGGCCGCGAGCGCCGCCGCGGCGTTGCCGGCCTGGTGCTGCCCGTGGACGGGGAGGAAGACCTCGGGGTAGTCGCCGGCGAGGCCGTGGAAGGAGAGCTGCTGGCCGCCGACGGCGACCTCCCGACGGGTGACCCCGAAGTCGACGGACTCGAAGACGACGCGGGCACCGACCTCCTCGGCCCGGTCGACGAGGATCGCGGCGACGTCGTTCTCCTGCACCGAGGAGACCGCGATGGCACCGGGCTTGATGATGCCCGACTTCTCGGTGGCGATCTCCTCGACCGTCGAGCCGAGCAGCCGGGTGTGGTCGATCGCGACCGGGGTGATGACGGCGACCTGCCCGTCCGCGACGTTCGTCGCGTCCCACCGGCCACCGAGACCCACTTCGACGACGGCGACGTCCACCGGGGCGTCGGCGAACGCGGCATACGCGAGGACGACCGACATCATGAAGAAGTTCAGCCGCGAGCCGCCCTCGGCGATGGAGCGGGCGTCGACGATCTCGACGACGGGCAGGACCTGGTCGTAGATGTCGATGAGGCGCTCGGGCGAGATCGGCTCACCGCCGATGGCGATCCGCTCGCGGAACGAGTGGAGGTGGGGAGAGGTGAACCGGCCTGTGGTCAGGCCCATCTCGCGCAGCAGTGACTCGACCATGCGGGTCGTCGACGTCTTGCCGTTCGTCCCCGTGAGGTGGATGACCGGGAAGGTCCGCTGCGGGTCGCCGAGCAGCTCCATCACGGCCCGCACGCTCTCGAGGGAGGGCTCGATGGTCGTCTCGGGTGCCCGGGCGAGGATCTCCTCCTCGATCTCGCGCACCCGCCGCCGCACCTCGAGCCGGCGGGCCGCCTCCACCTGCGCCGCGTCCGGCCGCCCGGTCATGCGCTCGCCCCTGCCGAGCCCAGCCCGTGTGCGGCCGGAGAGCCGTCGGGGGGCTCGATCTCCAGCTGCAGCCACAGGGCGTCGGGTATGCCGTGCCCGCTCACCTCGCGCTCCAGCTCGACGAACCCGTGCGACCGGTAGAACGCCGCCGCGCTGTCGTTGCCGTCGAGGTAGGCGACGCGCAGGTGGTGGTGTCCACTGGCGCGGTCGACGACGGCCGCGAGGAGCCGCGACCCGAGGCCCTCGCCCTGGTGCTCGGGGACCACATAGAGCTTCCAGAGGACGAGGTGTCCGTCGCTCGGGCCGGCCACGGCCACCCCGACCACCTCGCCGTCGACGACGGCGACGAGGGCCCGGCCCGCGCGGATCGCCGGGGTGGTGGACTCCTCGGTCCACCACTTGGCCAGGCCCATGGCGACGTAGTCGGCACCGGCGATGGGCTCGTAGGTCGCCGGCCAGGTGCGGTGGCCCACGGCCACGATGCCCGCGAGGTCGCTGTCGTCGGCCGGCCTGATGACGGCGCCCATCACAGCTTCTTCACGATGATCCGCGCCGGCTGCCCGTCACCGACGGTGACGTCGGCTCCGTCACCAGCGGCCTGCGCGAACTGCGTCCCCGCAGAACCGAACTGGCTCGCCAGCGTCTCGGTCATGATGAGCTCCCGGTGCACGACGGTCGCCTGCCACACCGGCTCCGAGCCGGTGATCGTCAGCGAGATCCGGTCGCTGACGTCGAGTCCCGCGTCCCGGCGGGCCTGCTGCACCGCCCGCACGATGTCGCGCGCCAGCCCCTCCTGGGCGAGCTCCGGCGTCACCGCGGTGTCGAGCACGACGAACCCGCCGCCGGGGAGCATGGCCACGGCCCGGCTCGCGTCGTCCGCGCCGTGGTCGACGACGGTCTCGAGGGTGTACTCACCGCTCTGGAGGACGAGGCCACCCGCCGTCACGGCGCCGTCGTCCGCGACGGACCAGTCGCCGGACTTCGAGCTGCGGATCGCCGCCTGCACGTCGCGCCCGAGTCGGGGACCCGCGGCGCGGGCGTTGACCGTGAGCCGCCGGGAGACCCCGAAGTCGGCCTCGCTCGCCGAGGTCACGTCGACGAGCCGGACCGCCTTGACGTTCACCTCGTCACCGATGACACCCGTGAAGGCCTCGAGGGCCACTGGGTCGGCGGTGACGACGACGAGCCCCTGGAGCGGGAGCCGGGCCCGCAGCTGGGCGGCCTTGCGCAGCGACGACGCCGCCGAGCAGACCTCACGCGAGCGATCCATCGACGCGACGAGGGTCTCGTCCAGAGGCAGGTCCTCGACCGACGGCCAGTCGGTGAGGTGCACCGAGCGGCCCCCGGTCAGACCCCGCCAGATCTCCTCGGTGAGGAGCGGGAGCAGTGGCGCGACGGCACGGCATACCATCTCGAGCGTCGTGTAGAGGGTGTCGAAGGCGGCCTGGGCCGACGCGTCCTCGCCGCCCCAGAAGCGGCCGCGAGACCGGCGGATGTACCAGTTGGTGAGGACGTCGAGGAAGCCGCGCATCGTGTCGCAGGCGCTGGCGATCTCGTAGCCGTCCAGCTGCTCCTGCATCGCCGTGACGAAGCCGCGCAGCTTCGCCAGGAGGTAGCGGTCGAGGACGTCGCCCGAGTCCGTCGACCACCTGCCCTCGTAGCCCTCGCCGCCACGAGCGGCATTGGCGTACAGCGAGAAGAACGACCACGCGTTCCACAGCGGGATCATCACCTGGCGCACGCCGTCGCGGATGCCCTGTTCGGTGACGACGAGGTTGCCGCCGCGCAGGATCGGCGAGGACATGAGGAACCAGCGCATGGCGTCGGCGCCGTCGCGGTCGAAGACGTCGAAGACGTCGGGGTAGTTGCGCAGCGACTTGCTCATCTTCTGCCCGTCCGAGCCGAGGACGATCCCATGGGACAGGCACGACGAGAACGCCGGCCGGTCGAAGATCGCGGTGGCGAGGACGTGCAGCGTGTAGAACCAGCCGCGGGTCTGGCCGATGTACTCGACGATGAAGTCGCCCGGGAAGTGGTGCTCGAACCAGTCGGCGTTCTCGAAGGGGTAGTGGACCTGCGCGAACGACATCGACCCCGAGTCGAACCACACGTCGAGGACGTCCTCGACGCGGCGCATCGTCGAGCGCCCCGTCGGGTCGTCGGGGTTCGGCCGGGTCAGCCGGTCGACGTAGGGCCGGTGCAGGTCGGTGACGGTGACGCCGAAGTCGCGCTCCAGCTCGGCGAACGAGCCGTAGACGTCGATCCGCGGGTACTGCGGGTTGTCGGACTTCCACACCGGGACAGGGCTGCCCCAGAAGCGGTTCCGCGTGATCGACCAGTCGCGGGCGTTCTCGAGCCATCTGCCGAACTGGCCGTGCTGGATGTGCTCGGGGTGCCACTCGATCTGCTCGTTGAGCTCGAGCATCCGCTCCTTGATCTTCGTGACCTCGACGAACCAGCTCGAGACGGCCATGTAGATCAGCGGCTCCCGGCACCGCCAGCAGTGCGGGTAGGAGTGGTCGTAGGTCTCGCGGCGCAACAGCACGGTGCCGGCGGTGGTCGACCCGACCGCGCCCTCACCGCGGGTCCGGGCCCGCAGATGGTCGATGATGGGCGCGTTGGCGTCGAAGACGTGCAGACCCTCGTAGTCGAGGACCGGGGCGGTGAAGCGCCCGTCCGCGCCGACGGGCACGACCGGGGCGATGTCGTACTGGTCGGTGAGGAGCTTGTCCTCCTCACCGAAGGCGGGGGCGATGTGGACGATGCCCGTGCCGTCCTCGGTGGTGACGTAGTCGGCGGGCAACATGACGTGCGAGCGGGGGTGGCCGAGGAAGTAGTCGAACGGCGGGTTGTAGCGCCGCCCCAGCAGCTCGGTGCCCTTGAGCCGCTGCACCACCCGCTCCTGCACGTCGACGTCGCTCCCGCCGAAGAGCTCCCGCGCGTATGCCGTGAGCCTCGCCTCCGCGAGGATGTAGCGCTCCGACGTGCCGGTGAAGTCCGACTCGACGACGACATAGTCGATGTCGGGATGGACCGCCATGGCGAGGTTGCTCGGAAGCGTCCACGGCGTCGTCGTCCAGATCAGGGCCAGCTCGCCTGTCTCGAGCCGGTAGCCGACCGTGACGGCCGGGTCCTGGCGCATCTGGTAGACCTCGTCGTCCATGCGCAGCTCGTGGCTGCTCAACGGCGTCTGGTCGTTCCAGCAGTAGGGCAGGCAGCGGAAGCCCTCGTAGACGAGGCCCTTCTCGTAGAGCTGCTTGAACGCCCAGATCACCGACTCCATGTAGTCGGGGTTGAGGGTGCGGTAGTCGTGGTCGAAGTCGACCCAGCGGGCCTGGCGGGTGACGTAGGCCCGCCAGTCGTCGGTGTAGCGCAGCACCGACTCGCGGCACGTCGCGTTGAAGGCCTCGATGCCGATCTCGAGGATCTCCTCCTTGGTCTTGATGCCGAGCTGGCTCATCGCCTCGAGCTCGGCCGGCAGGCCGTGGGTGTCCCAGCCGAAGCGGCGCTCGACCCGCCGCCCGCGCATCGTCTGGTAGCGCGGGACGATGTCCTTGACGTAGCCGGTGAGCAGGTGGCCGTAGTGGGGCAGCCCGTTGGCGAACGGCGGCCCGTCGTAGAAGACGAACTCGTTGGCTCCGTCGACGCCGGCCTCGCGGTTGTCGACCGAGGCCTGGAAGGTGCCGTCCTGGTCCCAGTAGCGCAGGACCCGTTCCTCGATCTCGGGGAAGCGGGGGCTGGTGCCGCTCGTGCGGGCGCCGGTGCCCGTGGCACCGGTGGTGACCCGGGGGTAGGTCATGGCTGCTCGGCTCCTCGGTGGTCGCGTCGTGGTCTCGTCGTCTCGTGCGTCGTGTCCTCCGAGGACGACGTCACCGGGAGTCACGCCCGGCGCCACCGCGGTGCCACCTCGCTTGCCGGAGCCGCCCCTGTCGGGGGACGACGCACGGCCGCTCTTGCCGAAGGCGATGACGGGCCCACCCGTCCGGTTCTACTGGGAGGTCCCACGGGTCGTGGGACCGCTGTTCTTCCGGAGGCTCGCCGATGATGACGGCTCAGACGCCTGTGCCGCAGAGTCTACGACAGGCGCGGTGCCCTGCGCCGTCGCAATGCCGCCGCGCAGAGGGTGACCGCGCCGACGGTGATGAGCGCTCCGAGGAGCAGAGCCGCCGCCTCTCCGGGCCCGAGCACCCCGAGCCGGGTCCCCAGCGTTGCCGCCCCGACCGGGACGCCGAGCTGGGCGGCGGTCAGCGCCGCCACGGGCAGGGTCTGGCCAGTCAGCGCCATAGCGGCGTGGACGAGGACCGCCCCCAGCCCCAGCGCCAGGCCGAGGGCGATCCCCGACGGGTGGGCAGCGAGGTCGCGCAGGTTGAGCGAGGCTCCCAGCCAGACGAAGAAGAGGGGGCCGAGGAACCCCTCGGTGAGGGCGAACAGCTGCTTGGCCAGCCGCCGCGGTTCCCCCACCCCGGCCACCGCGAGACCCAGGGCGAAGCCGGCGAGCATCACCGACACGTGGAGCAGCACCGCGAGGGCGGCCAGCCCGAAGATGAGGCAGAGCGAGACGCGCAGCTCGAGCGCCAGCTGTCGGTCCTCGGAGAGCACGTGGAACCGCCGGCGCAGCCCCGAGCGCTCGAGACGTCGCAGGAGGAACCACGCCACCGCCGCGCAGCCCGCCACGGCCAGTCCGCCCATCAGGGCGGGCAGGACGTGGGTCGGGTCGATGGCGAACGGCAGGGCGACGATGCACGCGGCGTCGGCGACGGCCACCTGCGGCACGAGCTCGAGGATCTCGCGGCCGCCGAGCCCGGCCTCGTCGACGACGGGCAGGACGAGGGCCGCCGACGAGGAGGCGAGCAGCACGGCATACAGGGCGCCGTGGCCGGTGCCCGCGACCCGGGCCAGGAGCAGGCCGACCGGCACCGACAGCACCCCCACCACGACGGCCCGCCCCAGGCCCGGCCCGATCCCGGCCCGCAGCGCGGGATCCCGGACCGGCACGTGCGACCCGGCCACGAACATCACCAGCGCGAACCCGACGTCGGCGAGGAAGGAGAAGGTCGGCTCGCCGGCGTGCAGCGCGCCGATGCCCGTCGCGCCGAGGAGGACCCCCACGGCCAGCTCCCCGATGACGACGGGCAGGTGCAGCCACCGCGGCAGGGACAGCACCGGCCCGAGAAGGGCGACCGCGCTGATGAGTGCCAGGGTGGCGAAGTCCATCAGCCGCGCCCGGCGCGATCCCGGACCGGTGGACGGCCCGGCGGACGGCCTGTCGGCCCGGCATACAGTAAGTCGGTGAGCAGCGAGGCAGTGGGCACGAGGCCGACTTCACCACCGATCGCGCTCAGCGACAAGGCCGTGGTGACCGACGCGGACGTCGCTGCCGGGTATGCCGTGGACGCCTCCCTCGGCTCCATCCCGCCCGAGCACTTCACTGTGGTCCGGGCGCGCGACCTCGCGGACGTCGTCGAGGTCCTGCGCCACGCCCAGGCGCACCACGTGCCCGTCGTCCCCCAGGGAGCTCGCACGTCGCTCGCGGGTGGCGCGACGGCGAGCGAGGGCTCGATCGTCCTCAACGTCGAGGCGCTCGACGAGATCAGCGAGGTCAACCTCCTCGAGGGCTACGCCGTGGTCGGGCCGGGCGTCGTCACCCAGGACCTCAAGGCGGCCGCGGCGCGCGAGGGCCTGTTCTACCCGCCCGACCCCGCGTCGGCGGCGACCTGCACCATCGGCGGCAACGTGGCGACCAACGCGGGGGGCCTGTGCTGCGTCAAGTATGGCGTCACCGCCGACTACGTCAAAGGCCTCCAGGTCGTCCTGCCGGGTGGCGAGGTGATGCGCACCGGCCGCCGTACCGTCAAGGGGGTCGCCGGGCTCGACCTCACCGGCCTCTTCGTCGGTTCCGAGGGCACCCTCGGCGTCGTGACGTCGGTGGTCGCCCGCCTCGTGCCGCTGCCCGACCCCGCGCTGACCGCGCTCGCGACGTTCGCCTCGCTCGACGCCGCAGCAGCGGCCATCGTCGCCCTGCGCAGCGACCGGCACCGCCCCTGCCTGCTCGAGCTGCTCGACCGGGCCAGCATCGCGGCGGTCCAGCGCCTGGCGGACTACGGCTTCCCTTCCGACTGCGCCGCTGTGCTCATCGTCGCGTCGGATCGGCCCGACCACACCGCACCAGACGTGCAGCGGTATGCCGTGCTCCTCAAGGCCGCGGGGGCGACGGCGGTCGCGGTGGCCGACGACGCGCAGGAGGCCGATGCCCTCATGGCGGGGCGGCGGGCCCTCAACGCGGCCCTGGAGGCCAAGGGCGGCCGCTTCACCGAGGACGTCTGCGTGCCCGTGGGCCGCCTCGCAGACCTCATCCGCGCCGGTGAGGCGATCGCGCAGCGACGGTCGGTCGAGGTGACGATGTCGGGCCACGGCGGCGACGGCAACCTCCACCCCTGCTTCTTCTTCACCCGCGGCGACGACGAGAGCCGGTGGCGGGCCGAGGCGGCCTTCGGGGACCTCGTCGAGGAGGCGCTCGGCCTCGGCGGCACCATCACCGGTGAGCACGGCGTCGGGTCGCTCAAGCGCCGTTGGCTCCCGCTCGAGCTGGGCGAGGCCGAGATGGCCCGTCAACGGGCGGTGAAGGCGCTCTTCGACCCGTTCGGGATCATGAACCCGGGCAAGGTCTTCTGAGCGTGCGCCGGGCCGCCGCTCGGGCTGCCGCTCGGGTCGCCGTTCGGGTCGCCGTTCGGGCCGCCGTTCGAGCTGGCAGGCCGCCGCTCGGGCCGGGTCGGCGCCCGACTGGTAGAAACAGGGCATGACCGAGACCGAGACCCAGGCCGGCTGGCTGAGCCGCGAGGAGCTGCGCGACGCGCGCGAACGGCTCCCCATCGTCTACATCGACGCCGTGCCGGTCCGGGTCGACGAGAGGGGGGTCGTGACCGAGATCGGCCTGCTCCTGCGCGCGACCCCCGAGGGGGTCATCACCCACTCCATCGTCTCGGGCCGAGTGCTCTACCACGAGCGGATCCGCGACGCCCTCCTGCGTCACATCGAGAAGGACCTCGGCCCCCTGGCCATGCCCCGGGTTCCCTTGGCACCACAGCCCTTCACCGTGGCCGAGTACTTCCCCACCCCCGGCGTCACCCCCTTCCACGACCCGCGGCAACACGCCGTCTCGCTGGCCTACGTCGTGCCCATCAGCGGGGACTGCCAGCCGCAGCGAGACGCCATCGACCTTGCCTGGGTGACCCCGGAGGAGGCGGTCCGGCTCGCCGTCGTCGGCGACATGGAGAGCGGTCACGGCGTCCTCGTGCGTCAGGCCCTCGCCCACCTGGGGCATGCGCTCTAGGCCGAGGTTACGACGACGTTGAGGGCGGATTGGCGGGGTGACCTGCAGGGTTGCACGATTGTGAGCCGAGGAATGTAGCCAGCGAATACGGCGTTTCGCGCGTGACGTTCCGGCCGTGTCGCTGTAACATCATGTGCATGA
>JBBRZC010000005.1:0-44092 GCA_038237075.1 Actinomycetales bacterium
CGCAGCGGGGAGGGTGGCCTGTTGCCAGCCGGTGGTGCTCTCGCCGGCGAAGGTGACCTTCGCGAGGGCGGTGCCGCTCCAGGACCACAGGGTGCCGGTGTGGAGCCCGGTGTTGGCTGCGGACTTGTAGTAGCGGATGCCGGTGACCCAGCCGGTGGCCGAGGTCCGGAACCGGGCGCCGAGCTCGACGGAGCGGTCGGGGTTCGAGGGCGAGGCCGGGACGGCGCTGGCCGGCCAGATCGAGTATGCCGTGGGGGCGGCCTGCGCTGACCCCGACCAGGTCACCGCGCCGGCGACCCCGGAGAGGGACATCGCTGCGACGAGGCCGGCGATCCGGAGGGGCCGCGAACGGCGCCAGGAAAGGAGCGGCACGGCGAACGTGTGCGTCCCCGGTGTTGCGGTGGAGGGTGTTGCGGTGGTGGGGGTGTCCGTGGTTCTGCTGTCTTCAGTTGTGTGCCACACCGGGCTCAGCTTCTTCCAAAGCCTTGAAGCGGCCCCCAAGTTCCCCACCTCCAGACTGCGTCGCGGCGAGGGCGCCGCCCACCGCCACAAGTCCCCCCGAGCCGGGGATTCGGCTGTGACGTCGGTCGCAGGACACCACGATCACCTTCGGATCTCGGACCCGGTCTGCACGCCGTAACATCCCCGGGATACCTTGTGGGGCATGGCATCTGGAGCGGGCAGGGCGACATCGGGCAAGGCCGCAACACCCGCTGTCGAGCTCGAGGTCGGCGAGCGCGTCGTGCGGGTAAGCAACCCCGACCGCGTCTACTTCCCCGCGACCGGCGCGACCAAGCTCGACCTCGCGAGCTACTACCTCAGCGTCGGTGACGGCATCGTGCGGGCCCTGCGCGAGCGCCCGTGCATGATGCACCGCTTCCCCGAGGGCCTCGCCGGAGAGAAGGTGCACCAGAAGCGGGTCCCCCACGGCGCGCCACCGTGGCTCGAGACGGTGCGGGTGATGTTCCCGCGCTACCACCGGGCGGCCGACGAGCTCTGCGTCACCGAGCTCGCCAGCGTCATCTGGGCGGTCCAGATGTCGACCGTCGAGTTCCACCCGTGGAACTCGCGCCGCGCCGACACCGAGGCGCCCGACGAGTGGCGCATCGACCTCGACCCCATGCCCGAGTGCGACTTCGGCACCGTCCGCCGCGTCGCGCACGTGGCCCACGAAGTGCTGGCGGACCTCGGCGCGACCGGCTACCCCAAGACCTCGGGCGGCGCGGGCCTGCACGTCTACGTGCGGATCGTCCCCGACTGGGGGTTCACCGACGTGCGGCGCGCCGCCCTCGCCTTCGCCCGGGAGGTCGAGCGGCGCGCCGGAGGCGACGCGACGACGACGTGGTGGCGCAAGGACCGCGATCCCGGGGCCGTCTTCGTCGACTACAACCAGAACGCGCGCGACCACACCATCGCCAGCGCCTACTCCGTGCGCGGGGTGCCCGAGGGCACCGTGTCCACCCCCATCGCCTGGGACGAGGTCGACGACGTCGTGCCACGCGAGCTGACGCTCGCCACCGTGCCTGCCCGGTATGCCGCGAAGGGTGACCTCCACGCCGGTATCGACGACACGGCGTACCGCCTCGACGAACTCCTCGAGTGGGCGAAGCGTGACGAACGGGCCGGTCAGAGCGCCCCCGACCCGGACGATCCGGACGAACCGGCAGGTACGTGACAACCACTGTGTGGAGCCTGCCGCACAAGCCACAGGAGGCGGCATACCATGAGTTGAACGGCCAACCACCCCGGGCCGACAGGGCGACGAATTCTGGTGATCCCGCAGCATGACCTCCACCACTGAACAGCTCGACCGGGTCGTGATCCGGTTCGCCGGCGACTCCGGTGACGGGATGCAGCTCACGGGAGACCGGTTCACCACCGACGCGGCAATCCTCGGCAACGACCTCTCGACGCTGCCGGACTTCCCGGCCGAGATCCGTGCGCCGCAGGGCACCCTGCCGGGCGTCTCGAGCTTCCAGCTGCACTTCGCGGACCACGACGTCCTCACGCCCGGCGACGAGCCCGACGTCCTCGTCGCGATGAACCCCGCCGCCCTCAAGGCCAACCTGCCCGACGTGCCGCGCGGGGCGACGATCATCGTCAACACCGACGAGTTCACCAGGCGCAACCTCGGCAAGGTCGGCTACGTCACCTCGCCGGTGGACGACGGCACCCTCGAGAGCTACCACGTGCACCCGGTGGCGCTGACGTCGATCACCGTCCAGGCCCTCGCCGACCATGACCTGACCCGCAAGGACAAGGAGCGCGCGAAGAACATGTTCGCGCTGGGGCTCCTGTCGTGGCTCTACACCCGGCCCACCACGACGACCGAGCGCTTCCTCACCGCGAAGTTCGGCTCCCAGCCGAGGCTTCTCGAGGCCAACCTCACCGCGCTGCGGGCGGGCTACCACTACGGCGAGACGACCGAGGACTTCGCGCACCGCTTCGAGGTCGGCCCCGCCCCGATGCGCGCCGGCCGCTACCGCAACATCACCGGCAACGTCGCCCTCTCCTACGGCCTCGTCACCGCCGCCCACCGGGCACACCTGCCGCTGGTGCTCGGCTCCTACCCCATCACCCCCGCCTCCGACATCCTGCACACCCTCGCCGGCCTCAAGCGGTTTGGCGTGACGACGATCCAGGCCGAGGACGAGATCGCCGGTGTCGGCGCTGCCCTCGGCGCGTCGTTCGGCGGCGCGCTCGGCGTGACGACAACGTCAGGGCCGGGACTCGCCCTCAAGGCGGAGACCATCGGCCTCGCCGTGTCGCTCGAGCTGCCGCTCGTCGTCTGCGACATCCAGCGCGGCGGCCCGTCCACCGGGCTGCCCACGAAGACCGAGCAGGCCGACCTGCTCCAGGCGATGTTCGGCCGCAACGGCGAGTCGCCGGTCGCCATCGTCGCGCCGCGCTCCCCCGCCGACTGCTTCGACATCGCCGTGGAGGCGGTCCGGATCGCGACGACCTACCGCACGCCCGTCATCATCCTCTCCGACGGCTACCTCGCCAACGGCTCCGAGCCGTGGTCGATCCCGGCGATCGAGCGCCTTCCCGACGTCAGCGTCACCTTCGCCACCGAGCCCAACGCCGAGGACTCCGAGGGCAAGCCGGTGTTCCACCCCTACCTGCGCGACCCGCAGACCCTCGCCCGCCCCTGGGCCGTGCCCGGAACCCCCGGTCTCGAGCACCGGGTCGGTGGCATCGAGAAGGCCAACATCACCGGCAACATCTCCTACGACCCCGACAACCACGACCTCATGACGCGGCTACGGGCCAGCAAGATCGATGGGATCGCCTCCTCCGTCGCGCCTCTCGAGGTGGAGGACCCGAGCGGGGAGGCCGAGGTCCTCGTCGTCGGCTGGGGCTCGACCTACGGCCCGATCAAGGCCGCGATCCGGGCGCTGCGCGCGCAGGGAGTGCCCGTCGCCCAGGCGCACCTGCGCCACCTCAACCCGTTCCCGTCGAACACCGGCGAGGTCCTCACGGCATACCGTCGCGTCGTCGTGCCCGAGATGAACCTCGGCCAGCTCGCCATGCTGCTGCGGGCGAAGTACCTCGTCGACATCCAGTCCCACACCGCGGTCCGCGGGCTGCCGTTCAAGTCCAGTGAGCTCGAGGAAGTCATCCAGAAGGCGGTCATCGCGTGAGCACCATCGAGCTGGGTATGCCGGGGGGCACCTCCGGCGCCGCTCCCGGCAGCCACGGCACCGCCGGCGTCCCCACCCTCGCCGAGGGTGCCCCGGCGCAGTCGAAGAGGGAGTTCACCTCCGACCAGGAGGTGCGCTGGTGCCCGGGGTGCGGCGACTACGCGATCCTCGCCGCCGTGCAGGGGTTCCTGCCCGAGCTCGGCCTGCGCCGGGAGAACATCGTCTTCGTCTCGGGGATCGGCTGCTCGTCGCGCTTCCCCTACTACCTCGACACCTACGGCATGCACTCCATCCACGGCCGCGCCCCGGCCATCGCGACGGGGCTCGCGACCTCCCGCGGCGACCTCTCGGTGTTCGTGGTCACCGGTGACGGCGACGCGCTGTCGATCGGCGGCAACCACCTCATTCACGCCCTGCGGCGCAACGTCAACCTGACGATCCTGTTGTTCAACAACGCGATCTATGGCCTCACCAAGGGCCAGTACTCGCCGACCTCGCACGTCGGGTCGGTGACGAAGTCCTCGCCGTTCGGCTCGGTTGACACGCCGTTCAACCCGGTGAGCCTCGCGCTCGGGGCCGAGGCGACCTTCGTGGCGCGGACCATGGACTCGGACCGCAAGCATCTCACCGAGGTGCTGCGCGCAGCCACGGCGCACCGCGGGACCTCGCTCGTCGAGATCTACCAGAACTGCCCGATCTTCAACGACGGGGTCTTCGACGTCCTCAAGGACCGCACCCAGGCCGAGGCGCGCATCCTCCACCTGCGCCACGGCGAGGAGGTCACCGCCGGAGACAACGTCGTCGTGCACCAGGGTGACGGCAGCCTGGCCATCGCCCGCCGCGCCGACGCCGACCCGCAGCGCATCGTGCGGCACGACGCCCACGCCGACGACCCGGCGCTGGCATTCGCCCTGTCGCGTCTCGACGACCCGAGCCTCGGGCACGTGCCCATGGGCATCTTCCGCAACGTCCAGCGGCCCACCTACGACGACCTCGTGCGGGGCCAGGTCGACTTCGCGGTGCAGCAGCTCGGCGGGCCGGCCACCGACGACGACCTGGCGACACTGCTCGCGGGCAAGGACTCGTGGAACGTGGTGGCGTGACCGCTCGCACCACCCCCACCTCCGGCTCATCCGATCCTGCCTCACCCGTTCCTGCCTCCGCTGCTCCCAGCCCGGCTCGGCCGGGTCCAGGTGGCGCCGAGCACCACGACGCGCGCCGGGGCGCCCTGTTCGGCTTCGCGGCATACGCCATCTGGGGCGCCTTCCCGCTCTACTTCCACGCCCTCGAGCCGGCCGGCGCGTGGGAGATCCTCGCCCACCGGATCCTCTGGACCCTCGTCGTATGCCTGGCCGCCCTGCTCCTGCGGCGGGAGCTCTCGTGGGTGCGTCCGCTGCTGCGGCGCCCGCGGCTGGTCGCGGGGATCGGTGTGGCCGCGGTGCTCATCGCCGTGAACTGGGTCGTCTACGTCGCCGCCGTCGTCGCCGGCCACGTCACCGACGCCTCGCTGGGCTACTTCCTCAACCCGCTGGTCACGGTCGGCCTCGGGGTGTTCGTCCTCCACGAGCGGCTGCGTCGGCTGCAATGGGTCGCTGTCGGCATCGGGCTCGTCGCGGGCGTCTACCTCTCCGTCGCCGGTGGCCGGGTCCCCTGGATCGCCCTGACGCTCGCCGTGACCTTCGCGCTCTACGGCCTGACCAAGAAGCGGCTCGGCGCGACGCTGCCCGCGCTGCACGGCCTGACCGTGGAGACCGCCGTCCTCGCCCCAGTGGCGGCCGGGCTCGTCATCTGGCTGGCGGTGAGCGGGAACCAGACCTTCACGACCGGGGGCCTGCTCCACCCGGGGCTGCTCGTGCTCTCCGGCATCGTCACCGCGGTGCCGCTGCTCCTCTTCGCCGCGGCGGCCCGCCGGATCCCCCTGGTCACCGTCGGGCTCCTCCAGTTCGTCACGCCGGTCCTGCAGCTCCTGTGCGGGGTGCTCCTGCTCGGCGAACACATGGACACCGCCCGCTGGGTCGGGTTCGGCATCGTCTGGGTTGCGCTGGCGCTCCTGACCGCCGACTCGCTCGTCTCGGGCGCCTCCGCGGGCCGCCGACGCCGTGTCCCTTCCGAACCGCAGCCGAACCGGGGTTGAGCAATGCGCCAGTGGACCGCAGCACCACTTCTCGGGGCGGCGCTGCTGTGCCTCTCAGCCTGCTCCGGCGCGTCGCCGGCGCCGGCGACGGTCGCGGCGGGCACCCAGGCTTCGTCGAACACGGTGGTGTCGACCACGTCTGCAAGCCCCTCACCCACCAGCGCGTCATCGACGTCGCCTGCAGCCAAGGAGGACGCTCACAAGGCGTCGGCGGCCGATGTGTGCGCGTTCCTCACGAGCCAGATCCCGGCCCTCGAGGCCATCAGCACCCCGGTCGGTCGGCAGGCGAACCTCACCGGCAACCTCTACGGCTTCTTCCAGTCCCACCACGAGCAGCCCGACGGCTCGGCGCTCGACGAGACCACCCGGGCCAAGTGCCCCGACGTGCGGGCCCGGATCCTCACCCTGACCGGGTTGACGAGCCTCCAGCAGCTGTAGGCGGCTTTCAGGCCGGCGAGTACGTCTCCCCGGCCCGCGCCATCGCCGTCAGCTCGTCCCCGAGGTCGTCGCCGGCGTCGAGGATCGCGGGGAGCAACGCCGGCTCCAGCGTCAGGGCGCGGAACGCCGTGGAGACCAGGACCCCGTGGTCGGGTCGGTGGACCACGAGGATCTCGTCTCCGGCGCAGACCGGTCCCGGACTCACGACGGAAAGGTAGGCACCGCACCTCGCCGCCCGCGTGAACGTCTTGAGCCACCCGCGCTCACCGAGGTGGGCCCGGAACGTCACGCACGGGATGCGGGGACCCGTCACCTGGAGCTCGACGTGCTCGCCGATGCGCCAGCGCTCGCCGATGACGGCGTCGCTGACCTCGAGGCCGACGGTCGTCAGGTTCTCGCCGAACACCCCGTTGGCCATCGGCCGCCCGAGCTGTTCCTGCCACCCGTCGAGCTCCTCGCGGGCCACGGCATACACGGCCTGGCGGTCTCCGCCGTGATGACGGCGGTTGCCGACCGCGTCGCCGACGAGGCCGCTGCCGAGACCGTCGCGGCGGCTGCCCGGGGCGCGGACCTCCACCGGCCCCTCGTGCGACCGCTTGTCGATCCCCGTGTCGTGGTGGCCGGCGGCCCGGTTCTTGCGCAGGACGCCGAGGTTGACGCTGACGAGGGCGGGCACGGTCAGCCCACGCGGTCGACGACCGAGGTGACCAGGGCATCGAGGGCGGTCTTGGCATCGCTGTCCGGGAGGGAGACGAGCAGCTGGCGGGCGCTGTTGCCCTCGAGGCGAGTCCGCTCCCGGGCGCGGGTCACCGCCGGGCTGGCCCGCAGCAGGGTGAGCGCCTCGGCGAGCCGGTCGTCCAGGCGCAGGTCGCCCGCGAGCAGCTCGCGCAGCCGCGCGTCGGCCGGTCCCGTCGAGAACCGCGCATACAGCACCGCGAGGGTGGCAACACCCTCGCGCAGGTCGGTGCCGGGCGTCTTGCCCGTCTCCGAGGCCTCGGACGAGATGTCGATGAGGTCGTCGGCGAGCTGGAAGGCGACCCCGAGGCGCTCCCCGTACTGGCGCATGACCTCCACGTGCGACGGGGAGCCGCCGCTGAACATCGCGCCGTAACGTGCCGCGGTGGCGACAAGCGCGCCGGTCTTGTCGCCGAGGACCCCGAGGTAGTAGTCGACCGGGTCGGTGCCCGGCGGGCAGGGCCGGGCGTCGCGGATCTGGCCGGCACAGAGGCGCACGAACGTCTGCGCCTGGATGCGCACGGCCTGCGCCCCGAGACCGGCGACGAGCTCGGACGCCTTGCCGAAGAGCAGGTCGCCGATGAGGATCGCCGTGGAGTTGTCGTAGAGAGCGTTGACGCTGGGGACCCCGCGCCGCACCTCCGCTTCGTCCATGACGTCGTCGTGGTAGAGCGACGCGAGATGCGTCAGCTCGACCCCGGCGGCGGCGGCGACGACCTCGTCGTTCGCCCCCCGCCCCAGCTCGGCGGCCAGGAGGGTGAGCAGCGGGCGGAACCGCTTGCCGCCGGCCGCGGCCAGGTGACCCGATGCCTGCGCGATGAGCGGGTCGTCGTGCTCGACCGTGGCCTGGATGAGGTCGTCGACCCGGGCCAGGCCCTCCTGGAGGCGCGCGGCAAGATCGTCCGTCACGCCCGGGAGGGCGAGCACGGGTGGTGCGGTCGTCATCGCAGGAACTGGGAGGCGTTGCCAGCGAGGAGCAGCAGCGACGAAGGAGCCACCCCGAGGACGAGCGTCAACAGGGCACCGATGCCGATCGTGGCCTTGGTCATGAACGACGGGTTGACGACGCCGACGGTGTGGCCGGGCGAGTCGGTGAAGTACATGAGGACGATGACCCGCACGTAGACGAACACGGTGATGGCGCTGCAGAGGAGGCCGATGACGACGAGGACGGTGCCCATCCCACCGGAGCGCAGCGCCGGCTCGAAGACCGCGAACTTGGCCGTGAAGCCGGAGGTCAGCGGGATGCCGGCGAAGGCGAGCAGGAGGAAGGCGAACAGCCCGGCGGTGAGCGGGTGGCGGCGCCCGAGACCGGCCCACTGCGAGAGGTGGGTGGCCTCCGACTGGTTCTCCTTGTCGCGGACGACCCCGACGATGGCGAACGCCGCGATCGTCATCAAGCCGTAGCAGACGAGGTAGAACATCACGCCGCTGACTCCGGCGCGGTCGAAGGCGAGCACGCCGACGAGGATGAAACCGGCATGAGCGATCGAGGAGTAGGCGAGAAGCCGCTTGATGTCGGTCTGCGTCACCGACAGGACGGACCCGACGAGCATGGTGAGGATCGCCACGGCGGCCACCGCCGGGACCCAGTCCCAGCGGGCCGCCTCGACGCCGACATAGACGAACCGGAGGATCGCCCCGAAGGCGGCGAGCTTGGTGGCCGCGGCCATGAAGCCGGTGACGGGCGTCGGGGCTCCCTGGTAGACGTCGGGGGTCCAGGCGTGGAAGGGGGCCGCGCCGACCTTGAAGAGCAGCCCGATGGCCACGAGGATGACGCCGGGCACGAGCAGGCCGTTGAGCTCCGAGCCCCCGGTCGGGATCTTCGCGGCGATCTCGGAGAGGTAGACCGAGCCGGAGTAGCCGAAGAGCAGCGCGGTGCCGAAGAGGAAGAACGCGGAGGAGAAGGCGCCGAGGAGGAAGTACTTCAGCGCGGCCTCCTGCGACAGCAGACGCCGGCGGCGGGCCAGCCCGGTGAGGATGTAGAGCGGCAGCGAGAGCACCTCGAGCGCGACGAACATCGTCAGCAGGTCGTTGGCCGACGGGAACAGCATCATCCCTGCCACGGCGAAGAGCGTCAGCGGGAAGATCTCGGAGGTCATGACGCCGGCGCGCAGGGCCAGCGCCTCGTTCGCCGAGCCGGGGACGGCCGAGCCCATGGGTGTGAAGGCGTCGGCGCCGACCCCACCGAGCCGCTCAGCCATGGTGAGCACGCCCATGAAGGCGAAGAGGAGGATCGTGCCCTGCATGAAGAGGGCCGGCCCGTCGATCACCACCGATCCCAGGACGGTCCCCGCGACCCCGACCACCCCCGCGGTCTGGGCCTGGTGGTTGACCGAGACGAGGACGAGGCAGAGGAACGCTGCGACGATGCCGGCGAGGGTGAGCGAGACCTGGACGAGATAGCGGCTGCGTCGGGGCACGAACGCCTCGACGAGAACCCCGAGGGTGGCCACGCCGAAGATGACGAGAAGCGGCAACAGCGCCTGGTAGTTCAGGCTGGCGGGCGTGAACTCGGTCGCCGCGATCACTTGGAGCTCCCTTCGGCGACGCTGACGACGGGCGCCGGATCGGTGACCCCGAGGTGGCTCAGTGTCGTCGAGACGGCCGGGTTGATGATGTCGAGCGCCGGCTTCGGATAGAAGCCGAGGACGAGGAACAGCGCGATGAGGGGGGCGACGACCCACTTCTCCCGGCCGCCGAGGTCGGGGGTGCCGGCGGCGCTCGCGGGGACAGGCCCGGTCATGACGCGCTTGACCATGAGGAGGATGTAGAGGGCGGCGAGGATGATCCCCGCGGTGGCCAGCACCGCGGCCACCTGGTAGCGCTGGAAGGTCCCGACCAGGGTGAGGAACTCGCCGACGAACGCCCCGAGCCCGGGCAGGGCCAGCCCGGACAGGCCGGCCACGAGGAACGCACCCGCGAGCACGGGCGTCACCCGCTGCCAGCCGCCGTAGTCGGCGATGCGCTTGCTCCCCCCGCGGGCGATGAGCATCCCCGCGAAGAGGAAGAGCGCCGCCGTGGTGAAGCCGTGGTTGACCATGTAGAGGATCGACCCAGCCCCGCCGGTGCTCGTCATGGCGAAGATGCCGAGGACAATGAAGCCGAAGTGGCTGACCGACGTGTAGGCGATGAGCCGCATCATGTCGGTCTGGCCGATGGCGAGCAGCGCACCGTAGAGGACGGAGACCACGGCCAGGGCGATGACGACGGGGGTGGCCCACTTGCTCGCCTCGGGGAAGAGCTGGAGGCAGAACCGGATCATCCCGTAGGTCCCGACCTTGTCGAGGACGCCGACGAGGAGGGTCGCCGTCGCCGGGCGCGCCTCGGTGGCGGCGTCGGGCAGCCAGGTGTGCACGGGGAACATCGGCGCCTTGACCGCAAAGGCGAAGAAGAAGCCGACGAACAGCAGGCGGCCGGTGGTGACGTCGAGGTGGAGCCCGGTGAGCTTGCTGACGAGGAAGCCGTCCGCGCCGCCCGGGCCCTGGGTGTAGAGGCCGATCACCGCGGCGAGCATGACGAGTCCGCCGAGGAGGGAGAAGAGGAGGAACTTCACGGCGGCATACTGGCGGCGGGCGCCGCCGTACTGGCCGATGAGGAAGTAGACGGGGATGAGCATCGCTTCGAAGAAGACGTAGAAGAGGAACACGTCGGTGGCCGCGAAGACCCCGACGATGAACGTCTCGAGGACGAGCATCAGGGCGAAGTAGTTCTTCTCGCGCCCGGTCCCCGCCTCCTCGGCAGGCAGGTCACGCCAGGCGGCGAGCAGGCAGATCGGGGTGAGGACGACCGACATGAGGATGAGTGCCAGCGCGATGCCGTCGACGCCGAGGGCGTAGCTGACCCCGAACTCGCGGATCCACGAGTGCTGCTCGACGAGCTGGAACTGCCCCGTGGAGCCGGTGGAGCCGGTCTGGAACTGGAGCGCGGCCACGATGGTGACCGCGAGCGTCAGCACCGAGAAGCCGAGGGCGACGTGCTTGGCCCGGGCCGCGAGACCCGTCGGCAGCAGCCAGACGATGATGGCGCCGACGAGCGGGATGAGGCCGATGGTCGTCAGCCAGGGGAAGTCACGCATCACTGCATCACCCACAACGCACCGAGGATGACGACGACACCGGCGAGCATCGTCAGGGCGTAGCTGCGGGCGAAGCCGTTCTGCAGCTTGCGCAGCCGCGCCGACGTTCCGCCGATCAGGGCTGCCAGCCCTCCGGCCGCGCCGTCGACGCCGCGGTTGTCGGCGAAGACCAGCGAGCGGGTCAGATGGATGCCGGGGCGCATGAGAAGTCCTTCGTTGACCTGGTCCTGGTAGAGGTCGTTCCGGGCGGCCTGCGTGGCGAGACTGCCGGTCGGGGCGACCACCGGGACCTCGTCACGCACGTAGCGCACCCACGCCAGGCCGGCGCCGGCTGCGACGAGCACGAGGGTGAGGACGAGCAGGATGGTGGCCGGGATCACCGGTTCGTGCTCGGCGCCTTCGGCAACGCCGAAGACCGGGTTGAGCCAGCTCTGGAGCAGGCTGGTCTGGCCGAAGCCGAGGACCACGCCGAGCACGGCCGAGCCGACCGCGAGCACCATCATCGGGACGGTCATCGTCAGCGGCGACTCGTGCGGGTGGACGTCGTCGGTCCAGCGGCGCTTGCCGTGGAAGGTCATGAGGAACAGGCGCGACATGTAGAAGGCGGTGATGCCCGCGCCGATGAGCGCCGCCAGCCCGAAGACCCAGGGCCGCCACCCCTCGCCGATGAACGCCGCCTCGATGATCTTGTCCTTGCTCCAGAACCCCGCGAAGGGTGGCACGCCGAGGATGGCGAGCCAGCCGCACCCGAAGGTCACCCAGGTGATCTTCATCAGCATGGAGAGGCCGCCGAACCGGCGCATGTCGACCTGGTCGTTCATGCCGTGCATCACCGACCCGGCCCCGAGGAACATCCCGGCCTTGAAGAAGCCGTGGGTGAGCAGGTGGAAGATCGCGAAGACGTAGCCCACCGGCCCCAGCCCGGCGGCGAGCATCATGTAGCCGATCTGGCTCATCGTCGACGCGGCGAGCGCCTTCTTCATGTCGTCCTTGGCGCAGCCGACGATCGCCCCGAAGAGCAGGGTGATCGCGCCGACGATGACGACGGCCAGCTGCGCGGTGGGCGCACCCTCGAAGATGACGTGGCTGCGGACGACGAGGTAGACGCCGGCGGTGACCATCGTCGCGGCGTGGATCAGCGCCGAAACGGGGGTCGGGCCGGCCATGGCGTCACCGAGCCAGCTCTGCAGCGGGAACTGGGCCGACTTGCCGCACGCGCCGAGCAGGAGGAAGAGGCCCATGGCCGTCACCGCTCCCTCGCTGGCGTTCGCGACACCCGCGTTCACCGAGGCGAAGTCGACCTTGCCGAACTGCCAGAACATGATCATGATCGCGACGGACAGCCCGAAGTCGCCGACCCGGTTGGCGACGAACGCCTTGTTGGCAGCGCTGGCGAACGCCGGGTTGTGGTTCCAGAAGCCGATGAGCAGATACGACGCGAGACCGACGCCCTCCCAGCCGACATAGAGGAGCAGGTAGGAGTCCGCCAGCACGAGCAGGAGCATGGAGGCGACGAAGAGGTTGAGATAGGCGAAGAAGCGCCGCTTGTCGGGGTCGTGGGCCATGTAGCCGATCGAGTACACGTGGATGAGCGACCCGACGAACGTGATGAGCATGACGAACGCCAGCGACAGCGGGTCGAGGAGCATCCCCGCGTCGAGCTGGAACTGGCCGGCCGGCAGCCAGCTGAACAGGTGCAGCGACATCGCCCGGTCGCCGTCCCCCCGCCCGGCCATCGCGACGATGACGAGCAGCCCGACGACGAACGAGCCCCACGACAGGCAGGTGGCCAGCAGCGGCCCCACCCGGTCGGTGCGGCGGCCGCCGACGAGCAGCACCGCGGCGCCGAACAGGGGCAGCGCGACCATGAGCCAGGCGTATGCCGTGACACCGGTCGCGGCCACGGCCGCGGCGCCCGCCTCGGCCGGCGAGCCGCCCGCGGTGACGACCGGCCCGGCATACGCACCGAGCACGTGGGTGAGTGTCTGCACTCCGCAACGCTCCTTACAGCTTCAGCAGGTTGGCATCGTCGACCGAGGCCGACCGGCGGGCACGGAAGATGGCCATGATGATGGCCAGGCCGACGACGACCTCGGCGGCAGCGACAACCATGACGAAGAGGGCGATGACCTGCCCGTCGAGGGTGCCGTAAATCCGGGCGAAGGTGACGAACGCCAGGTTCGTCGCGTTGAGCATGAGCTCGACTCCCATGAAGACGATGATCGCGTTGCGCCGCACGAGCACCGCAGCGGCGCCGACGGCGAACAGCGTCGTCGACAGGTAGACGTAGTAGATGAGGCTCATCGGGTCGAGTCCTCCTGGATCTCGTTCTCGATCGCCTGCTCGGCGGCGTGGAACGTCTGCGGCGAGGAGATCTGGTCGCGCGAGACGAGCACCCGCGAGACCGACAGCTCGCTCGGGCTCCCGTCGGGCAGCAGCGCCGGAGTGTCGACGGCGTTGTGCCGGGCGTAGACGCCGGGGGCGGGCAGGCCTGCCACGTAGACGTTCTCGCGGACCCGCCGCTGGGACCAGTCGCGCTGCGAGCGCTTGACGCCGATGCGCTCGCGGTGTGCGAGGACCATCGCCCCGACGGCGGCGGTGATGAGCAGCGCCGAGGTGACCTCGAAGGCCCAGACGTACTTGCCGAAGATCAGCACCGCGACGCCGCTGACGTTGCCCACCTCGGCGTTGACGGCCTCGACCCCCTTGGGGTCAGGGAGGGTGAGCGAGCCGAGGGCGAAGAAGATGACCCCGGCCAGGCCGAGGCAGAGGAGGAAGGCGGCCGCCTTCTGGCCCTTGATCGTCTCGACGAGCGAGTCGGAGGAGTCGACGCCGACGAGCATGAGGACGAAGAGGAAGAGCATCATCACGGCGCCGGTGTAGACGAAGATCTGGACGATCCCGAGGAACTCGGCGTTCTGGACGATGTAGAGAACGCCGAGGTTGACCATGACGAAGGCCATGCACAGCGCCGCGTGGACCGCCTTGCGGGCGAAGATCAGCCCGAGCGCGGAGATGACCATGAGCGGCCCGAGGACCCAGAAGACCACGGCCTCACCCGTCGACGTCATCGGCTCAGCCCTCCTTCGGACACGGGGGCGTTGACGGAGCCAGCGTCGTCATCGCGGTGGGCGTCGGCCCAGGACTGCTGCTCGGGCGTGGCCCGGGCCACCTTTCCCTGGTAGTAGTCGCGCTCCTCCATGCCGGCGACCATGGGGTGGGGCGCGGGGAGCATCCCCTCGTGGAGAGGGCCGAGCAGCTGGTCCTTGGTGAAGATGAGGTCGGCTCGGTTGTCGTCGGCGAGCTCGTAGACGTTGGTCATCGTCAGGGCCCGGGTCGGACAGGCCTCGATGCAGAGCCCGCAGAAGATGCACCGCAGGTAGTTGATCTGATAGACGCGGCCGTAGCGCTCACCGGGCGAGAACCGCCCGGTGCCGCCGTCCTCGACCGGGGTGTCGTCGTTGTCGGCGCCCTCGACGAGGATCGCGTCCGCGGGGCAGGCCCACGCGCACAGCTCGCACCCGATGCACTTCTCCAGCCCGTCAGGGTGGCGGTTGAGCTGGTGCCGCCCGTGGTAGCGGGCCTCGGTCGGCCGCTTGACCTCGGGGTACTCCTCGGTGGCCACCTTGCGGAACATCGTCGCGAAGGTGACCCCGAAACCGCCGACGGGGGCGAAGAAGTCCGCAAGAGCACTCTTGGCCGGCTTGTCCGTCGGCTGCGAGGGGGATCGGGAGCCGGGGGTGCCAGACGTGTCGGGGGCGTCAGCCACGGCCGTCCTCCTTGGGGATGGGGTCGGTGGTCGAGGGCGCGCCGACGGCGACGGGCGCCCGTGCCGGTTCCTTGAGGGTCTGGCCCGGAAGCGGGGGCACCGGGTAGCCGCCGGCGAAGGGGTCGACCTCCGACGGGGCGCGGGCGGCGGCGAGCGCCTCCTCCTCGTCGGCGCGCCGGGTGTCCCAGAGCCATGACCCGGCGAGCGCGGCGACGGCGATGATGCTCACGGCGACGAGGGTCGCGGTCGGGATGCTCCGCCCGAGGAAGCTCACGGCCGCGCTGCCGAACCAGCCGTTCTGCGACCCGCGGATGAACGCCACGGCGACGACCCACAGCAGGGTGACGGGGATGAGGAACTTCCAGCCGAAGCGCATGAACTGGTCATAGCGCACCCGCGGCAGCGAGCCGCGCAGCCAGACGAAGAAGAACATGAAGGTCCACAGCTTGGCGGTGAACCACAGCAAGCCCCACCAGCCCTGGTTGAACATGCCGTCGTTGATCGCAGCGATGCCGGGAGGCGCCTGCCAACCGCCGAGGAACATCGTCGTGGCCAGCGCGGCGACGGTGAACATGTTGATGTACTCGCCAAGGAAGAACATCGCGAACCGCATCGAGCCGTACTCGGTGTGGAACCCGCCGGTGAGCTCACCCTCGCCCTCGGCGAGGTCGAAGGGCAGCCGGTTCGTCTCGCCGACCATGGTCACGAGGTAGACGGCAAAGGAGAAGAACGCCGGGACGATGTACCAGAGCGGCGCCTGCGCGGAGACGATCTGCGACGTCGACATCGAGCCGCTGTAGAGGAAGATCGCGACGAGCGAGAGCCCCATGGCGATCTCGTAGGAGATGACCTGAGCGGTCGAGCGCAGCCCGCCGAGCAGCGGGTAGGTCGAGCCGGAGGACCAGCCGGCGAGGATGATCCCGTAGACCCCGACCGAGCCCACAGCGAGGACAAGGAGCACCGCGACGGGGAAGTCGGTCAGCTGCAACGGCGTCAGGTAGCCGAACATCGAGGCCTTGTCGCCCATGGGGATGATGGCGAACGAGACGAAGGCCATCGTCGCGGCGAGTAGCGGCGCCAGGGTGAAGATGATGCGGTCGGCGGCCGCCGGGGTGACGTCCTCCTTGAACATCGACTTCATCCCGTCGGCGAGGGTCTGGAGCAGCCCGAAGGGACCGGTGCGGTTCGGGCCGGGCCGCTGCTGCATCCGGCCGATGATCCGCCGCTCGAACCAGATGACGAGCAGGGTGCTGATGAGGAGGTAGACGAAGATCAGCAGCGCCTTGACGAGCGAGAGCCACCACGGGGTGGTCGAGAAGTCGGCCTTGGGGTTGTCGGTCATCGGCAGGGCGAGTGCGGGTATGCCGCCGAGCTGGGTGAGGGCGGCCGACCCCACAGTGCTGAGGAGCGTCGCGGACATCAGCGGCCACCTTCCCTGGTTACGGTCACGCGGGCGCCGGCCTCGGCTCCGAGTGTGCTCCGGACGGCGCAGCCCGGTGAGTTGGTCGGGAGCCAGACGACGCCGTCGACGAGGTCCTCGGTCAGCCAGAGCGGCACCGTCACCGAGCCCCGTGCCGTCGAGACGCTCACCAGATCGCCGTGGGCGGACCCGATCTGCGCCGCCCCCGCAGCGTTGACCCGCAGGACCGCGGCTGGGGCGGTGCCGGCGAGGAAGGGCTCGCCGTCCTGCATCCGTCCGGAGTCGAGCAGGGTGGCCCAGGTCGCGAGGACGAAGTCGCCCTCGACGTCGGGGCCCGGAGCCGGCGGCGTCGTCGCGGTCCAGGCGCTGACGTCGCGCTCGCCCCGCCATGGGCCGAGCTCCTCGAGCTGGGCGCGGATCTGGTCCTGGGTGCGGGTCTCGAGGAACGCGTCGAGCTCGGCGGCGAGCATGTCCAGCACCCGGTGGTCGCTCATGGCGTTGGTGCTCAGTGCCGCGTGGAAGACGCGGACCCGCCCTTCCCAGTTGACGAACGACCCGGACTTCTCGGCGTGCGGCGCCACCGGGAGGACGACGTCGGCGATCTCGGTGACCGCGGACTCGCGGAAGTCGAGGGAGACCACGAAGGTCTTGGCCAGCGCCTCCTCGACGCCGGGGTGGCTCAGGTCGGCCGGGTCGACGCCGCCGATGACGAGCGCGTCGATGTCGCCGGTGCAGGCGGCCTCGATGATCCCGGCGGTGTCACGGGCGGGCGTGTCGGACAGGCCGACGACGTCCCAGACCTCGGCGACCTCGGCCCGCGCCGCGGGGCTCGACGCGGGGCGGCCACCCGGCAGCAGCGCGCCGAGCGCGCCGACCTCGAGGGCGCCGCGCTCCCCCGCCCGTCGCGGGACCCAGGCCAGCCGGGCGCCGGTCTCCGCGGCCAGGGCGGCAGCGGCCGCCAGGGCACCGGGCACCGTCGCGAGCCGCTCGCCGACGATGACGACCCCGCCCGAGCGGAGTGCGTCGAGTGCCCGCGACCCCGTCTCCGTCGCCGCGAGGTCCGCGAGGACCGTCGTCTCGGCCCCGGGGCCGGCCGGCAGCAGTGTGCCGGCGAGCTTGTGGAGACCGCGGGTCGTGAAGGGGGCCACGGCATACACCGCGGCCTTGTTGCGGCGCACCGCCTTGCGCAGCCGCAGGAAGACGATCGGCGACTCGTCCTCGGGCTCGAACCCGACGAGGAGCACCGCCTTGGCCCGCTCGAGCTCGGTGTAGGTCAGGGCGCCGCCGGGCACGTCGGCGCCGTCGCCGACACCGGTCGTGACGACGTGCGCGGCGAGGAAGTCGACCTCCTCGCGCGAGTGCGGCCTGGCACGGAAGTCGACGTCGTTGGTGTTCAGGGCGACCCGGGCGAACTTGCCGTAGGCGTAGGCGTCCTCGGCCGACACCCGGCCGCCGACGAGCACCCCGGCCCCGGTCGAGCGACGCAGCCCGGCCGCAGCGGCCTCGAGGGCCTCCGGCCAGCCGGCCGCGCGCAGCTGGCCGTCCTCGTCGCGCACCAGCGGCACCTCGAGACGGTCGGCGAGCGTCGACGACTGGAAGGCCCAGCGGCCCTTGTCGCAGTTCCACTCCTCGTTGACCTCCGGGTCGTCGAGGGCGAGCCGGCGAAGGACGACGCCGCGGCGGTGGTCGGTGCGGATCGCGCACCCCGACGCGCAGTGCTCGCAGACGTCCGGCGTCGAGACGAGGTCGAACGGGCGGGAGCGGAAGCGGTATGCCGCGCCGGTCAGCGCGCCGACGGGGCAGATCTGGATGGTATTGCCCGAGAAGTAGGACTCGAAGGGCTGCTCCTCGTAGATGCCGACCTGCTGGAGGGCACCCCGCTCGACGAGGGCGATGAACGGGTCACCGGCGACCTGGTCGGAGAAGCGCGTGCAGCGGGCGCAGAGGACGCAGCGCTCGCGGTCGAGCAGGACCTGGCTGGAGATGTTGATCGGCTTGGGGTAGGTGCGCTTGACGTCGGAGAAGCGCGACCTGGCGCGGCCGTTGGACATCGCCTGGTTCTGCAGCGGGCACTCACCGCCCTTGTCGCAGACGGGGCAGTCGAGGGGATGGTTGATGAGGAGCAGCTCCATGACCCCGTGCTGCGCCTTGTCGGCCACGGCCGACGTGTGCTGGGTCTTGACCTCCATGCCCGGGGTCACGGTGATGGTGCACGACGCCTGCGGCTTCGGCATCGCGCGCAGGGACCCGTCGGGCCCGGGTGTGGCGATGTCGACGAGGCACTGGCGGCACGCGCCGACGGGCTCGAGGAGGGGGTGGTCACAGAAGCGCGGGATCTGCACGCCGATCTGCTCGGCGGCCCGGATGACCAGCGTCCCCTTGGGAACGGAGACGGGGACCCCGTCGACGGTCAGGCTGACCAGGTCGGGCGCCGCCGGGATCGACGCGTCTCCGCCGGTGGTCACGGCGTTGCCCCCGGCGCTGGGGCTCGTGGTGGTGGCGGGTGTGCTCGTCATGCCGACGCCGACTCCTTGTCCTTGGCGAAGAGCGAGGACGCGTCCCGGTCGAAGGGGCAGTGACCCTGGGTCAGGTGCGCGATGTACTCGTCGCGGAAGTACTGGATGCTGCTCGTGATCGGCGAGGTGGCCGCGTCGCCGAGCGCACAGAACGAGCGCCCGAGGATGTTGTCACAGATGTCGAGCAGCTTCTCGAGGTCGGCCTCGCTGCCCTCACCGTGCTCGAGCCGCTCGAGGATCTGGGCCATCCACCAGGTGCCCTCGCGGCACGGCGTGCACTTGCCGCACGACTCGTGCCTGTAGAACTCGGTCCACCGCTCGACGGCGCGCACGACGCACGTCGTCTCGTCGAAGATCTGCAGCGCCCGGGTACCGAGCATCGAGCCCGCCGCGCCGACCGACTCGAAGTCCAGGGGCACGTCGAGGTGCGCGTCGGTGAAGAGCGGCGTCGACGAGCCGCCGGGGGTCCAGAACTTCAGCCTCTTCTGGGGGTCACGCATGCCCCCGGCCATGTCGAGCAGCTCGCGCAGGGTGATGCCGAGCGGGGCCTCGTACTGTCCGGGACGCTTGACGTGGCCCGAGAGGCTGAAGATGCCGAAGCCGGTCGACTTGTCGGTGCCCATGCCCTTGAACCACTCGGCCCCGTGCAGCAGGATCGACGGCACCGAGGCGATGCTCTCAACGTTGTTGACGACGGTGGGCCGGGCGTAGAGACCGGCGACCGCGGGGAACGGCGGCTTGAGCCGAGGCTGGCCGCGCCGGCCCTCGAGGGAGTCGAGGAGCGCGGTCTCCTCGCCGCAGATATAGGCGCCTGCGCCGGCGTGGACCGTGATGTCGAGGTCGAAGCCCGAGCCGTGGATGTTGCGGCCGAGGTGCCCTGCGGCATACGCCTCCTCCACCGCGCGCAGCAGGCGACGGTAGACGTGGACGACCTCGCCCCGCAGGTAGATGAAGGCGTGCGTGCAGCCGATGGCGAACGACGTGATCGCCATGCCCTCGATGAGGAAGTGCGGCGCCGCCATGAGGAGCGGCACGTCCTTGCAGGTGCCCGGCTCGGACTCGTCGGCGTTGACGACGAGGTAGCGCGGTCCGCCGTCCGGAGGCGGCAGGAAGCCCCACTTCATGCCCATGGGGAAGCCGGCACCACCGCGACCGCGCAGGCCGGAGTCCTTGGCCATCGCGACGAGGTCGGCCTGCGGCATACCGAGGGCCTTCTTCAGTGCCCGGTAGCCGTCGTGGTCCTCGTAGGTCGCCAAGGTCCACGACTGGGGGTGGTCCCAGAACTTCGTGAGGATCGGGGTCAGCTGGGTGCTCACGCCTGGTCACCGTCCTTCGAGGCCGGCCCGGTGGCGCTCGCCGCGCCGGGGGTGGAGTCCGGGGCGTTGCTGGGGGTGTCCGTGGACGAGTGCAGCCCCGGGGTCAGGCCCGCCGCGCTGCCGCCGGCGGCGCTGGGGTCGGGCGACGTCCTGTCGGATCCGTCCGCGCTGGAACCGTTCACGTTGGAGCCGTCCTCGTCGCCGGGGGCGAACCAGCCGCGGTCGTGGGCGAGCCGCAGCCCGACAAGCGAGGAGGGGCCGGCGCCCACACCCTCGTCGGCGCGGCCGTCGTGGAAGCCGGCGAGCACCCGCGAGACCTGCTTGAAGGTGCAGACCGACGTGGCGCCGCGGGTCGGGGCAGCCGGGCGACCCGCGCGCAGGGCGTCGACGAGCGCCGTCGCTGACTCGATGCTCTGGTTGTCGAAGAACTCCCAGTTCGCCATGACGACCGGGGCGTAGTCGCAGGCGGCGTTGCACTCGATGCGCTCGAGGGTGATCTTGCCGTCGGGGGTGGTCTCGTCGTGACCGATCCCGAGGTGGTCGCTGACGGCCTCCCAGATCTGGTCGCCGCCCATGACCGCGCACAGCGTGTTGGTGCAGACGCCGACGGTGTACTCGCCGTTGGGGTGGCGCTTGTACTGCGTGTAGAACGTCGCGACGCCGCTGACCTCCGCCGTCTCGAGGTCGAGGACGTCGGCGCAGAACGCAATGCCACGCCCGGAGACGTAGCCGTCGACGCTCTGGACGAGGTGGAGCAGCGGCAGCAGCGCCGAGCGGGGCTGCGGGTAGCGCGAGACGACCAGCGCCGCATCCTCGTGCAGCCGCGCGAGGACGTCCGCAGGGTAGGGCGCCTTGCTCTCGGGGCTCACGGTGAGGTGGCCGGAGGCGCGCGCCCCTGCGGTCTCGAAGTCGCCGGACATCAGCGGTCCACTCCCCCCATCACGGGGTCGATCGAGGCCACCGCGACGATGACGTCGGCCATCTGGCCGCCCTCGCACATCGCTGCGACGGCCTGGAGGTTGTTGAAGGACGGGTCGCGGAAGTGGGCCCGGTAGGGGCGCGTCCCGCCGTCGGAGACGACGTGGCAGCCGAGCTCGCCCTTGGCGCTCTCGACGGCGACGTAAGCCTGGCCGGGCGGCACCCGGAAGCCCTCGGTGACGAGCTTGAAGTGGTGGATGAGGGACTCCATGGACTCGCCCATGATCTCGCGGATGTGGTCGAGGCTGTTGCCCATGCCGTCGCCGCCGATGGCCAGCTGGGCCGGCCACGCGATCTTCTTGTCGGCGACCATGACGGGCGCCCCGGGCTCGTCGTCCTGCAGCTTCCCGACCGCCTGCTCGATGATCCGCAGCGACTGGTACATCTCGTCGATGCGCACCCGGAGGCGCCCGTACGCGTCGCACGTGTCGCGGGTCGGGACCTCGAAGTCGTAGTCCTCGTAGCCGCAGTAGGGGTCCGACTTGCGCAGGTCGTGCGGCAGCCCGGCCGCGCGCAGGATCGGCCCGGTGACGCCGAGCGCCATGCAGCCGGTGAGGTCGAGGTAGCCGACGCCGACGGTGCGCCCCTTGAGGATCGGGTTCTCGTTGAGCAGCAGCTCGAGCTCGCCGAGGCCGCGGCGCAGCATGGGGATGGTGTCGCGGATCCGGTCGTAGACGCCCCGAGGGAGGTCCTGGGCGACGCCCCCGGGCCGGATGTAGGCGTTGTTCATCCGCAGCCCGGTGATCATCTCGATGATCGACAGGATGCGCTCCCGCTCGCGGAAGCCGACGGTCATCACCGTCGTGGCCCCCAGCTCCAGTCCCCCGGTGCCGAGGGCGACGAGGTGCGAGCTGACCCGGGTCAGCTCCATCATGAGGACGCGGATCGTCGACGCCCGGGCGGGGATCTGGTCGGTGATCCCGAGGAGCCGCTCCACGCCCAGGCAGAACACCGTCTCCTGCATCATCGGCGTGAGGTAGTCCATCCGGGTGCAGAAGGTCACGCCCTGGGTCCAGGTGCGGAACTCCATGTTCTTCTCGATGCCGGTGTGGAGGTATCCGATACCGGCTCGGGTCTCGGTCACCGTCTCGCCGTCGAGCTCGAGGATGAGGCGGAGCACGCCGTGGGTGGATGGGTGCTGCGGGCCCATGTTGACGACGATGCGCTCCTCGTGGAGCGAGGTCGCCTCGTCGACGAAGTCGTCCCAGTCGCCGCCGGAGGCGTTGAAGACGTGGGCGCCGGCGGCGTAGGCCTCGTCGGCACCGGAGGTGGCGTAGGGGTCCGCCGGGGTGGTGGTGTCGGTGCTCATCAGCTGTAGGACCTCCGCTGGTCCGGCGGTGGGATGGTGGCGCCCTTGTACTCGACGGGGATGCCCCCGAGCGGGTAGTCCTTGCGCTGCGGGTGACCCGGCCAGTCGTCGGGCATGAGGATCCGGGTCAGGGCAGGGTGCCCGTCGAACTGGATCCCGAACATGTCCCACGTCTCCCGCTCGTGCCAGTCGTTGGCCGGGTAGACGGAGACGACCGACGGGATGTGCGGGTCGCTGTCGGGGCAGGTGACCTCGACGCGCACCCGTCGGCTGCCGTGGGTGATGGACAGGAGGTGGTAGACGGCGTGCAGCTCGCGCCCCACGTCGGCGAGGTAGTGCACCCCGGAGACTCCGGTGCAGATCTCGAAGCGCAGCCCCGGGTCGTCCCGAAGGGTGCGCGCCACCGCGAGGAGGTGCTCGCGGCGCACGAGCATCGTCATCTCGCCGCGGTCGATGGTCACCCGTTCGACGGCCTCCGCCCATGAGGCGGACGAGCCGACGAGGCCGCGCTCGAGCGTGTCGGCGACGTGGTCGTAGTAGCCGCCGTAGGGCCGCACGGAGGCACCGGGGAAGAGGATCGGCGACTGCAGTCCGCCGTAGCCGGAGGTGTCGGGGCCCTGGCTCGCCCCGAACATCCCGGTGCGCTTGCCGACGACCACCGGGTCGGGATTCGTCCCGGGCGCGGCCGGCAGGTTCGCGGCATACTCCTGCGCCGCCTCCTGGCCCGCTGCATGGCCGGTGGGGGTGTTCGCCTCGGTCATGCCAGCAGGCCCTTCATCGCGTGCGTCGGCGTCGCCGTGAGCGCGGCCGCCTCGGCGGCGCGAGCCGCGTTCTCGCGGTTGACGCCGAGCGGCATCTTCTGGATCTGGTGGTGCAGGGTGATGATCGCGTTCAGGAGCATCTCCGGTCGCGGCGGGCAGCCGGGCAGGTAGATGTCGACCGGGATGATGTGGTCGACGCCCTGGACGATCGCGTAGTTGTTGAACATGCCGCCCGAGCTCGCGCAGACTCCCATCGAGATCACCCACTTGGGGTTGGGCATCTGGTCGTAGACCTGCCGGACCACGGGTGCCATCTTCTGGCTGACCCGGCCGGCGACGATCATCAGGTCGGCCTGACGCGGCGTCGCGGAGAACCGCTCCATGCCGAACCGGGCGAGGTCGTAGTCGGGCGTGCCGACGGCCATCATCTCGATGGCGCAGCAGGCCAACCCGAACGTCGCCGGCCACATCGAGCTCTTGCGCATGTAGCCGGCCAGGCCCTCGACGGTCGAGAGCAGGAAACCGGCGGGGAGCTTCTCTTCGATACCCATGGGGCTGACTCTCCTAGTCCCAGTCCAGGCCGCCGCGCCGCCAGACGTAGGCGTACGCGACGAAGACGGTGAGGATGAACAGGACCATCTCGACGAGGGCGAACAGCCCCAGCGAGTTGAAGGCCACGGCGAACGGGTAGAGGAAGACGCTCTCGATGTCGAAGACGATGAAGAGCATCGCGGTGAGGTAGTACTTGACCGGGATCCGGCCACCGCCCGCGGCGTGTGGCGTCGGCTGGATGCCGCACTCGTAGGCCTCCATCTTGGCGCGGTTGTAGCGCTTCGGGCCGACGACGAGGCTCGTGCCGACCGAGAGCACGGCGAACCCGGCACCCAGGCCGAAGAGGAACAGGAGCGGGACATACGGGTTGGTCATCCGACGTTCCCCTTTCGGTTCTCGCACACACGCATGGTGGTCTGACGCTTCCCGGACGCGAGGTCGTGCATGGCGTCGTCGCCGTGCGGCCCGGGTCTTCCCATCCTAGGGGCGAGGGGTGCCGTGGCGCTCATGGCGCGACGCTCACGCATCGGGGGCCATCGACGACATCGCGTGGATGAGGCGGTCGTCGGCCCGCCCCCCGTGCTCCTCGGGGAGGTTGGCCATAATCTTGAGGAGGAACCTCATCAACGTGGTCCGGGGCAGGCCGTACTTCGTCGCGAGGCGCATCACCTCGGGGTTGCCGATGGCCCGGGCGAACCAGCGGCCGAGCGTGAAGTAGCCGCCCAGGGCGTCCTTCATGACCCGGGGGTAGGACTGGAGCACCCGCTCGCGTGCGGCGTCGTCGTGGCGCGCGAACGCCTGGGCCACGACCTCGGCGGCGAGGCGCCCCGACTCCATCGCGTAGGCGATCCCCTCACCGTTGAAGGGGTTGACCATGCCGCCGGCGTCGCCGACGAGCATGAGGCCCTGGGCGTAGTGCGGCTGTCGGTTGAAGCCCATCGGCAGTGCCGCCCCCCGGATCGGCCCGACCATGGTCTCGTCGTCATAGGTCCATTCCCGCGGCATCGTCGCGACCCAGCGGCGCATGACGTCCTTGTAGTCGACGTGGCCGAAGGCCTTGGACGTGTTGAGGATGCCGAGCCCGACGTTGGACGTGCCGTCGCCGACCCCGAAGACCCAGCCGTAGCCGGGCAGGAGCACGCGGTTGCCGGCCGGGTCGGTGGACCACAGCTCGAGCCAGGACTCCAAGTAGTCGTCGTCGTGGCGGGGCGACGTGTAGTAGGTGCGCACCGCGACGCCCATCGGGCGGTCGTCGCGCTTCTGGCGGCCCATGGCCAGCGACAGGCGCGAGGAGTTGCCGTCGGCGGCGACGACGAGGGGGGCGCGGAAGACCATCTCGGGTCCTTCGGAGCGCCCGGACTCGTCGACCGCCCTGGCGCGCACCCCGACGATGGCCCCCGACGCGTTGGTGACCGGGCCGACGACGCCCGTCGACTCGCGCAGCCGGGCCCCGTGCTTGACCGCGTGCCGGGCCAGGATGTCGTCGAAGTCCATCCGGGTGCGCACCAGGCCGTAGGGTGGGAACTCCGAGGTGTCTGGCCAGTCGAGCTGGAGCCGCATCCCGCCGCCGATGATCCGTAGCCCGTGGTTCTTGATCCAGCCGTCCTCCTCGGGCGTCGCGATGCCGAGGGTGATGAGCTCGCGGACCGCCCGCGGGGTGAGGCCGTCGCCGCAGACCTTCTCGCGCGGGAAGGTCGTCTTCTCGAGGAGCAGCACGTCGAGGCCGGCCATGGCGAGGTAGGCGGCCGTCGACGAGCCCGCGGGTCCGGCGCCGACGACGATGACGTCGGCCGACTCGCCGGCCTGCTCGCCGAGAGTGCCTGTGATGCTCATGCCGTGCCCTCCTACCCGCCTGGGAAACCTGCTGACTGCCGTGCTCGAGACCCGCTTGTGAAGACGTTCACGAGCTCGCCGGGAAGTCTAAGCCCGCCCGAGGACGGTCTCCGGACCGGCCCCCCGGCTTCACCGCCCGGTGCAGCGCCACCACCCCGCCGGTGAGGTTGCGCCACTCGACGTCCTGCCACCCCGCGGCCTCGACGGTCCGGCCGAGCTCGCCCTGGCCGGGCCACGCCTGGATCGACTCGGCGAGGTAGACGTAGGAGTCCGGGTTCGACGACACCCGGCGCGCGATCGACGGCAGGGCCCGGATGAGGTAGTTGAGGTAGATCCCCCGGAACGGCCCGTTGACGGGACGGCTGAACTCGCACACGACGAGCCGCCCGCCCGCCTTGGTGACGCGCAGGAACTCGCGCAGGGCGCCGAGCGGCTGCGAGACGTTGCGCAGCCCGAACGACATCGTCACCGCGTCGAAGGAGGCGTCCGCGAACGGCAGCCGCATCGCGTCGGCGGCGGTGAACCCGAGGTCGGGCCGGCGGCGCTGACCGACGTGGAGCATCCCGAGCGAGAAGTCCGCCGGGACGACGTGGACGCCCGCGTCGGCGAACGGCTCGGAGCTCGTCCCCGTGCCCGCCGCGATGTCGAGGACGACCTCACCGGGCTGCGCGGCGACGGCGGCGACCGTGGCCCGGCGCCACAGCCGGTCCTGGCCCACCGAGAGGACGTCGTTGGTGAGGTCGTACCTCGCCGCGACACCGTCGAACATCCGCGCGACGTCGGCGGGCAGCTTGTCGAGGCTGGCGCGGGTCATGCGCCCATCCTGTCCCACCCCCGCGGGCCATCGCGCACGGCATACCCTCCCGGCCCGCTGCTCAGGCCGTGGACGCCACCTCTTCGCCGGTCCCCCCTTCAGCGCCCGTAGCATGAGTGGCGATGTCCTCGCTGCCCCACGCCACCCGCGGTCCCGCGCCCACCCCGAGCGCGGCACCGCTGGTCGTCCGCACCGTGGCGATTCTCGACCCCGGCCCACTGCTCGCGCTCCTCCCGGCGCAGGACGACCCGGCGGACGTCGTCTCGTGGGTGCGCCGCGGCGAGGGGCTGGTCGGGTGGGGCCGCGCCGCCACCTTCACGGCGCGCGGGCCGCGGCGGTTCGACGAGGCCGGTCGCTGGTGGGCCCGCACGGCCGCGCACGCCGCGGTGCGCGACGAGGTCGCGGTGCCGGGGACCGGTCCAGTGGTCTTCGGGTCGCTGCCGTTCGCCGACGACTCCGACGACGCCGCGGTCTTCGTCGTGCCCAGAGTCGCCGTGGGGCACCGGGGCCGACGCTGGTGGCTGACCACGACCACCCGAGGCGCGCAGCTGCCCTCGCTGCCCGACCTCGAGCCCGCCACCGCGCCGCAGCCGCCCCGGGAGGTGACCTTCGCGGACGGGTCGCTGTCGTCGGCGCAGTGGGCCGAGGCGGTCGCCGAGGCAGTGCGCAGGATCACCCGCGGCGACCTCGACAAGGTCGTCCTCGCCCGCGACCTCGGCGTCGAGGCCGGCGCGCCGGTCGACCCCCGCTGGGTCCTGGGCCAGCTCGCGAGCCGCTACGACAACACGTGGACCTTCGCGGTCGCCGGGCTCGTCGGCGCGACCCCAGAGCTGCTCGTGCGGCGCGACCAGGGCCTGGTCACCTCGCGGGTGCTGGCCGGCACCATCCGCCGCACCGGCGACGACGCCAAGGACCTCGCCCTCGCCGGGTCGCTGGCCCGCTCGAGCAAGGACCTCGAGGAGCACGAGTATGCCGTGCGGTCGGTCGCCGAGGCCCTCGCCCCGCACTGCTCCTCGATGAACGTGCCCGAGTCGCCGTTCGTCCTGCATCTCAGCAACGTCATGCACCTCGCCACGGACGTCGCCGGCGTCAGCGCCGATGCCGCGACCTCCCTGGCGCTCGCCGCGTCGCTGCACCCCTCGGCGGCGGTCGGGGGCACCCCCACGACGGAGGCCGTCGCGCTCATCGCCGAGCTCGAGGGCATGGACCGGGGCCGGTATGCCGGGCCGGTCGGCTGGATGGACCGGACCGGTGACGGCGAGTGGGGCATCGCGCTGCGCTGCGGCCGGTTCGAGGACGGGCGGCCCAGCGCGTTGCGGCTCTTCGCCGGGTGCGGGATCGTCGCCGGGTCGGACCCCGACTCGGAGGTCGCGGAGTCGGATGCCAAGCTCGTCCCCATGCGAGACGCCCTCGGCGGGTCCTGATCCTACGGTATCTCGGGACGCTGAACCGCCAAGTGAGCCACCTCATGTGCCGGTGGTACACTTCCAGGGTGCCAACCACCCGACCACGCCATCAGGTCACCGAGACTCCCGCTGTGGCGAAGGCCTTGGACATGGCCGCGCGGCGGTGGCCGGCTGAGCCGCGTTCCAAGCTGCTGCTGCGGCTGCTGCATGCCGGGAGTGCCGCCTTGGAGCAGGGAGGGAGCAACGAGGTCCGCAGCAGGGTTGAGGCCATCGACGCCAGCAGCGGCAAGTACGCCGACGCCTTCAGCGGCGGCTACCTCGCCGATCTGCGTCAGGACTGGCCCGGGTGATCACCCTGGATGTCAGCGTGGTGATCGCCCACCTGTACCCGCACGACCCACACCACGAGGCTGCGTCCGACTATCTGCGTGGGGCCGCAGCCGAGGACATGGTCATCCACTCGTTGAACCTTGCCGAAGTGCTGGTGGGTGGGGTGAAGGCTGGACGCGGTCAAGAAATGCTCGCCGACCTCGAAGCGATCGGACTGCGCGTCGCTGATCGGCCCGACGGTGAGCCACTGCGACTGGCGAACCTGCGGGCCAGCTCCAACCTGAGACTGCCGGACTGCTGCGCGTTGGACACCGCCCTGAGCACCGCCTCCACCCTGGCCACCTTCGACGACGGCCTGGCCAGGGCGGCGCGCAAGCGCCATGTCACCGTTGCACCGGGCCCGCTACCCCAGCCGCCCGTGTCGCCGTCGTAGCTGCGAACACGGCGTCGTGGCGCCGCGTTGGGCTAGCCCTCGCTCGTGTCGAGCCAGACGGTCGTCTCGCCCGGCAGCGTCTCGTCCGCGACCGGGCCGCTCGCGACGACGACCCGCCCCTTGGGCAGCGGCAGCGGCGAGGCGCCGAAGTTCGTCACCGACTCCCAGGATCCGCCTCGCCGGAAGCGGAGCACGTCTGCCGGGCCGTCCACCCACGCCAGCGGCTCGTCGGTGAGCATCCGTCGCCGGTGCGCCACGGCGGCGATGTAGAAGGAGAGCGTCGACGCCGGGTCGCCCACCTCGGCGGCCACGGCATACCGGGCGAACCAGGCGGGCTGCGGGAGGTGCGCCGGGCCGGGACCGAAACCGAACGACAGGCCGTCCGCAGTCCACGGCAACGGGACGCGACAGCCGTCCCTGCCCTTCTCACGGCCCTCGGACCGCGCCCACGTCGGGTCCTGCAGGACGGCGGCCGGCAGGTCGGCGACCTCGGGGAGCCCCAGCTCCTCACCCTGGAAGAGGTAGGCGGAGCCGGGCAGCGCGAGGGCGAGGAGGGTCGCCGCCCGGGCGCGTCGCAACCCCATCTCGAGGTCGGGCTCGGGGTCCTTGCCCTCGGAGAGGAGCCAGGCCTGCAGGTCGGTGCCGTTCGGCAGGGCGTAGCGGGACGCGTGGCGCACCACGTCGTGGTTCGAGAACACCCACGTGGACGAGGCCCCGGACCCCTCGGCGAGAGTGAGGTTCTCGTCGATGACGGCGTGGAAGCGCGACGCGTCCCACGGGGTCGTGAGCAGGTCGAAGTTGAAGGCCTGACCGAGACCCTCGCGCGAGGCGAACCGCACCCTCCGGCGGGCCGGCACCCAGGCCTCGGCGACTGCCATGCGCGGGGGGTCGTACTCGTCGAAGACCGCCCGCCAGGTGCGGTAGATCTCCGGGAGCTCGTCGCGGTCCTCGAACGGGTGATGGCCGTCGGCGAACCCGCCGGCGCTGAGCTGCGCCTGGGTCGGCAGGTCTCCTTCGAGGTCCTTGACGAGCAGGTGCGCGACGTCGACTCGGAACCCGTCGACCCCCCGGTCCGACCAGAACCGCAGCGTGGTGAGGAAGTCCTCGCGCACCTCGGGGTTCGCCCAGTTGAGGTCCGGCTGCTCGGGAGCGAAGAGGTGCAGGTACCACTCGCCGTCCCCGACAGGCTCCCAGGCGGGCCCCCCGAAGTACGATGTCCAGTCCGTCGGCGGGCGCTCGCCGCCGGCGCCGAGGCCGCGCCTGAAGACGTAGCGGTCGCGCTCCGGCGAGCCGGGCGGCGAGGCGAGCGCCTCGCGGAACCACATGTGCCGGTTAGACGTGTGGTTGGGGACGATGTCGACGATGATCCGGATGCCCGCGCCGTGCAGGCCCGCGACGAGCGCGTCGAAGTCGCCGAGGGTCCCGATCTCGGGCGCCACGGCCCGGTAGTCGTCGACGTCGTATCCGCCGTCGGCGAGCGCCGACGGGTAGAACGGGCTCAGCCAGACCGCGTCGACGCCGAGGCGCCGCAGGTGCTCCAGGTGCGCGGTGATGCCCCGCAGGTCGCCCATGCCGTCGCCGTTCGCATCGGCGAAGCTGCGCGGATAGATCTGGTAGACCACCGCGTGCCGCCACCAGCCCGGGTCCGGGATGTCGCTGCCGCCCGTCATCACTGCTCCTCGTGGTCGCGGTCGTCGTCGTCGTCGCGGGACACCACCCTACGGGCGCGGGGACGCCGGTGGGCGCGAGCGACGGACGGTGACGGGCGGCACGGCATACTCGGAGGTCGTGACCTCCCCCGAGCGCGCGGTGCGCCTGCTCACCGCCCTGGCGTCGGGCGGAGTGCGTGACGTCGTCCTCGCGCCGGGGTCGCGTTCGGCGCCGCTGGCGCTGGCCCTGTATGCCGCGGACGCCGCCGGCGACGTGCGGCTGCACGTGCGCACCGACGAGCGGACCGCGGGGTTCCTCGCGTTGGGTCTGTCGGTGGGCTCGCGCCAGCCCGTCGCGGTCGTGACGACGTCGGGTACAGCGGTGGGCAACCTGCTGCCGGCGGTCATGGAGGCACACCACGGCGGGCGGCAGGTGGTCGTCGTCTCGGCGGACCGGCCCGACACGCTGCGCGGCACCGGGGCGAACCAGACGACCGAGCAGGCGGGGATCTTCGGGGTCTTCGCTCCCTGCGTGGACCTGCGCACCGACGCGACGGCCGCCGAGCTCGACGCCGCGGCCGAGGAGGCCTGTGCCCGGGCCGGTCCGACCCACCTCAACCTCCAGCTCGGGGCACCGCTCCTCCCCATCCCCGCCTGGCGCGCTCCGTCGCGCACGCAGCACCCCCCACCCCGGACGCCTCGCCGGGATGCCGCGGCGCCGGCCGAGGTCCTGGCCCGCGGGCCGCGGACCGTCGTGGTGGCGGGGGACGAGGCCGGCTCCGCCGCGCGGATCCTCGCCGAGCGGGGCGGCTGGCCGCTGCTGGCCGAACCCACCTCCGGAGCCCGGGTCGGAGCCAACGCCGTCCGCACCTACCGGCTCCTCCTCGGCACCGACCTCGGCCGGCAGGTCGAACGGGTCGTCGTCCTGGGCCACCCGACCCTGTCTCGGCCCGTCACCGACCTCGTCTCCCGCGCCGACGTCGAGGTGCTCGCCGCACCCGGTCCGGGCGGCGTCGTCACCGACCCCGCGCGGGTGGCCCGGCACCTGGCGACCACCCCGACGCTCGACCCGGCGGGCGCCCCGAGCCCGGCCGACGTCACGTGGCTCGCCGGCTGGAGGAGCGCCGACGCCGACCTCGCCGCCCGCCTCGACGCCTGGGTCGACGCCCTCCCGGGGCTCGACCCGCTCCACGTGGCCCGCGAGGTCGCCGCCGCCGTCGTCGCGCACGCGACCCTCGTCGTCGGCTCGTCCAGCCCGGTGCGCGACCTCGACCTCATGACGACGCCCTACCCCCCGCACGAGCACCGGTTCGTCGTCGGCAACCGCGGGCTCGCCGGCATCGACGGCACCGTCTCGACCGCGGTCGGAGTGGCGCTCGGCCGCCCGGACGCCTCCCGTTCCATCGCCCTGCTCGGCGACCTCACCTTCCTCCACGACGCGTCCGGGCTGGTCATCGGACCCGACGAGCCACGCCCCGACCTCACCCTCGTCGTCGTCAACGACGACGGCGGCGCGATCTTCAGCGGCCTCGAGCAGGGCGCTCCCGACTACGCCGCCGCCTTCGAGCGGGTGTTCGGGACGCCCCACGGCGTCGACCTCGAGGCGCTCTGTGCGGCGACCCACACGGCATACGAGAGGGTCGCCAGCGCGGGCGACCTGCAGCGCACCCTGGCGGCCCCGGTCACCGGGCTGCGGGTGGTCGAGGCCCGGGTGGGGCGCGCCGACCGCCGGGCGCATGCCGCCGCGATCGCCGCGCTTGGTGAAGAGTTGACCAGATGAGCACGTCGAGCCCGAGCATCGCGCGCTCGAGCATGGCCATGGCCAGCGGCTCGGTGGCCTCGCGCGTCCTCGGGGTGGTGCGCCAGTCGCTCGTCGTCGTCGCCATCGGGCAGGGCCTGACCGGCAACGCCTTCACCACGGCCAACACCCTGCCCAACGTCATCTACATGATCATCGCCGGCGGCGTGCTCAACTCGGTGCTCGTGCCCCAGCTCGTCAAGGCGGCGCGGAACCCCGACGGTGGCCGCGACTTCACCGACCGGATCCTCACCCTGGCAGTGGTCGGGTTCCTCCTCGTCACCGCGGTGTGCACCGCCGGTGCCGGCCTGCTCGTGCGTCTCTACGCCACGGACCTCAGCCCCGACGCGCTGTCGCTGGCGACGTTCTTCGCCTTCCTGACCGTGCCGCAGATCTTCTTCTACGGCCTGTATGCCGTGCTGGGCCAGGTCCTCAACGCCCGCGGCCGGCTCGGGGCGTTCGGCTGGTCGCCGGCGCTGGCGAACGTCGTCCAGATCGTCGGGCTGCTCGCCTTCATGGCGCTCTACAACGGCCACCTGCCACCTGGCCAGTGGACCCCCGCGATGGTGTGGCTCTTCGCCGGCACCGCGACCCTGAGCATCGCAGCACAGGCGCTCTTCCTCGTCATCCCGTTGTGGCGCAGTGGTTTTCGGTGGACTCCCCGTTTTGGGTTGCGCGGGGCCGGCCTCGGCCAGACGTCGAAGATCGCCGGGTGGGCCTTCACCGCGCTGCTCGTCGCGCAGCTCGGCTACCTCGTCGCCTCGCGGGTGATGTGGCACGCGTCGAACCAGGCCGACGAGCTGCACCGCTTCGTGCCCGGTGTCGCGGTCTACTCCAACGCGCTCTTCGTCTTCATGGTGCCGCACTCCTTCGTCGCCCTGTCGATCATCACCGCCCTCTATCCCCGCATCTCGCGTGCTGCGCAGGACGGCGACACGGCGGTGCTGCGCCGCGAGTACGCCCGCGGCCTCAGCGTGCCGACGGCCCTGACCCTGCCGGCGTCCGTGGCGCTGCTCGTCCTCGCTCTCCCGGTCGTGGCCTTCCTCTTCAGCTCGCGCAACCCCGCCGAGCTGCCGGCCACCGCGCAGGTGCTCGCCGCCATGGCCATCGGCGTGGTCCCCTTCGGCATCGACGTGCTCAACCAGCGCTTCTTCTATGCCCACGACGACGGCCGGATGGCGTTCTGGGAGCAGCTCGTCCTCACCGGGTCGGCGACGGCGATCACCCTGACCACGCTCCTGCTCCGCCCCGAGCACACGGTGGCGGTCATCGCCGTCGGCATCGTCGTGAGCAACGTCCTCAGCTCGCTCTTCGGGATGTACTTCATCCGGCGCCGGCTCGGCCACCTCGGGCTGCGCCCCGTCTTCCGTTCGGTCGCGCGGATGGGGGGCGCGGCCCTCGTGGCCGGTGCCATCGCATGGCCGGTGGTGCTGGGCTTCCAGGGGCTGGTGAGTGGCCGGCTCGGCGCCCTTCTCACCCTGGTCGTCGCTGGCGGGGCCTTCGGGGTGGCCTATCTCTGCATGGCGGCCGTCCTGCACATCAGCGAGGTGTGGGACCTGCTCGACCCGGTCCTGCGCCGGATCCCAGGGCGCGGGCGACGGGACGACCGCGGCCGGCGCGACGGCTGAGACGCCGGACACCATCACCGGCTGCGGTTGACGTCTGCTCTGCCGTGCGCCAAGGTAAGCAAGCGCTTAGTCGGCGACCAGATCTCGAAGAGGAGCGTCATGGCACGGTTCGACGGGTCCGTGGGCCTGGTCACGGGAGCAAGCCGAGGCATCGGCCTCGCCATCGCGCAGCGGCTCGTCGACGAGGGCGCGAAGGTCTGCGTCACGGCGCGCAAGCAGGAGGCCCTCGACGCCGCCGTCGAGTCGCTCGGTGGGCCAGAGCACGCGATCGCCGTGGCGGGGCGCACCGACGACGGCGACCACCAGCGGGACGCCATCGCCCGGACCATCGAGACGTTCGGCAGCCTCGACCTGCTCGTCAACAACACCGGCATCAGCCCGGCCTACGGGCCCTTGCTCGACCTCGACCTCGGTGCCGCCCGCAAGATGGTCGAGGTGAACTGCCTCGCGGCGCTCTCCTGGGTCCAGCAGGCCCACGCCGCTCGGCTCGGAAAGCACGGCGGGGCAGTCGTCAACGTCGCCTCGGTCGCCGGCCTGCGGCCCGCCCCCGGGATCGGCTTCTATGGCGCCACCAAGGCGATGCTCATCCACCTCACCGAGGAGCTCGCCGTCGAGCTCGGCCCACGGGTCCGCGTCAACGCGGTCGCCCCGGCGGTCGTCAAGACGGCCTTCGCCAGCGCCCTCTACGAGGGGCGCGAGGAGCATGTCGCCGCGGCATACCCCCTGCGGCGCCTAGGAGTCCCCGAGGACGTGAGCAGCGTGGTCGCCTTCCTCCTCTCCCGGGACGCTGCGTGGATGACCGGCCAGACCGTCGTCGTCGACGGCGGCATGACCCTGGCCGGAGGGATGTGAGATGTATGCCGCCGGCTCGACCGCCGTGGTCACCGGCGCCGCCCGCGGCATCGGCGCCGCGATCGCGGGTCGCCTGACGCGAGAGGGCTTTCGGCTCGTCGTCGCCGATGTGGACGACGCAGTCGTCGAGGTCGCCGCCTCGCTCGGGGCGCAGCCGCTCGTCGTCGACTGCGCCGGCGAGGAGGGTGTCGCGACGCTCGTCGGCGCGGCCCGGGATCACCTCGGCCGCATCGACGTCTTCTTCGCCAACGCCGGCGTCGAGACCGGCCGGGGCCTGGACTCCCCCGAGTCGGCATGGGCCACCGCCCTCGAGGTCAACGTCATGGCCCACGTCCGGGCGGCCCGGCTCCTCGTGCCGACGTGGCTCGACGAGGGCGGCGGCCGGTTCGTCGTCACGGCGTCGGCGGCGGGGCTGCTGACGATGCTCGGGAGCGCGCCCTACTCGGTGTCCAAGCACGCGGCCGTGGCGTTCGCGGAGTGGCTGCGGGCCACCTACGGCCACCGCGGCGTCGTCGTGCAGGCGATCTGCCCGCAGGGGGTCCGGACACGAATGCTCGAGCAGGCCGGCCCGCTCACCGAGCTGCTCTCACGCGACCGGGCCCTCGAGCCGGAGGAGGTCGCGGAATGCGTGTGGCAGGCCCTCGGGGGCGAGGAGCTCCTCGTCCTGCCGCACCCCGAGGTGGCCGGCTACTACGCGCAGCGCGCCGCCCACCCCGACGCCTGGATCGCCGGCATGCAGCGGCTCCAGGCCAAGCTCGACGCCGCAGCCGAGCCCACCACGACGACAGCAGGGAGCGCCCCGTGAAGGCATGGCAGGTCCACGAGCTCGGCGATCCACGGGAGGTCCTGCTCCTCGAGGACGTGCCCGAGCTGCGTGCCGGAGCCGGCCAGCTGCGGGTGCGGGTGCGCGCTGCCGCGGCGAACTTCCCCGACGCCCTGCTGTGCCGCGGGCTCTACCAGGTGCGCCCGCCCCTCCCCTTCACCCCGGGCGTCGAGCTGTGCGGCGAGGTCATCGAGACCGGTTCCGGCGTCGAGGGGTTCGCCGTCGGAGACCGGGTCGTCGGAGGGTCGGTGCTGCCGCACGGCGGCTTCGCCGAGGAGGCCGTCATGGACGCGTCCGGCACCTTCGCCGCACCCGCCGGCCTCGACGACGCCCAGGCGGGCGGCTTCTTCATCGGCTACCAGACCGGCTGGTTCGCGCTGCACCGGCGGGCCCGGCTCCAGCCCGGTGAGACCCTGCTCGTCCATGCCGCGGCCGGAGGCGTCGGCAGCGCCGCGGTCCAGCTCGGCAAGGCTGCGGGCGCCACCGTGATCGGGGTCGTCGGCGGCCCCGACAAGGCAGACGTGGCGCGTCGCCTCGGTGCCGACGTCGTCGTCGACCGGCACACCGAGGACTTCGTGGCCGTGGTCAAGGAGGTCACCGAGGGCCGGGGCGCCGACGTCGTCTTCGACCCGGTCGGGGGCGAGACCTACGACCGCTCGACGAAGTGCGTCGCCTTCGAGGGGCGGATAATCGTCGTCGGCTTCGCGGGCGGCACGATCCAGGCGCCCGCACTCGGGCACGCCCTCGTCAAGAACTACTCGATCCTCGGCCTGCACTGGGGCCTCTACACCAGGCTCGACCCGGCCGCGGTGCGGCACTGCCACGAGGAGCTCACCCGGCTCGTCGACACGGGAGCCGTCGCCCCTCTCGTCAGCGAGCGCTTCGGGCTTGGCGCCGTCGCCGACGGCGTGCAGAGGCTCGCCGACGGGACCACGACGGGGCGCGTCGCCTACGTCGCCACCGCATGAGCACGGCATACCCGACGACGGCATGAGCGCCAACCCGCCGGGCCTCGACCTGGCCGCCCTCGCAACGTGGCTCTCCACCGCCGCACCGGGCCTGCTCTCCGGGCCGCTGACCGGCGAGGTCGTCGCGGGCGGCAAGTCCAACCTCACCTACGTCGTTGCAGACGGGTCGCGCCAGGTCATCGTGCGGCGGCCTCCGCTCGGGCACGTGCTCGCCACGGCCCACGACATGGTCCGCGAGCACCGGGTCATGGCCGCCCTGCACGGGACGCCGGTGCCCGTCCCGCAGATGTATGCCGTGTGCCCCGACGACGCGGTGCTCGGGGCGCCGTTCTACGTCATGGAGCTCGTTGCGGGCGTCCCCTACCGGAGCGCCGAGGAGCTGGAGTCGCTGGGGGCAGCACGCACCCGGCGGATCGCCGAGCGGATGGTCGACACCCTCGCCGACCTGCACACCGTCGACCCGCAGGCGGTGGGGCTGGCGGACTTCGGCAGGCCGGAGGGGTTCCTCGCCCGCCAGGTGCGGCGCTGGGGCCAGCAGCTCGACTCCTCGCGCAGCCGCGACCTCGCCGGAGCCGACGAGCTCCTGGGCCTGCTCCGCGGCGGCGTCCCCGACGGCACGCCGCCGGCCGTCGTCCACGGCGACTACCGGCTCGACAACATCCTCGTCACCGATGACGGCGAGCTCGCCGCCGTCCTCGACTGGGAGATGGCGACGCTCGGCGACCCGCTCACCGACGTCGCGCTGCTCCTCACCTACCACCGGGTGGCCGAGCTCGGGGTCGGGGCCGGCGTGTCCACCGCGTCCCTCGCTCCCGGGTTCGCGACCCGTGAGGAGATCGTCGCCCGCTACGGCGCCCGGAGCGGGCGTGACCTGACCCACCTCGGCTTCTACGAGGCGCTGGCGTGCTTCAAGCTCGCCGTGATCCTCGAGGGCATCCACCTGCGGCACGTGCGGGGACAGACCGTGGGAGCCGGGTTCGACGACATCGGCTCGATGGTCGAGCCGCTGCTGGGCCTGGGACTCGCTTCGATGAGGTCCGATTCGATGAGCTCCCGCCCGCTGGAACGTAACTCGACCAACAAGGAGCACTGATGGACTTCGGCCACGACGCCCGCACCGAGGAGCTGCGCGCCGCGCTCCTGGACTTCATGGACAGCCACGTCCACCCCGCCGAACCAGTCTTCGCGCAGCAGATGGGCGAGCTCGACGACGCGTGGGCGTGGAGCCGGGTTCCCGTGCTCGGGCCGCTGCGCCAGGAGGCGCAGGCCCGGGGCCTGTGGAACGCCTTCCTCCCCGGCGACAAGGGTGCCGGCCTGACCAACCTCCAGTACGCGACCCTGGCCGAGATCACCGGCCGCAGCATCGGTCTCGCCCCGGCGGCCCTCAACTGCTCCGCTCCCGACACCGGCAACATGGAGGTCCTCGAGGCGTTCGGGTCCCCCAAGCAGCAGGAGCAGTGGCTGGAACCGTTGCTGCGCGGCGAGATCCGCTCCGCCTTCGCGATGACCGAGCCCGACGTCGCCTCGTCGGACGCGACGAACATCGGCACCCGCATCGAACGGGCGGGCGACGGCAGCGGCGACTACCTCGTCACGGGTCGCAAGTGGTGGATCACCGGGGCGATGAACCCCGACTGCGCCGTCTTCATCGTCATGGGCAAGACCGCCCCGGGCGCCGACCGGCACCGCCAGCAGAGCATGATCCTCGTCCCCCGCGACGCCGTGGGTCTCGAGGTCAAGCGCGCCATGACGGTCCTGGGCTATGACGACCGCGACCACGGCGGTCACGCCGAGCTCGCGTTCCACGGCGTCCGGGTGCCCGCAGGCAACCTCATCGGCGGCGAGGGTGACGGGTTCGCCATCGCCCAGGCCCGGCTCGGGCCGGGGCGGATCCACCACTGCATGCGCTCGATCGGCATCGCCGAGCGGGCCGTGGAGCTCATGTGCGACCGGGTGTCGCAGCGGGTCGCCTTTGGCCGCCCGCTCTCGGAGCAGGGGGTCATCCGCGACTGGATCGCCGAGTCACGGGTGCGGATCGAGCAGCTGCGCCTCCTCGTCCTCAAGACGGCGTGGCTCATGGACACCGTCGGCAACAAGGGCGCCCACACCGAGATCCAGGCGATCAAGATCGCCACGCCCTCTACGGTCGAGTGGATCCTCGACAAGGCGATCCAGGCGCACGGTGCCGGCGGGCTCGGGCAGGATTTCCCCCTCGCCGCGGCGTTCGCCGGGATCCGCTCGCTGCGGTTCGCCGACGGCCCGGACGAGGTCCACAAGAACGCCCTCGCCAAGGCCGAGCTGCGACGTCAGGCGTCCCGGCGCGGGTAGGGCTGGACGGGCCGAGAGCCGGACTCAGGAGGCCCAGGTCGGCCGCAGCGCGAAACCCGACTCACCCTCCTGGTCCGTCCTCGACGCGAGCACCTGGTGCAGCTGGATCCGGTTGCGCTCGAACGAGAGCCGCGAACCGGCGAGGTAGAGGCCCCAGACCCGCGCCACGCCGAGCCCGACCTCCTCGACGGCCTCGTCCCAGTGCTTCGAGAGGTTGGTGCCCCAGTCACGGGTCGTCATCGCGTAGTGCTCGCGCAGGTTCTCCTGGTGGCGCACCTCGAGGCCGGCGTCCTCCATGATCCGCACGATGTCGCCGGACCCGGTGATGCCGCCGTCGGGGAAGACGTAGCGGTTGATGAACCCCCGCGACGGGATGCCAGGGTGCCGGTTGTCCGGCCGGGTGATGCAGTGGTTGAGCAGCCGGCCGCCGTCGCGCAGCCGGGAGCGCAGGAAGCGGAAGTAGGCGGGGTAGTTGGCGACCCCGATGTGCTCGGTGAGGCCGATGGACGACACGGCGTCGACGCCACTCTCGGTGACGTCGCGGTAGTCGCCGTGGCGGATCGTGGCCAGCCTGCCGAGCCCCTCCTCGGCGATGCGGGCCGCGCCCCAGTCGGCCTGGGACTTCGAGAGGGTGACCCCGAGAGCGGAGACCCCGTAGTGGAGCACCGCGTGCCTGACCATGCCACCCCAGCCGCAGCCGACGTCGAGCAGCCGCATCCCGGGGGCGAGCCCGAGCTTGCGGCATACGAGGTCGAACTTCTCCTCCTGCGCCTCCTCCAGCGTCGCCTGCCCACTCGGGTAGACGGCACACGTGTAGGCCATCGACTCGCCGAGGAGCATCTCGTAGAACCGGTTCGACACGTCGTAGTGGTGCCTGATCGCGTGGGCGTCGCGGCTGCGGGCGTGGCTGATGCCGATGGCCAGCCGCCGCAGCGAGCCCGGCGTCTCCTGCGCTGGGAGCTCGGGGATCGCCGGGCGGTGGTCCTTGACGAAGCGGGCGACGTCGGGGATCTCGTTGAGCCCCGGGCGCTGTGGGTGAAGCTCGTCCTCGAGGAACCTCAGCAGCTCGTAGGGGTCGCCCTCGTCGACCGGGTCGAAGACGAGGTCGCCCTGCAGGTAGGCCCGGACGAGACCGAGCGAGCCCGGCGCGGTGAGGACGTAGTCGAGACCCCGCTTGCTCTTGAGGACCATGCGCAGCGGCTCCTCCTCGGCTCCCGCCGAGGACCCGTCGTACGCGCTGAAGCGCACCGGGGCGCTCTCACCGAAAACCCGTCCGAAGGCTTCCGCAACCGTCATGGTCATCGTTTTCGCACCGCCTTGTCATAGAGAGTGGGGAGGCGCCCGTCGGGGTCATAGCGCGCCTTGACGCGCCGGTATGCCGCCCCGCCGTAGAGCCGGTCGAACGTCGCCTCGTCGTAGTAGGAGTCCGAGTAGAGGGACTTGTGGCCACCTAGCCGGGAGACCTCCTCCTCGATGGCGCGGTTGACGTCGCCGTCGGCGCGGTCCGGGCCGACCGCCACGGTGGACCAGAACCCGACGTTGACGTAGGGCTCGCCGACGCGCATGGGGTAGAGCGGCCACGGCGGCCCGCCCTCGGCCGAGCGAGCCCCGGTATGCCGGTCGCGCAGCTGCACGGGGCAGAGCCAGACCGGCTCGATGGGCACCTCTCGGAGGAACCAGTCGAGGAACTCCGCGGTGCGGGCCAGGGGGATCTCCACGTCCTGGACGACACGCTCGCGAGGCGGCCGACCGCGGCGAGCGTCGACCCTCGCCATGACGTGGTGCCGGCCCTCCGCCGCGACGATCTTCCAGTAGACGTCGCTGCGCAGCCACCGTCTCGGCCAGAGACGACGGACCGCGGGGTTCTGCGCCCCGAACGCCCGCGAGCACCAGAACCAGTCGGTATCCCAGCGCCACAGGTAGTCGCGGACCGTGAGGACGTCTCGCTCGCGCTGCTGGATCGAGCGGTAGAAGACCTGCTGGCCCGTGTAGTCGCTGGGGCGACCCTGGGGTCCGATGGTGTCCGCCCAGGTGCCGAGGCTGAGATAGGCCTCGGTGCGGCTGAAGACGACCCCGTCGAGGAAGTCGACCCGCTCGCCTGCCCAGGTGCGGCTGAGCATGATCTCGCCGATCGCCTGCGTCACCGAGGGCAGGTCATCGAAACGGACGTGGTGCAGGGCGACATAGGGGTGGATCCGCTCCAGCTCGATGGTGAGCCCGAGCGCGTAGCCGAGCGAGCCGTAGGAGTTGGGGAAGGCGCGGAACAGGTCGGCGTGCTCCCCCTCCGGCCGGGCGACGACGACCTCGCCGGCGCCCGTGAGGACCTCGACCTCGAGGACCGACTCGTGCGGCAGTCCCGACCGGAACGACGACGACTCGATCCCCAGCCCGGTCACCGCGCCGCCGATGGTGATGGTGCGCAGCTGAGGCACCACGCACGGCATACACCCGTTGGCGAGGGTGGCCTCGACGAGGTCCTCGTAGGTCGTCATGCCCTGGACGTGGGCCGTCAGCGAGACGGGGTCGACGTCGATGGAGCGGTCGAATCCCGAGACGTCGAGCCCCGGCCCGGCGGTGACGGCGCGCTGACGGAAGAGGTTCGAGGTGCGCTTGGCGAGGCGGACCGGCTGGTCGGCGGGGATCCGGGCGAGCTGGGAGACGGCCTGGGCGGTCGCTGCCTCGTGCTCTGCGGTGCTGGCCCGTCCGTGTCGTGCCATCCGCACATCCAACCAGCCTGTGACCGGCGCCGTCAGGCGCGTCCGCGGATCAGACTGACCGCGATCGGGCTCCGGTCAGGCTCCGGGCACCGCGAGGGCCGCCCGGACGAGCTCCGCACTGGACTCCACCCGTCGACCGGCCTCGTCGACGAGGGAGTCCTCGAGCCCGATCCGCGTGTCGTAGCCGCGCCGCTGGGCCCAGCGCAGGACCGGCCAGGCCCACCGGTCCTCGCCGTGGACGAGCACGGGCGGCGGCACCGACCCGAGGGCCGCGAGGATGCGCTCGACGGCCCACTGGCCGTAGCCGCCGGGGCTGATCCCGGGAACGGCCTCGACAAGGACCCGTTCGACCTGCCAGGGCCACCGGGTGGCGACGAACGTCGATGCTGCCGCGGGCGTGAACAGGCCTGCCTCGACGCCGATCCCACGGGCACGCAGCACGCGCGCGACCTCGACCGCCCCCTCCTCGTGCCAGTTGACGCTCGCGAAGTCGGGCCCGCCCTCCCGCGGGCCGGTCCACTCGCGCACCAGGGCGAGCCGCTGCTCAGGGTCGGGGCAGATGGCGGCGTGGGTGCTCACCCCCACGCGCACCCCGGGAACCGCCGCACGGATCGCGGCCAGGGTCGCGGCGACAAGGTCCACGTCGAGGGACTCCCGTCCGAGGTCGCCGCGGGGGTGGACGTGGATCGCTTCTGCCCCCTCCTCGACCGCCTCGCGGGCGGCGAGCGCGAGGGCGGCCGGCGTCACCGGGACGCGCTCCCGCGCGGGCCGGTCGCCGTTCAGGCAGGCCTTGAGCACGGGGTCATTCTGCCCGGGTGTCGCGCTGCGTCATCGTCATCCGGGACCACCCGCCAGCAGGGCGTGACAGGCGGTGACGCGCTCGCGCCACCAACGCACCCGCTCCCGCGGGGCCGCCAGCCGGGTGACGCGCTCCTCGACGACCGCCGCCGTCCCCACGGTGATCGACCCGCCGACCGGGACGAGCGACGGGCTCGCCACGTCGTCGGTCAGCATCTCGACGGTGGCGAGGCCGCATGCGAACGGCAGGTCCGGCAACGCCGCGGCCAGGGCCAGGCCTGCGGCGATCCCCACCGACGTGTCGAGCGCCGAGGAGACCACGGCGGGCAGGCCGCACTGCTGCGCGATCCGCAAGGCGCGGCGCACCCCGCCGAGCGGGGCGACCTTGAGGACGACGAGGTCGGCCGCCCCCTCCCGGTCGACCCGCATCGGGTCGTCGGCATTGCGGATGGACTCGTCCGCGGCGACGAGGACGGGTATTCCCCTGCGTGCCAAGACAACTCGCAGCAGTGCGAGCTCCTCGACCGTCGCGCACGGCTGCTCCGCATACTCGAGCCCGTATGCCGCGAGCTCCCCGAGCGCCTGCACCGCCTGGTCCACCGACCATCCGCCGTTCGCGTCGACCCGGATCCGCGCGGTGGCGCCCATGGCGTCGCGGACCGCCGCGATCCGGCATACGTCCTCGGTGAGGGACTGGCCGCGCTCGGCAACCTTGACCTTGGCCGTGGTGCAGCCGTCGTAGCGCGCGAGCAGCGCCGCCACCTCGTCGGCCGGCACGGCGGGGACCGTCGCGTTGACGGGCACGGCGTCCCGCACGGGTGCCGGCCACCCCTGCCACGCCGCCTCGACCGCGGCATCGAGCCAGCGGGCCGCCTCGGCCGGGGCGTACTCGAGGAAGGGCGAGAACTCGCCCCAACCCGCCGGTCCGTGCAGAAGGACCGCCTCGCGATGGCCGATGCCGCGGAATCGGACCCGGAGCGGGATGCTGACGACCCGCAGCCCGTCGAGGAGCGCGTCGAGGGCGGGCACGACGCTGTCACTCGAAGCCATGACCGTATCCTCACACCCGTGAGCGACCGCGACGAGACGACCGACCCGGCGAGCGTGAGCGACATGTTCGACGCGCAGGCGTGGGACGTCGTCGACGGCTTCGAGCTCACCGACATCACCTACCACCGGGCGCGCGGGCTCGGCGCCGTGCGGATCGCCTTCGACCGGCCCGACGTGCTCAACGCGTTCCGCCCGCACACCGTGGACGAGCTCTACCGCGCCCTCGACCACGCCCGGATGACCCCCGACGTCGGCGTCGTGCTGCTCACCGGCAACGGCCCGTCCGCGCGCGGCCAGTGGTCCTTCTGCTCCGGGGGGGACCAGCGCATCCGTGGGCGCAGCGGCTATCAGTACGCCAAGGGCGAGACGGCCGACACCGTGGACCGCGCCCGGGTGCAGGCTCAGGGCGGGCGGCTGCACATCCTCGAGGTGCAGCGGCTGATCAGGACCATGCCCAAGGTCGTGGTCGCCGTCGTCCCGGGCTGGGCCGCGGGGGGCGGCCACTCGCTGCACGTCGTCTGCGACCTCACCATCGCCTCGCGGCAGGAGGCCCGCTTCAAGCAGACCGATGCCGACGTCGGGTCGTTCGACGCCGGGTACGGCTCGGCATACCTCGCGAAGATGGTGGGCCAGAAGTTCGCCCGCGAGATCTTCTTCCTCGGGCGGACCTACTCGGCCGAGGACATGCACCGGATGGGCGCCGTCAACATCGTGGCCGACCACGCCGACCTCGAGGCCGAGGCCCTGCGGGTGGCCCGCGAGATCATGGGCAAGTCGCCGCAGGCCCAGCGGATGCTCAAGTTCGCCTTCAACCTCCTCGATGACGGGCTCATGGGGCAGCAGGTGTTCGCCGGCGAGGCGACCCGCCTGGCCTACATGACCGACGAGGCCGTCGAGGGCCGCGACCAGTTCCTCGAGAAGCGCGACCCCGACTGGTCCCCCTTCCCCTGGTACTTCTGAGTCGCTGTTCGGCACTCCTTCCGACGGTGAAGCGGCTCGTCGGCGGGATCTCGGA
>JBBRZC010000006.1:0-40373 GCA_038237075.1 Actinomycetales bacterium
ACCCGGTCCAGATATCTGCTCGCGTGCTGACGGAGCTCGCGGACCCCGATGCGCTCCATGGAAGTACGGTAGCACTCCAGATGCTACCTTCCTGAACTTCACCCACCCGCGATCCTGAGTAGACACATGAGGGTCACGGGATGAGGGTGTGGCGGGCTCATCTGGTTCACACGAACCGTCCTCAGGCCGATCAGGTGATCGGTCAGGCCACCCCGACGGAACGCCGGGCACGTCCGAAGCTGCGACGGCACTCGACGCAGTCGACACCCCCACCACGCCGGACGCCGCGTCAGGCCGGTCCGGCGCCGAGCTGGGCGAGCAGCGCTCTGGCGTAGGCGCGTTCGGCGTCGATGTCGATGAACCGCTGCTCGCCGCGCCGGGGGGTCCCGGCGGTCACGGCATACCCGCCGTTGACCTTCTCGAGCTGGAGGAAGCCGTCGCCGATGAGCTCGCGCAGCTGGTCCTCGCGCGGCAGCCAGACGACGTCACCCTGCTCGATGCTGTCGAGGGCCCACTCGGTCGTCCCGTTGAAGCCGATGACCGCTCCGGTGTCGAACTCGTGGACGTCGGCTGTCACGTCGCTGAGGATGAAGACCTCCTCCTCCATGTCGGCGACGGGGACGACGAACCGGTCACCGGCCGCCGGGTTCCACGTCAGGCCAGCGGTCTTGAGCTGCTGCGCGAGGGCGAGGCTGAGCATGGGTCAATCCTCACACGGGGGTGTCTGGCAAATGCCCTTGCCCCGATGTCGACGCTGGGGCACGATCGGCCCATCATGGAGAGCTGAGACGTCGACCGATCCGCGACCGCGGCAGCAGCCCGGCGGGTCCCCTCCGACTCCCCTACGAGGTTCTTGATGTCAACCCCCTCCCTCATGCCCCTCGTCGCCAGCGACCTGACCCGGACCTTCGGCGACCGCCTGGTCCTCGACGGCGTCGACCTCCTTGCGAACCCCGGCGAGCCGGTCGGCCTCGTCGGTGAGAACGGCAGCGGCAAGTCCACCCTGTTGCGGCTTCTCGCCGGGCTGGACCGGCCTGACTCCGGTTCGGTGACGGGTCCCGCCGACGTCGCCTACCTCGCCCAGGAGCCCGAGTTCGCGCCCGGCTCGACCGTGGGCGACGTGCTTGCCGCGGTGCTTGCCCCGTTGCACGACGCCGTCGCGCGGCTCGAGACGCTGGCCGCCGAGCTCGGCACCACCGGCCCCGCGGTCACGCAGGAGTATGCCGACCTGCTCGCCTGGGCTGTGCACCACGAGGCCTGGGACGCCGACCGGAGGGCCGACGTGGCCGCGGCCCGGCTGGGCGTGGCGCACCTCGGGCGGGCGCGGCCGGTGGCCGCGCTCTCAGGCGGGGAGCGGACCCGGCTGGCCCTCGCGGCCATCGTCACGCGGCGCCCCGACTGCGTCCTGCTCGATGAGCCGACCAACCATCTCGACGACGAGGCGACCGCCCTCGTCGAGGAGCTCGTCTCCGGGTCGGCCGGCGTCGTCGTCGTGGCCAGCCATGACCGGGTCTTCCTCGACCGGACCGCGTCCGTCGTCGTGGACCTCGACCCGTCCCACTTCGGGGTCGACGGGCAGGGTGGCTCGCGGTTCGTCGGCGACTTCACGGCATACCTCGCCGAGCGGCGCAGGGCGCGCCGTCGCTGGGAGGAGGCGTTCGTCGCCCAGCGGGACGAGCTCACCGCGCTGCGCGCCGCGGGGCAGACCACGGCGCGCACCGTGGCGCCCGACCGGGGGCCCCGCGACAACGACAAGTTCATCTACCACGCCAAGGGTGCGGCCGTCGCGCGCACGGTCGCCCGCCGGGTGCACGCCGTCGAGCGACGGATCGCCGCCATCGAGCGCGAGGTCGTTCCCAAGCCGCCGCGGCCGCTGACCTTCGGCCGGACCCTGGTCGATGGCGCGGCGAGCGTCTGGGTCCGCGGGCTCGAGGTGCGCGGCCGGGTCGTCGTCGACCGGCTCACCGTCGAGGCGGGCGAGCACCTCCTCGTCACCGGCGCCAACGGCAGCGGCAAGTCCTCGCTGCTGGAGGTGCTGGCCGGGCGGCTGCGGCCAGCGCGCGGCGACGTGCGGGTGCGCGCGAAACGGGTGGGATACCTCCCACAGGACGCCACGTTCGAGCGCCCCGACCTCACCGCGCAGGAGGTGTATGCCGCGGCGACAGGCGACGCCGACGCCCCACCGCTGGTGGAGCTCGGTCTCGTGCACCCGCGTGAGCTGGGGACCCCGGTCGGGCTGCTCAGCGTCGGTCAGCAGCGACGGCTCGCGCTCGCGGTGGTCGTCGCGAGCAGCCCCGACCTGCTGCTCCTCGACGAGCCGACGAACCATATCTCGCTGGCCCTCGCCGCCGATCTCGAGGAGGCGCTGGGCCGTTCGGCGGGGACCGTCGTCGTGGCGAGCCACGACCGGTGGCTACGCGGCCGTTGGGACGGGCCGGTCGTCGCGCTGCCCTGACCGGGCCACCCGCGGGAGTCGGGGCGGGTTGGCCGGGGCGGGTTGGCCGGGGCGGCGACGTGTCAGCCGGTGACGAGACGCAGCACGAGCTCGAGGCCGTGCACCGGGCCGTCGGTGCGGGGCAGCAGGAGGGTCCGGATGCCCAGTGCCGCGGCGCCTCCGTCGTCGGGCCAGGTGTCCCCGACCATGAGGACCTCCGGCGCGGCCAGGCCGAGCAGGTCAAGGGCCCGCTCGAAGATCTCGGGAGCCGGCTTGACGACGCCCATCTCGAAGGACATGACGACGCCGTCGACGCGGTCGGCCAGGCCGGTGCGGGCCAGGGTCTGGGTGAGGTCGAAGCCCACGTTGGAGAGGACCACGACCCGGATCCCCGCCGCGCGCAGGGCTTCCAGGACCGGGACGGCGTCGTCGTAGGACTCCCACTGCGCCGCCATGGTCCGGTAGAGCGCGTCGGCGAGCGCCGGGTCGACGCTGGGGATCCGTGCGATGGTGCGGTCGAAGACCTCACGGTGCCGTTGCGGGTCGAGGTCTCGGGTGCTGTCCGGGTCGAGGTCGCGGGCGTGCTCCCAGATCCGGTCGAGGAACGCCGCCGCGCCGACGACGGCAGGCGCGCCGAGCGCGTCAGCGGGCCGTCCGGGCCGGCCGAGCTCGCGCCAGGCCGCTTCGAGCCAGGTGAGCGGGTCACCACCGTGGACGAGGGTGGAGTGGAGGTCGAGAACGACGCCGCGGATGGGAGCGGCCGATCCCATGAGCTGCATCAGCGGGCCCCACCGGGCCGGTGGGCGCGGACGAAGGCGTCGAGGGCGTCCCGCGTGGGCGGCTCGTCGCCGCCGTGTGCCGTGTGTCCCTCGCCGGCGACGGGCCGGCGCACCGTCTCGGCCCGCTCGACGACGAGCCCCGACCCGTCGAGGTCGGCGACGACGTCCTGCGGCGTGTAGAGGACTGCCGGGTCCTGCGGGCCGCCGACACCGTGGGCGAGGTTGTCGAGGTCGTGAGCAATGACGAGGAGGGTGCCGCCGGGGGCCAGCGCCCGGGCCGCGTGCTCGTGGACCCGGCGGCGCTGCGGCTCGGGCAGGTGGAGGTAGGCCACGACGACGAGGTCGAAGGAGCCGGCCGGCGGCTTCCACTCGACGACGTCGGCCGTGACCGTCGTGAGGCGATCGGCTGCCGCCCCGAGCCGGGTGTCGGCGAGGTGGCGGACGCGCTCGCTGGCGACGGCCGAGAAGTCGACGGCGGTCGCCTGCCAGCCGCGCTCGGCAAGCCAGAGGGCGTTGCGTCCCTCGCCGGCGGCGAGGTCGAGGGCTCGGCCAGGCGTCAGCCCGGCCGCCTCGCGCTCGACCACGGCGTTGGGGGTCGCGGACCACACGAGGTCGGCGGCGGCATACCGGCTGTCCCAGTCCGAGGCGTCCATGCCCCCGATCCTCCCGGGTGCCGCCTCGGCGTGTCACCCCGGCCCGCAGAAGACGGGCCGCTCCGGGCCTGGAGATGCCGAGCAGCTCAGGGTCTGGAGATGCCGGGCAGCTCCGACTCGCCGCGCCGCAGCGCTGCGAAAGCGTCGGGATTGGTGCGGCGCAGGTGCTCTCGCGTCTTGGTGCGGTAGCGCCACACCTGGAGGGCGCCGAGACCCCAGAAGAGGAACTGGACCGACATCGCGACCCGGAAGTCGCCGAGGGTGTAGTCCACCGGACCGCGCGGCGCCAGCCGGTCGAGCACGACCCCGATGAGCGCCATGCTCACGAGCGAGGCGACGAAGCCGCCGACGTTGACGACGCCGAGGGCGCTGCCGATCCGGTGCCGGGGGTTGAAGGAGCGCGCGAGGTCGAAGCCGACCATCGAGCCGGGTCCCCCGAGGGCGATGACGACGACGAGTGCCACGAGCAGGGGCAGCGGCGCCCGGCCGGGCCAGACGAGGACGACGGCCCACGTGCTCGCGATGAGGCCGACGATGGCGAGGACGATGCGGGAGCGGTGGTAGGGGTGGCGCGCGACGAGCCCGCCCATCACCGGCGCGCTGAGCATGGAGGCGACCGTCATGACGACGAGCAGGGCGCTGGCCGTGGTCTCGTCGAGGCCCTCACCACGCACGAGGAACGGGAACCCCCAGAGGAGGGTGAAGACGGTCATCCCGAACTGGCTGGTGAAGTGCGACCACATGCCGAGCCGGGTGCCGGGCGCGCCCCAGGTCGAGCGGAGCCCCTCCGCGACCTCCCGGACCCGGATGGGCTCCTGTGCGGTCCCGCGGAACGGCGAGTCCTTGAGGACGAGGAGGAGGCCGAAGGCGAGGACGAGACCCACGACCGACGCGGCGAGGAACGAGGGGGTCCAGCCGAACCGGCGGAGGGCCGCGGCGAGGGGGAACGACGCGGCGACCGCTCCGAGCTGGCCGACCTGCCCGGTGAGCTGGGTGAGCAGCGGCGTCCGACGGACCGGGAACCAGAGGGCGACGACGCGGATGACGCTGACGAAGACCATGGCGTCGCCGGCCCCCACGAGCACCCGGGCCGCGACGCCGGTCGGGAAGGACGCGGCGAAGGCGAACCCGAGCTGGCCGGCAGTCATGAGGACCAGGCCACTGATGAGCAGGCGCCGGGAGCCGAAACGGTCGAGCAGGACGCCGACGGGGATCTGCATGACGGCGTAGACCAGGAGCTGCACCACGGTGAACGTCGCCAGCTGGGCGGCGGAGATGTGGAAGCGCTCGGCCGCGACGAGCCCGGCCACGCCGAGCGACGTGCGGTGGAACACGGCGAGGACGTAGACGGCCAGGGCCGCGGCCCACACGGCATACGCGCGGCGGCCCCCGATGGCGTGGAGCTGTTCCTGGGCGGGTGCGGGCGCGGTTGACGCGCCGGCGCTCACCGCTGCCCCCGCAAGGCTGCGACCGCGCCCTCGACGTGCTCGCGCGTGGCGCGGACGAAGGCTGCCCGGGTGCCGTCACGGAGCAGCCCGAGCAGCGCGAGGTGTTCGTGGAGGGCGGTGTCGAGGCGCGCCGCCGACATCCGCATCTGGGTGGCGACGATGGTCAGCTGGCGGTCGCGCAGGCCGCAGTACGTGCGGGTCAGCACGCCGTTGCCGGCGGCCGCGACGATGACCTCGTGGAAGCGGCGGTCGTGCTCGACGAAGGCGGCGACGTCGCCCGCGCGCCGGGCCGACCTCATCTCCGCGAGGAGGGTTTCGAGCTCGGGCACGACCTCGCGGCGACGGGGCCACATGGCCGCCGCGGCCCACTCCTCGATGACGATGCGGGCCTCGAGCACGTCGTGGGCCTCGTCGGCGCTGACGGGCACGACGAGCGCGCCCTTCTTCGGGTAGAGGCGCACGAGCCCCTCACCCTCGAGCCGCAACAGGGCCTCCCTGACCGGAGTGCGGGAGACGCCGGTCGCCTCGGCGATCTCGCCCTCGATGATGAACGTGCCGCCGGGGTGAGCTCCCCCGAGGATGTCTCGCTTGAGCTCGGCATAGACGCGCGTCGACGCTGAGGGCGCGCTCGGGGGCGCATTCGGGTGGATGGGTGCAGGAGCAGCTGTCGCCATGATGCGTACATGATAGATGCAACATCTGACTCTCGGATCCGTGTCCGCAACGTGGGCACCGCGCGCGCGGCGCCATGGGAGCTTCACAGCCCACGCATAGCCAAGCAGCCCCCCCACGTGCAGGGCGCCTTCCTACGGTGACGAGTGTCGGACGTGGCGTGACGCCAGGCCCAGAACCTCATCGGAGTTGGTGCTCGTGGCAGTTCAGAGACCCCGGCGGTCACGCCGAACGGTGCTCGTCACCGTGCTCGCCATCGCCGTCGTCGTGGGCGGCGCCGCCGGCGCGTGGGCCATGACCCACCGTGCCATCGCCGCCCCCGCAGCAACGACACAGCTCGTCGCCGCAACGACCACGACCCTCAAGCAGACCGTATCGGCCACGGGCACCATCCAGCCCGCGCACCAGGCGAACCTCCAGTTCGGCCAGAGCGGCAAGGTCAACGCGGTGGAAGTGCAGGTCGGCCAGCAGGTCGCGGCCGGGGCCGCCCTGGCCACCATCGACTCCACGACGCTTCAGTCCGCGCTGACCCTGGCCCAGGCACAGCTCACCGCGGCGCAGGCGCAGCTGACCTCCGCCACGACGGCGGCCGCCGCCACGACGTCAACCGCCACGGCGTCAACTGCAAAGGCGGCCAGCGCCGCGCAGATCGCCTCGGCCAACGCCCAGGTCGCCTCCGCGCAGAACCGGGTCACCGCCGCCCAGCAGGCCCTCGGCCAAGCCAGTCTCACCACCCCGCTCGCCGGCACCGTGGCCGCCGTCAACGTCGCCGTCGGCGACCAGGTCACCGGGTCGAGCACCGGAGTCGGCAGCTCGTCGGGGTCCGGCTCGTCCGCCGCCTCGACAGGCTCGGGCTCGAGCTCGGCGACCGGGGCGGGAAGCGCGGCCGCCGGCGCGGCGGCGACCTCCGCGGGCACCTCGGCGACGAGCGCCTCCTCGGCACAGATCGTCGTCATCTCGACGCAGGCGTGGGTCGTCAACGCCGGCGTCGGCCCGGCCGACCTGCCCAGCCTCAAGCGCGGGCTCCAGGCGACGATCACCCCCAGCGGCGCCACCGATCCCGTCTTCGGCACCATCTCGACCGTCGGGGTCATCGGCACGTCGACCGGCGGCACCTCGACCTTCCCCGTCACCATCGCGGTTACGGGCACCCCGACGGGCCTGTGCGCCGGGAGCACGGCCACCGTGCTCATCACCGTCAAGCAGCGGCCCGACGTGCTCACGGTGCCCACCCTGGCGGTGCACGACGTCGGTGGACAGAGCGTCGTCCACCAGATGAAGGACGGCCAGCAGGTTGACACGAAGGTCGGCGTGGGGGATGTCCTCGGCGCGGTGACGGAGATCACCACAGGCCTCAAGGACGGCGACCAGGTCGTGGTGGCGGCCCGCACAGCCACGCCCCGCGGCACCGGGACCGGTGGTGCCGGTGCCGGTGGCGCGGGCGGCTTCGGTGGCGGCGGCCTGGGCGGCGGGGGCTTCGGTGGCGGGGGCCCAGGTGGCGGCGGGACCGGCGGCGGCACGGGTGGTCGGGGATGAGCCGCCTGATCGTCGACCCCATCCTCTTCGACCCCATCCCCGTTCATCCCGAGCCCATCCTCGACCTGCTCGCAGTCAGCAAGACCTACTCGGCCGGTGCCCTCGAGGTCCACGCGCTGCGCGGCATCGACCTACGCGTCCCGGAGGGCGAGTACCTCGCCGTGATGGGCCCCTCCGGGTCTGGCAAGTCGACGCTGATGCACATCCTCGGGTGTCTCGACACTCCGACGTCAGGCGCCTACCGGCTGGCGGGGGTGGACGTCAGCGACATGGACGAACGCGACCTCGCCGACGTGCGGAACCGGCGCATCGGCTTCGTGTTCCAGCAGTTCAACCTCCTGTCGAGCCTCTCGGCGTGGCGCAATGTCGAGCTGCCGCTGGTGTATGCCGGCGTGCCGCGAGCGGAGCGGCGGCGCCGTGCGCACGAGGCCCTGGACCGGGTCGGCCTCGGCGACCGCGTCGACCACCGGCCGAAGGAGCTGTCGGGTGGCCAGCAACAGCGCGTGTCAGTGGCCCGTGCCCTCGTCACCGACCCCGACCTCATCCTCGCCGACGAGCCCACCGGCAACCTCGACAGCAGGTCGACGCTCGACATGCTGGGCCTGTTCCGGGAGCTGCACGACCAGGGCCGCACCATCGTCCTCATCACCCATGAGCATGACGTGGCACAGCAGGCCGGGCGGACCGTGCTCATCCGCGACGGGCAGCTCTTCCATCCAGACTCCGCGGCCGACAACGGGACCGACAACGAGACCCAGCGCCTGCTCGGCAGGAGCGCGCCATGACCTGGGCCGACACCGTTCGCACGGCATACGAGGGGATCCTCGCCCGGCGCCTGCGCTCGGTGCTCACCATGCTTGGCATCCTGATCGGGATCGCCGCCGTGATGCTCACCGTCGGGCTGGGGCAGGGCGCGCAGCAGCAGGTCGCCAGCGCCATCAACGCCCTCGGGTCCAACCTGCTCGTCGTCACTCCCGGGAGCACGACGGCGGCGTCGGGGTTCCGCGGCGGCCAGGGCTCCGCGACGACGCTGACCGCGAACGACGCGACGATGCTCGCCGACCCGAGGGTGGCGCCCGACATCGCCGCCGTCGCTCCGGCCTCGCAGTCGTCGCAGCCCCTCGTCGCGGGAACGCAGAACTGGACCACGACCGTCGTCGGCACGACGCCGCAGTGGCTCTCGGTGCGGGCACGCACGGTGGCAGAGGGACGGTTCCTCACCGACGCAGATGCGCTCGCCGCGAACCCGGTCGTCGTGCTCGGCGCCACGACGGCGAGCCAGCTGTTCACCGGTGACCCCGTCGGGCAGAGCGTCGCCGTCAACGGCCAGCAGCTCACGGTCATCGGGATCCTCGATGCGCAGGGCACCAGCTCGACGACGAACCTCGACGACACGGCGGTGGTGCCGCTCTCGACCTATGGCACCCGAGTCTCGGCGAGTGCGAACGCCCAGGCGGTCTCGACGATCTATCTCCAGGCCCGCAGCCAGGACGCCCTCTCGGCCGCCTACCAAGAGGCCAACAACGCCCTCCTCACAAGCCACGCGACCTCGGCCGCCGCACCGGACTTCACCCTGAGCAGCCAGCAGTCGCTGGTCCAGACGGCGACGAGCACCGACCACATCCTCACCGTCCTCCTCGGCGGGATCGCGGGGATCTCGCTGCTCGTCGGCGGCATCGGCGTCATGAACATCATGCTCGTCTCGGTCACCGAGCGGGTCCGCGAGATCGGGCTGCGCAAGGCACTCGGAGCGACGCCGGCCCTGATCCTGCGCCAGTTCCTCCTCGAGGCCAGCATGCTCGGCCTCACCGGCGGGGTTCTCGGGCTCGGTCTCGGATACCTCGGTGCCGCCCTGCTCCCCCGTCTCATCTCCCAGCCGGTGACCATCTCGCTCGTCGTCGCCGTCGGGGCCCTTGTCGTCTCACTCGTGATCGGTCTGGTCGCCGGTGTCTACCCCGCCAACCGGGCCGCTCGGCTCGCCCCCATCGACGCTCTGAGGAGTGAATGACCATGCCCATCCCGGCCATCGTGTCCCACGGAACCCTTCCCCTGACGACCGCCGCACTCGGCGCCCTCCTGCTCCTCTCCGCCTGCGGGTCCGGCAGCACAGCCGCGCCCATCAGCACGCCGCCGACCACCACGGCCCCATCGGCCGCGGGCAGCGCGGGCGGTCAGGGGCTCGGCCGGGCGCCCGGCACGAGTGGGCTCATCGCCGCGGTCACCGGGACGACGATGCAGGTCCAGACCCGCACCGACCAGACGGCGGTCACCTGGACCGGCGCAACGACGTTCACCCGGCTGGTCCCCGCCACGCTCGCCGACGTGGCGGCCGGGTCCTGCGTCGCGGCGCTCCCGCCGGCAACGAGCGCGACTGCCTCCGGCGGCAGCTCGACACCTCCGACCACACAGACGGCTGGCTCGGTGCAGATCCTCGCGGCCTCTGGGCCGTGCACCGGCTTCGGCGCGTTCGGCGGCGGCGCCGGACGGCCGGGTACCGGCACCAGCACCGGTTCGCCCACCCCCGACCCGAGCGCCAGCGGTGGAACGGGTCGGGGCGGACGCGGGCCCGCGGTCATCGGCACGGTCACCGCAGTCCTCGGGAGCACGTTCACCGTGCAGGTCTCGGGCCGGCCCGGAGCGACGGCCACGACCACCCCGGCCAACGTCACCGTGACGACGACGGGCTCCACGACCTATCTCAAGCAGGAGTCCGCCTCAGCTGCCGACGTCAAGGTCGGGGAGTGTGCGACGGCCCTCGGCAAGCCCGACCAGACCGGCGAGGTGGCGGCGACCTCGGTCGCGTTGCGGCCCGCGACCAATGGCGTGTGCACCGGCGGGTTCGGCGGCCGGCCCGGCGGGGGTGCACCGGGTGCTGGCGGACAGGGTGCTGGTGGACAGGGCGGCGGTCAGGCCACGGCCGGAGCCACCGCTCATGCCTGACCGGGCTGGTCGCCGCTGGCGCCGTGGAGGCGCCGTCGCTGCCGGAACCGTCGTCGTCCTGGGCGTCGGTGGGTACGCCGCGTACGCCCAGACGACCAGGACCACGACGAACACCGACTACCGCGTCGTCCCTGCAGCCACCGGCTCGGTGTCGCAGACGCTGATCCTGACGGGCACGGTGGCCCGGGTCGCTCAGGTGACGGCGACGTTCCCGGTGAGCGGCACTGTCACGGGGGTGTCCGTGCAGGTGGGTGACACGGTGTCTGCGGGGCAGCTGCTGGCCTCTCTCGACCCGGCGCCGTTGCAGGCTGCGGTCACCGATGCGCAGGCGCAGCTGGCGGTGGCGCAGGCGCAGCTCACCGCGGACTCGGCCGTCGTCGCGACGACATCTGCCGTGTCGACCACCAGCAGCGCTGCCGGCTCCTCCGCCGGCACGTCTGCCGCCGCCGCGAGCGCGGCAGCGAAGACGTCCGCCGCGACCGGCACCTCCGCGGCGGCCACGACCACTGCCGCCAAGGCGACGACGAAGCCCACGACGGGCTCGACCGCCGGCTCCGGCAAGGGCGCCTCGCCCTCGGCCATCGTCATGCCCGACACCCACCCGCTGCAGGCCGCCGTCGCCGCGATGAAGGCCGCGGCCTCGGGTGAGGCGACGGCCTGCGCTCCCGTCCTCGCCGCTCGGCCCACGGGCTCTTCGCCAACCTCTTCGCCGACCTCTTCGCCGACGGCGTCGCCGACCGCGTCGCCCACCACGGACCCCACGAGCGCGCCGACGGCCGACGCGACGACGACCCCGGCCACGCCGGCTCCGACGACGCAGCCCACCCCGTTCGCGACCGGAAGGGCTCCCAGCCCGACGACCACCAGGTCATACCGGGTCACCGCTGCGCAGATCGACGCCTGCGTCCCCGCACTGCAGGCCTGGGCGTCCGCCGAGGGCTCGGCCCAGAAGGCGCTTCAGGACTTCTCGAGTGCCCTCAGCTCGGTGCAGAAGAGGGTCGCCGCGGCGGCCACCACGGCAACCACAGCCACGAGCACGACGGCCACGAGCACGACCACCGCAAAGGCCTCGAGCGCACCGTCCGGCACCACCACGGCGAAGAGCTCCACCAGCGTCACCGGGGCTGCGGCTGGCGCCGGGGCGGCATCGGCCGCCACATCCGCCCAGGCCCGGCAGTCCAAGGAGATGGCGGACCAGGCGATCATCACCGGCGACGAGCAGGCGGTCAGCCAGGCGCAGGCCAGCGCGGCGGCGGCGACGCTCACGGCACCCATCGCCGGAGTCGTCGGCCAGGTCGGGCTCACGGCCGGGCAGGGCGAGTCCGGGTCGCAGGGCGTCACCATCGTCGGAGGCGGGGCGGCGAAGGTCACCGTCCAGGTGCCGCTGGCCAACCTGGCCTCGGTCCGAGTCGCGGACGCGGCGACGGTGACAGCTCCGGGGCTCGGCGCCATCGCGGGGTCGGTCACGGAGGTCAGCCTGCTGCCCACCACGTCAACGACGACGAGCACTCCGACGTATGCCGTGACGGTCCTGATCCCCAGCGCCCCGCAGACCCTTGCGACAGGGTCAAGGGTGACCGCGAGCATCGTCACGGCGACGGCCGCCAGGGTCGTCACGGTGCCGGCCTCGGCCGTGCCCGGGATCGCCTCGGGGGCCGCGCGGGTCAACGTCCTTCGCAACGGCCAGGTCACGGCGGTCCCGGTGAGCGTCGGCGCCGTGGGCGGCGGCGTCGTCGAGATCCGCAGTGGGATCGCCGCGGGTGACCAGGTCGTCATCGCCGATGCTGCTGCACCGCTGCCGACCAACCAGACGCCGAACCTGCGCGGCCTCACCGGTGGCGGTGGCGCAGGCGGGGGCGGAGCCGGTGGGACGCGTCCCCCCGGCGCGGCCCGTCCGGGCGGGTGACCGCAGCGGGCCGACCGCAGGCACCATCGTGAGTCACGGCATACCGGGCAGGTCGTCGTGCCGGCGCCGATGCGGGGCGACAGAATGCGGGGATGCGACCGTCTGACGGGGACAGGCCCACGGCCAACCGGATCAGCCCGACCCGGTTCGTCGTGGGCTTCGGTCTCGTGTCGGGCTTCGCGGACATCGTCTACGAGGGCGCGCGCTCGATCATCGGCCCCTACCTCGCCACGCTCGGCGCGTCGGCCGCGCTCGTCGGGCTGGTCACCGGCCTTGGCGAGGCGACCGCCCTGGTGCTCCGCCTCGCGACCGGCCGGCTCGCCGACCGGCTCGGCCGGCCTTGGCCGCAGACCGTCGTCGGCTACATGCTGACCGCCCTCTGCGTCCCGCTCCTCGCGCTGTCGGGGAGCCTGCCCGTCGCTGCCGGGCTCTACACGGGGGAGCGGCTCGGCAAGGCCGTGCGCACCCCCGCGCGCGACATCATGCTGTCGCACGCCTCCGCGGTCATCGGCCGCGGCCGGGCCTTCGGGCTCCACAAGCTGCTCGACCAGACCGGCGCCATGGTCGGACCGCTCTTCATCGCCGGGGTCCTCGCTGTCGCCCACGACAGCTACCGGCTCGCCTTCGCCCTCATGGGACTGCCGGGCGTCGTCGCTCTCGCGCAGCTGCTTCGCCTGCGGCGGCGGGCCCCGGACCCGGGCGCCTGGGAGCCGGCCGCGCAGGTCTCCGAGGCCAAGCGGCTGCGGCTGGGCGGCGGCCTCGGCTCCCGGTTTCGGGCCTACTCGGTCTTCCTCGCGGTGACCATGCTCGGCTTCTCGACGTGGGCTGTCCTTGCGGTCCACATCACCGCGCGAGGGCTCCTGCCCCCGGCCTCGGTCCCCGCCCTGTATGCCGTGGCCATGGCCGCCGCCGGCGGCGCCGCGGTCCTGATGGGGCGGATCTACGACACGTCCGGGCTGCGGGGTCTCGCGCTCGTGCCGGTCCTGTCCGCCGTCGTACCGTGGCTCTCGTTCTCGACGTCGGTCCCCGCGCTGGTCGTCGGTGCCGTGCTGTGGGGCGTCGTCGTCGGGGCGCAGGACTCCGTCATGCGGGCGGCCGTCGCCGACCTCGTGCCGGTGCACCGCCGGGGAGCGGGCTACGGCACCTTCGCCGCGGTGCAGGGGGTGGCGTGGATGGTCGGGTCGACGCTGGTCGGGTGGCTCTACGAGCGGTCGGTCGTCGCGGTCGGGGTCTACGTCGTCGTCGTGCAGGTCGTCGCGCTCGGGTGCCTCGTCCCGGTCCTGTCACGCCGGGCCGGGAAGGTCCAGCCCCGGGGGTAGGCCGCTCTCGCCGAGCCGGAACCGGGCGACCGTCTCGTGGCGCGGCCGCCGGTTCGGCCCCTCGGCGAGGTGGCTGGCGACGAGCTCGAACTCGTCAACCTGCCAGGTCCGGCCCACATAGGTGTCGAGGATCCGCAGCCACCTGGTCGCCTCGACCGGGCGCTTGAGCCGGGCCAGCGACACGTGCGGCCGGAACGTCTTGCCGTCCACGGCGGCCCCGCCCGACGACACGGCGGCGCGGACGTTGACCGCGAGCCGGTCGAGCTCGCGGGCAGCGGAGACCCGGTCCCCGTCGCGCAGGCCCAGCCAGACGACCTTGGCGCGGACCGCATCGGGGAAGGCACCGGCACCCCCCAGATGCAGGGAGAAGGGGCGGCGCCGGGCGGCGGCGGCGGCGAGGTTCTCGAGGACGGTGTCGAGGGCCCGGTCCGACACGCCCTCCATGAAGGCCAGGGTCGCGTGCCACTGGGCCGGGTGGATCCACGGCATCCCCACATCGCGTCGTGGTTCGAGGAAGTCGGAGAGATCCTCCACCACGTCGGGGGGCGGGACGACGGCGACGAACATCCGCTGCGGCACGGGTCGAGCATGCCACCCCGGAGGCGGGCCGGCGGACGCCGAGCCGCCGCGTGGTCGGAGCCGGGACGGCATACGGTGGGCTCATGTTTGTCGTCGAGCTATCCTTCACCGACCACCCGGCCCGCCTCGGGCTGCGGCCCCACCACCGCGAGCTGCTGGCCACCCTCCACGACCAGGGCGAGCTCCTCAACGCAGGCCCCCTCACCGACGGGTCCGGGTCGCTGCTCATCTTCACGACCAGCCGGGCGCGCGTCGACCGGGCGCTCGCGGCCGACCCGTACTTCTCTGCGGAGGGCGTCACCGTGGTGTCCATCCGCGAGCTGACGCCCCTCTTCGGCAACTAGCCTGACCCCATGGGCTTCCCCGACAACGTCCTCGCACGCGACGAGAAGGTCGTGCGCGACCTGCACCCCCACTGGCTGACCGTCTTCGGCCCCACTCTCGTCGGGCTCATCCTTCTCGGCGCCGCGATCTTCGCCGCGTGGGCGACCCCCGACGACGCGACCGGCAACCGGATCCAGTGGGTCGTCGTCGCCGTCACGGTCCTCATCGCCGTGCCGCTCGTCGTCGTGCCCTACCTGCGGTGGCGCACCACCCGCTACGTCGTCACGAGCCACCGGGTCATGGTTCGGCGCGGGATCCTCTCCAAGGCGGGCAAGGACATCACGCTGTCGAAGATCACCGACGTGAGCTTCGAGCAGTCCCTGCTCGACCGGCTGATCCGGGCCGGGACCCTGTCGATCGAGTCGGCCGGGGACAGTCCCGACGAGCTGCTACGCAACATCCCGCACAGCGACAACGTCCAGCAGCTCATCAACCACCTCATCGACGAGGACGCCAACAAGCGGGCCGAACGGCTGATCGGCGGTCGGAGAGGCGACAGCGGCCGGGGAGGCGACAGCGGCCGGGGAGGCGACAGCGGCCGTGGCGCCGACGACGGCCGGGGCGCCGACGACAGCTCCCGCACGGTCGAGCCGGCAAGCGCGGCCCCGACGCGGCCGGCTGAGGGCGATCAAGGGAGCTCGCCGGAGGGCTCGCCAGCGGCCACGCCGGGGACGGCGCCCGAGTCCGGAACCGGAACCGGGGCCACGAGTCACCGCGCCGAGGGGGAGTGATGGGCGCGGGGATGTCGGCGACCGACGCCTTCCGCGCCGCCCGTGACGAGCTCCTCGGCTGGCGCGGCCAGCACGAAGCCGCGGTAGCCGGGTTCCGCTGGCCCGAGGTCGGTGAGCGGTTCAACTGGGCCGTCGACTGGTTCGACGCCATCGCCCGCGACAACGACAAGCCCGCCCTCGTCATCGTCGACGGCGACGCCGGGGAGTCGGGCGAGCGGCCGTCGTCCACCTCCTTCGCCGAGCTGTCCCGGCGCTCGGACCAGGTCGCCCACTGGCTCGCCGGTCTCGGGGTACGCAAGGGCGACGCCGTCCTCGTCATGCTCGGCAACCAGGTCGAGCTGTGGGAGGCGGTGCTGGGAATCATCAAGCTGGGCGCGGTCGTCATGCCGACGGCGACGGCTGCCGGGCCGGCCGACCTGCGCGACCGGATCGACCGTGGCGCCGCGCGGTTCGTCATCGCCAACGCATCGGACGCCAGCACCTTCGAGACCGTGCCGGGTGACTACGTGCGGATCGCCGTCGTCGGGGCGGCCGACGCGCCCGCCGGCTGGGAGCGGTTCGACGCGGCATACGCGCTCGAGGCTGTGCCTGTCGAGCACCCGGGCACCCTCGCCGGGGACCGGCTGCTCCTCTACTTCACCTCCGGGACGACGTCGCGGCCCAAGCTCGTCGAGCACACCCAGGTGTCCTACCCGGTGGGGCACCTGTCGACGATGTACTGGCTCGGCCTGCGCCCCGGCGACGTCCACCTCAACATCTCGTCGCCGGGGTGGGCGAAGCACGCGTGGTCGAGCTTCTTCGCGCCCTGGAACGCGGAGGCGACGATCTTCGTCTACGCCTTCGCGCGGTTCGACGCCTCGGCGTTGCTGCGGGTCCTGCGGGCCAACGACGTGACGTCGATCTGCGCGCCGCCCACGGTGTGGCGGATGCTCATCAACGCCGACCTGTCCGGCGGTCCCGGGCGGCTGCGGGAGGTCATCGGAGCGGGCGAGCCGCTCAACCCCGAGGTCATCGAGCAGGTCCGCCGGGCGTGGGGGCTCACCCTGCGCGACGGCTACGGGCAGACCGAGACGACGGCCCAGGTGGGCAACACGCCGGGGTCGCTCGTCAAGCCGGGGTCGATGGGCCGGCCACTACCGGGAGTGCCGGTCGTGCTCGTGGATCCCCTGACCGGAGAACGGGTCTCCCCGTCTGACGGGCGCGCGTTCGAGGGTGAGATCTGCCTCGACCTGTCCGAGCGGCCCCTCACCCTGATGACGGGCTACCAAGGCGACGCCGCGCTCAACGACGAGGCCATGGCTGGTGGCTGCTACCACACCGGCGACATCGCCTCGGTCGACACCGACGGCTACGTCACCTACATCGGCCGCACCGACGACGTCTTCAAGGCGAGCGACTACAAGATCAGCCCGTTCGAGCTCGAGTCGGTGCTCATCGAGCACCCGGCGGTGGCGGAGGCGGCGGTGGTGCCGACCCCGGACGCGCTGCGGCTCTCGGTGCCCAAGGCCTACGTCGTGCTCGCTCCCGGTCATGAGCCGACCGCGGAGACGGCCCGCTCGATCCTCGCCTACGCCCGGGGGCGCCTCGCACCCTGGCAGCGGGTCCGGCGGATCGAGTTCGCCGAGCTGCCCAAGACGATCTCGGGCAAGATCCGCCGGGTGGAGCTGCGCGGACGCGAGGAGAAGCTGGCCGGCGACGCGCAGGCCGAGCGCCCGGCGGCGGAGTGGCGCGACGACGAGTTCCCCGAGCTGCGGGGCGGACGCTGAACCCCCGCAGGGTGTATGCCGTGCAACCGAGTATGCCGTGATCCACCCCGGGGGCCGCCGGATGGTGCGGGTGGTCAGGTCGGTCTGATGCCAGCTGAAGCAGGCCTGTCTTCGCACAGGAGTCGGGGGCGGGTCTCACTCTGGTTCACGGGCGAGGGCGGCACGCGCGGGAGGGATCGCGCGTATGGAGGTCTCCTCCGCCGCCGGCGCCGACGTTCTCGACGAACGCGGCGAACCCTGGCATGGTGAGCCTGAGCCGGCCGCGGCCACTGGTCTCGATCATGCCCTTGTCGATCAGCGACTGTCGCGCCATGCTCCACTGACGAGCCCTGACCCCCAGGACGGCCGAGATTTCTGCGGTCGTGGCAACTCCGTCCTCGTCAGCGGTGTCGGCGATGGCCGCGATGACGGCCTTCTCGCCGGGGTGGCCTTCGCCCAGCGGCCTCGGAACATGCCGTGGTCCAGGTTGGGCGCGAGGAGAAGCTGGCCGGCGACGCGCAGGCCGAGCGCCCGGCGGCGCAGTGGCGCGACGACGAGTTCCCTGAGCTGCGCGGCGGACGCTGACCCGACCCGCGTTCTGCGCGCCGACGGCCGGCGGCCGGGCGGGACGTGTCCTTCTTGCTCGCTATGCCTTGCCCCACTGGGTGGGGCAAGGCATAGCAAGCAAACACCGTGGTATGCCGCAAGCCCGCCGGCTGCTTCCGATCCGTCGTCTCGCGTTCGTCCACAGCCTCTGGCCACGTCGCCCCACGATCCACAGCCGCGAACCGGCGCGTGAGGTCGGGGGTCTTCTCGCCACCCCGACGCTCACCGCGTCGGCATCCGCCTCAGCCGCCGCCCTCCGACGACGTGTGGATCGTCAGACTCGTGGAGGGCGTGATCGACGAGCACGACCTCGTCTGGTCGTCGCCGGGCGAAGGCTTCTCGATTGACGCGCCGTTGATGAGCGTGACGTTGTCATAGACCGGCGCCCCCTCGATGAGGTTGCGGTAGGTGTAGCGGGTCAACGAGCTCAACCGGCACGTCGGCCCGAAGGCAGCGACGTCGAACGCGTACGGCTGCCCGGTCAGCTCCCCGCTGTCGCCCTCGGCGATGTAGTGCGAGACGATCCCGCCCCCGGTGAAGGTGCCCACGCCGATCCGGTTGTTCCTGACGCTCGAGGCGTGCAGGTGTCCGTTGACGATGACGTCGCCGGCCGCCACCCCGTCCGAGGCCCCCGGCTCGTGCGTCACGACGAGGTCCGACACGGGCTCGCCGGTCAGGGCCGCGTTGTAGGCCTCGATCGCCGGCTGCTGTTTCCTCGCGGTGTTCAGGGCGTCGTCACCGAAGAACCGCGGGTCGTTGAAGCCAGTGATTCGTAGCCCCTTCATGGTGTATCGCGTGTAGGCGCCCGTCCCGGGCTGCAACAGCACGACGTTGGGCACCCGGGCCAGCCTCGCGAGCAGCGCCCGGTCGCTCGGGGAGGTGAAGTCGTGGTTGCCGCCCACGAAGAGGTAGGGGACGCCGAGCGCCTCGATCCCGGCGAAGAGGCCCGACGCGTCCGCCTCCGTGACACTCCCGAAGTTCACCAGGTCTCCCGAGTCGACGACGGCGTCGATCTTCTGGGCGGTGACGATCGACTTCATCAGGCGGTACTGGTTCTGACCGTGGACGTCCGAGACGAGCAGGATCCGGCTGGACTCGGCCTGGCTGAGCGCCGGGGGCGTGAGGTTCTCGCGCAGTGACCTCGAGAGCGCCAGGAGGTTGAGGACGTAGGGCGTCGCTTGCGAGCTGCGGGCCTCGACGTCGGACAGCACGGCCCGGTTGCGCTCGAGCTCGAGGAGCAGCCCGCTCGTCGAGAGACTGTCGAAGTTGGCCGGACGGTAGGTCGCCCAGATCCCGCCGCCCACCCCGAGGCAGGCCACGGTCAGTGCCGACGCCACCATGGCGAGGTGCCGTCGCCGCGGCCGGCGTTCCCCGCGGGCGTAGTGCACGGCAAGCGACAGGACGAGGGCGACCGTGCCGGCCCCGCCGATGAACCGCAGGCCGACCCCGACGATGCCGTCCCGGACGGCTGCGCTGATCTCCTCGTTGGTCGGCTGGAGACTGCGCACGCTGACGTCGCGGCTCGTGAAGACCTCGGTGATGTTCTCCTTTACCGAGATCCCGGCCTCGATCCCCGGAGCGAGCACGGGCGAGCTGAAGTTGAGGTCGAGGTCCCCGAGGATCGTCGGACTGCGCAGCGCGGGACTGCGTTCCGGAAGCACGCTGAGCCGCACCGACGCGACGTAGTGCCTCGTCTCGATGGTCGTCGGGGTGAGGTTCGTCGCCGCGACGCCGCCCAAGTAGCAGGCCGCGAGCATCGCGAGCCAGCGCACGACTCGCGCGGCCCCTGGCACCAGCCCCGCTCCCCTCATGACCCGGCCACTGTATGCCGCGCCCTCACTCCCGCCCGGAGTCCGCCCCCGTGACGACCCCGACGACGACGACCAGCGGGACCAGGGACTGGACGCTGGTGAGCAGCCGCTCGCGAAGGCCGAGAGTCGCTCCACCGGTGATGATGTCGGCGATCGTGACGAGCACGAGGACGCCGAGGACGATGGCGAGGACCTGGCCGAACCGGCGCCGCAGGACGAGCGGTGCGTGCGGCACGTTGCGGGCGATGACGGCGGGCCAGACGCTCAACGCGCCGAGGCTGAGATAGGTCGCGATCATGTGGCCGACGACGTTGTGGCCGGTGAGGGTGTTCGGGATCCACGCGACGACGAGGGTGGCGACACCCCCGACCGCCAGGAGCCCGCGCCCGGCGGCGTCGGCGGGGCGCAGCGCGACGGCCGTGACGATGTGCGCCAGGCCGGTGAGGACGAGCGCGGTGGTCATGACCCAACGGTGGGGCGCGTCCCGCGCGGCGAGGTCGCTGACCGTGGAGCGGACCGAGTCGAAGCCCGGAACGAGCGACGCGGCATACATCCAGCCGCCGATGAAGGCGACGGGAGCCACCACTGCGGACAGCAGGCCCCACCACGGAACGGGGCGCACCCGACCCTCGGCCAGCGGGCGGGGGGAGGCAGTGTGCGGTGGTTGACTCACCGCCTACCTTAAACACATGAGACTTGGACTTCAGGTATCCGACTTCACCTGGCCCGACGCCCCCCGGAGCATCGGGCCTACCTTCGCCCGCATCGCCCGCGACGCCGACCAGGCCCGCATGGCCAGCCTGTGGGTCATGGACCACTTCTTCCAGATCTCGATGATCGGCCCGCCCGAGCACGAGATGCTCGAGGGCTACTCGGCTCTCGCCTATGCCGCGGGGGTGACGAAGGACATCACCCTCGGGACCATGGTCACCGGGGTGACCTACCGCTACCCCGGGCTGCTCGTGAAGACGGTGACCACACTCGACGTCCTCTCCAGCGGGCGGGCGTGGCTGGGCATCGGGGCCGCGTGGAACGAGGAGGAGCACCGGGGGCTCGGCGTCCCCTACCCGGGCACGTCGGAGCGGTTCGAGCGGCTCGAGGAGACCCTCCAGCTGGCCCACCAGATGTGGGCCGGTGACGACAGTCCCTTCACCGGCGCGCACTACCAGCTGGAGCGGCCCCTGAACTCGCCGCAGGCGCTGTCCTCGCCGCACCCGCGGATCCTCATCGGCGGCGGCGGCGAGAAGAAGACGCTGCGCCTCGTCGCCCAGTACGCCGACGCATGCAACATCTTCGACGTGGGGCCGGCCGCGGTCAGGGCGAAGTACGACGTCATCCGCGGGCACTGTGAGGCTGTGGGCCGCGACTATGCCGACATCGAGAAGACCGTGCTGAGCCGGGCCGACCTCGCCCAGGAGAGCACGGACTCGCTCGTGGACCGGTTCGGCAAGCTGGCCGAGATCGGCACCGACCACGTCATCATCGGCCTTGCCCGGGTCCACGAGCCCGGTGCCTTCGAGAAGATGCCAGACCTGGTCCGGCAGGTGGGCGCCATCAGCACGACGCCGTGACCGACGCCGACGCGATCGTCGTCGGGGCCGGCCTCGCCGGTCTCGTCGCCGCGACCGAGCTCACCGCCGCCGGCAAGCAGGTGCTCGTCGTCGACCAGGAGTCGAGGGAGAACCTCGGCGGCCAGGCGTTCTGGTCGTTCGGCGGTCTCTTCCTCGTCGACTCGCCGGAGCAGCGACGCCTGGGAATCAGGGACTCGGTCGAGCTCGCCTGGCAGGACTGGCTCGGCACGGCAGGGTTCGACCGGCCCGAGGACTACTGGCCGGGGCTGTGGGCCCGGGCCTACGTCGACTTCGCAGCGGGGGAGAAGCGGGCCTGGCTGCACGAGCAGGGCGTGCGGTGGTTCCCCGTCGTCGGCTGGGCGGAGCGGGGAGACGGCTCGGCGAGCGGTCACGGCAACTCGGTGCCGCGCTTCCACGTCACGTGGGGCACCGGTCCGGGCGTGCTGGAGCCGTTCCGCCGCAAGGCGGTCGAGGCGGAGGCGGCCGGTCTCCTGACCTTCGCCTTCCGGCACCGGGTCGACGCGCTCGACGTCTCGGACGGGGCCGTGACCGGTATCCGCGGGACGGTGCTCGCTCCCGCGCACGAGCGGCGCGGGGCTCCGACGAACCGGGACGGTGTCGGAGAGTTCGCGCTGTCCGCCGAGGTCGTCGTCGTCACGAGCGGTGGCATCGGCGCCAACCACGACCTGGTCCGGCAGAGCTGGCCCGAGCGGCTCGGCACGCCGCCCGTGACGATGGTCACCGGCGTCCCCGCCTACGTCGACGGCCGGATGCTCGCAATCGCCGAGGCCGTCGGGGCCAGCCTGGTCAACCGTGACCGGATGTGGCACTACGTCGAGGGAGTCAGGAACTGGGCGCCGATCTGGCCTGACCACGCCATCCGGATCCTGCCCGGGCCGTCCTCGATGTGGTTCGACGGCTCCGGCCGGCGCCTGCCCGCCCCGTTCTACCCCGGCTTCGACACCCTCGGGACGCTCGGGCACCTGCGTCGCAGCGGCCACGACCACTCCTGGTTCGTCCTCACCCGCAGGATCATCGAGAAGGAGCTCGCCCTCTCGGGCAGCGAGCAGAACCCCGACCTCACCGGCAGGTCCGTCGCGCAGGTCCTCGGCCGGGCACGCTCCGGGACCCCGGCTCCGGTGCAGGCCTTCGTCGACCGGGGCGAGGACTTCGTCACCGCGACGACGATTTGGGACCTCGTCGCGAAGATGAACGTCCTGACCCCGCACGCCCCGCTGGACGCGGGAGACATCGAGCGCCAGATCGCCGACCGCGACCGGCAGCTCGACAACCCGTACGCCAAGGACTTCCAGGTCACGGCTCTGCGCGGGGCGCGACGCTACGTCGGGGACCGGCTCATCCGGACCGCGACCCCGCACCGGATCCTCGACCCGAGGAACGGGCCGCTCATCGCGGTGCGGCTCTCCGTCGTCACCCGCAAGACGCTCGGGGGCCTGGAGACCGACCTCTCCGCCCGGGTGCTGCGTCCCGACGGGGAGCCGCTCCCGGGCCTGTATGCCGCGGGCGAGGTCGCCGGGTTCGGGGGTGGCGGGATGCACGGGTACCGCTCGCTCGAGGGCACCTTCCTCGGCGGGTGCATCTTCTCCGGCCGCACCGCCGGCCGGGCCGCTGCAGCCGCCCTCTAGTCACGGGTCACCAGTGGTGCGCGACGTCGATGACGACACGGCTCCCTCCGCCGGGGCCGTCGAGGACGAGGACGCGCATCGGCAGGCGGGCCCGGACGCCGAGCCCGATCGTGGTGTAGCCCTCGAAGGAACCTCCGTAGGCGACCTGTCGGAAGGTCGAGAATCCGGTGACGCTGCGCAGCTCCCTGGCGTTGCCGAAGTGGTAGGTCGGTGCGCCGGTGTTGATGTCGTAGTCCGGTGCCATGAGGACAATCTCGAGCCGGGCGCCCCCACGCAGCGCAATCGGCGCGCCCTGGCCTTGGTTCAGGACCGCGTCGAGGTAGCGCACCGAGTAGCCGGCGCCGCCGTGCGCGCCGATGTCGACGACGAGACGGTCGAAGCAGGCGTGCCGTCCGGTGCGCACGTTGGTGATCGCGGCCACCTGAGCGGCGGTCGAGGGTGTGGGCGAGGCACTGGGCGTGCCCGAGGAGCTGGGTGGACCGGAGGTGAAGGGCTGCGCTGGTTTGTCCAGTGACCCCCAGTGGGTGATGCATGCGGGTGCGGCGGCATCGGCGCTCGAGGCCGCGGCGACAGCAGGGGCTGCCGTCAGGGCTAGGGCGAGGACCAGTGGCTTGATCATTCGCCGGGGGCGATGGCTGTGAATCTTGATGTCCTCCTTTCGGACACCGATAAGACGATCAGCGCGCCGTCGCGGTTGTCACACCTGCGCGCTGCGGGTGCGCGGGACTGAGGGGGCGTCGGGAGCGAACGGGTCAGACGTACTGGCCGGTGGGGCCGGTGGGCCGGCCTAGGTCCATGCCTGGGCCGGCCGGGGTCGGCGGCGCCGACTGGCCCGGCGGGAGGGCCCGCCGCATGCCCTGGAGCTGCTGCTGGGCCGCCATCTGCTGGGCGAAGAGGGCAGTCTGGATGCCGTGGAAGAGGCCTTCGAGCCAGCCCACGAGCTGGGCCTGGGCGATCCGCAGCTCGGCGTCGGAGGGCGCCCGCTCGGTGAAGGGGAGCGCGATGCGGTCCAGCTCGTCGACGAGCTCGGGAGCGAGACCGGCCTTGAGCTCGTGGATCGAGCGGCGGTGGATCTCCGCCAGCCGGGCGCGGCCGGCCTCGTCGAGCGGGGCGTTGCGGACCTCCTCGAGGAGGTTCTTGATCATCGACCCGATCCGCATGACCTTCGCCGGCTGTTCGACCAGGTCGGCGGGGTTGGTCGCCCCGTCGTCCTGGCCCCGCTCGGACGAGACCCCCATGCCGTCCTGGGTCACGATGACGACCCGCTGCTCCTCGTCGTCGCTCGGCCGGAGCGGTGAGCTGCCCTGCGGTGTGCCGCCCTGCGGTGTGCCCTGCGTGTCGCTCATGGCGCTCATCCTGCCGTATCCCCACCCGGCGTCCGGCTCACCGACGCGGAACGGCAGGGGACGCCACGAGGGCGACCCCTGCCGTCCGTTGGCTACCACAGGGGCAGGGTGGCACCAACGGTGTCGGTGCCACACGGGTAGCCTCTCTCATCATCACACGGGCCGACGGGGGCCCGGGAATGGTCAGATCGGGCCATTTGGGGACCAGCGAAGGCCCGACCACAGAGACCCGTTCAGGTCGTGGTGAGCAGGATCTTGCCGATGTGGGTCGACGCCTCCATCTCGCGGTGCGCCTCCGCGACCCGGGCCAAGGGGTAGGTGGAGTGGACGACCGGCTTGACCCGGCCCGCCTCGACGAGCGGCCAGACGTGCTCGCGCACCGCGGCGACGATGGTCGCCTTCTCGTCCGCCGGGCGGGCGCGCAACGTCGTCGCCACGAGGGCGCAGCGCTTCGAGAGCATGGCGCCGAGGTCGATCTCGGCGCGCCTGCCGCCCTGGAGGCCGATGACGACGAGCCGCCCGTTGACGGCGAGGAGGTCGACGTTGCGCGCGAGGTACTTCGCGCCGATGTTGTCGAGGATGACGTCGGCGCCGTGGCCGCCGGTGGCGGCGCGCACCTTCTCGACGAAGTCCTCCTCGCGGTAGTTGACGAGGATCTCGGCTCCGAGCTCGCGGCATACGTCGAGCTTCTCGGCCGACCCGGCGGTCACCGCGACGTGCGCGCCGACCTCTCGGGCGAGCTGGATCGCCATGGTGCCGATGCCCGATGAGCCGCCGTGGACGAGGAGCACCTGCCCGGGCTGGATGTTGGCGGTCATGAAGACGTTGGACCAGACCGTCGAGGTGACCTCCGGCAGCGCCGCGGCCGTGACGAGGTCGACGCCCTGTGGCACCGGGAGGAGCTGGCCGGCCGGCACCGCGACCTGCTCGGCGTAGCCGCCGCCGGTGAGCAGCGCGCACACCTCGTCGCCGACCTGCCAGCCGACGACCCCATCGCCGAGGGCGGCGATGCGGCCGCTGACCTCGAGTCCGGGGTAGCGGGAGGACCCGGGCGGTGGGTCGTAGTGTCCCTGGCGCTGCATGACGTCGGCGCGGTTGAGGCCTGCGGCGACGACGTCGACGACGACCTCGCCCGGTCCGGCGGTCGGTGCCGGCACGTCGGCGAGGACGAGCGCGTCGGCGTCGCCGGGGGTGGGGATGGTGATGGCCTTCATGCGTCGACCCTATGGCGCGCGGCGGCGGGCCTCGGCGAGGGCCTCGGCGGTGTCAACGTCGAGCGCCTCGTGCGCGTCGACCGCGAGCGTGCCGGCACGGACCCGGTCGAGGAGCCACCGCGCGGGTCGGCCGGCTGGGTCGGAGGGCAGGGCATGCCGCACCACCTCGGTCCGGTATGCGGTGAGCAGCGGGTTCGGCCGCCCGTCCCCGTCGGACGCGGTCACGGCGTCGAGGCCGGCGTCGTTCTCGATGGCGGTCACGAGGGCGCTGACGAGGCGGGAGGCCGCGGGCGCCGCGAACGGCATGTCGCCGGCGATGACGACGATAAGGTCGCCCGTGGCCAGGGCGAGGCCGGCTGCCGTGGCGGCGAGCGGCCCTCCTCCCGGCGGGTCCTCGCGGGCCCAGGTCACGGGTCGGGTCGTGGGGCGGGTTGCCCCCACGACCACGACCAGCCAGGCCTGGGGGAGCGCGTCCAGCAGGTGGTCGAGGACCGTGGTGTCCCCCAGCGCCTCCGCGGTCTTGTCCCGACCGAGGCGGCGCGACTGGCCGCCGCAGAGGACGACGGCGGTGACGGTCATGGGGAGCACGCTGTCGGCTGCCGGGTCATGGCGCCGAGGCGATGCACGCCGTGCCGACCCTCCGGAAGCCCACGGCGGCGTAGACCCGGGCGACGTCGTCGTCCTCGGCGCTGCAGAAGACGGTCCTCACCCCGTGCGAGAGGGCATCCCGGGCGAGCGCCGCCGCCACGGCCGCGGCGATGCCCCGGCGCCGGAACGCGGGCAGCACCCCCACCCCGACGATCTCGCTCACCTGGCCGCGTGGGTTGTGGCTGCCGCCGCCGACGGGGCCGTGCTTGGGGTCGAAGGCCCCCACGAGCACGGAGAGCCCGGCTGACACGATGGCGGCCGTGCGGGCTGCCGCGTCGGGGTTGCCGGCGGCGTCCCTGTCCCGCTCCGCGACCGACGCCTCGCCCACCGCCGTCCCCGGGGTGTCGAAGCCGACGTTGACGGCTGCTCGGACGAACGGCAGAAGCGGGTCGTCGGCGCCGATGACCCGGACGGTGGCGAGGTGCGCGCTCGGTCGCGAGTGCAGCACCGGCGCGCCGACGAGCACGAGCAGCGGGCACTCCTCGACATCCATCCGCGCCCCGCGGGCGGCCGCCCGCGCCGACGGGGTGATCTCGTGGACCCACTCCATGGCCCGCGGCAGGCCGAGCTCGTGTTGGCGGGCCAGGACCGCGCGGACGTCCTCGGTGGTGACCGGATCGGTGCCCCCGAGCCGCGGCCGGGCGTAGAACGGCCACCCCTCCCGGGCGACGAAGAGGCTCAGTGAGCCGTGCTCCTCCACGTCGCTCGTCGCCCGCGGCGCGGTGTCGTAGTAGGTCTCGAGCATGGCCAGCACGGCGAGGCCGCCCTGGTCGGTGATGTCGGGGTCGGTGATGTCGGGGTTGGTGATGTCGGCGTCGCTCATGTCGGCCCCGCCGTCCGTCCGATGCGCCGCGACAGCGTGTCGGCGCTCGACCGGACGGCGGTGACGAGCCAGCCCAGCTCGTCCGCCTCGACCCGGGCCCCCTCGAACGTCAGCGCGACCGCGGCCACCGGGTGCCCGCCGTGGTCGAGGACCGCCACCGCCACCGACGAGAACTCGGGGGTCACGGTGCCCTGCTCCTCGGCATACCCCCTCGTGCGCACCCCGGTGAGCGCCGAGCGCAGCTGGGTCAACGACGTGGGTCCGGCGCCGTGCCGCTGCACGAGAGCGTCCCGAGCCGGGTAGAGGGCACGCACCTGCGCGGCCGGCAGCGCGGCGAGCATCGCCAGGCCGCTCGCGGTGAGGTGCGCCGGCAGTCGCACCCCGACGTCGGTCACGAGCGACGGGCGGCGCGGGGCGCGCTCCTCCACGAGGTAGAGGACGTCGGCGCCATGGAGCACCGCGAAGTGCGCGTTGTGCCGGGTCTCGTCGACGAGACGCGTGAGCACGGGGCGGGCGAGCCGCTGCAGCGGCGCCTGCCGCGAGTACGCCGAGCCGAGCTCGAACGCGGCGACCCCGAGCCCGAACCGCCGCTCCTCGGGCAGGTGGACGACGAACCCGTGCTCCTGGAGCACAGTGAGCAGGTGGTAGGTCGAGGACCGGGCCAGCCCGAGCTGTCGGGCGATGGCCACGGCGGGCAGCGGCTCGGTATGCCGTGACAGCAGCCCCAGGACCGCGAGCGCCTGCGCGGCGGCTGGGGCGTTCGTCACAAGGCGCAGTGTCCCAGCCGCAGGCGCTCGCCGACAGATGAGGCCCCTATCGAAGCCAGACCCGGCGGGGATCCGCTCGCGGGACCTGACCGCTGTGCAACCGGCTCGGTGTCAGCGGGGCTGTGGACAGCCGTTCAGGGAAGCGTCGACGGCGGCCTCGACGTGCAGGCGGGACGTCGCGAAGACGGGGACCGGGCTGTCCGTGTCGGAGACCATCAGCTCGATCTCGGTGCAGCCGAGCACCACACCCTCGGCACCGGCCTGGACCAGTCGCACGAGCACGTCGCGGTAGGCCTGCCGGGACTCCTCGCGGACGACGCCCAGGCACAGCTCCTCGTAGATGATGCGGTGGACCTCGGCCCGGTCCTCGGGCGGCGGGACGAGCACTCGCAGGCCGTGGCTGGCAAGGCGGTCGCGGTAGAAGTCCTGCTCCATGGTGAATGCGGTGCCCAGCAGCCCGACCGTCTCCAACCCGGCCCGGCTGACCGCCGCTGCGGTGACGTCGCCGAGGTGCAGCAGCGGGATCCCGACGGTGGCCTGGACCTGGTCGGCCACCTTGTGCATGGTGTTGGTGCAGATCAGGAGCAGCTCGGCGCCGGCGGCCTCGAGTCCCTGGGCCGCCTCGGCGAGCAGCTGGCCTGCCTCGTCCCAGCGCCCGGCGATCTGCAGCGCCTCCACGTCGGCGAAGTCCACCGACGCCAAGACGATGCGCGCGGAGTGGAGGCCACCGAGCCGATCGCGCACCAGCTCGTTGGCCAGCCGGTAGTACTGCGCGCTGGACTCCCAGCTCATTCCCCCGAGCATCCCGATCACCCGCGGCCCGTGCGTCACGCCAACCACCCTGTCACGAAACCGCACTGGACCGGTGACGCACTCGATCCTCTCAGCCCCGCATAGGTGAGCAGTTTCTGTGCCACAATAAGGTGTGTGGACCGAACGCTTCGGTGGTATCGCTCGGCGCGACGCCACCGCATCGGCAAGGCTCACGCGATGTCAGTGATCGACGCTGTCGAGCCCCACCCAAGTGCCGGCGACCGCAACCGCGGACGCTCGCCTGGTGTGGGTCGGTGCAGATGATCGGGGCATCGAACTTGAGATCGTGGCGCTGGACCTCGAGGACGCCATCGTCGTGGTCCACGTCATGCCGACCGCACTGAGGAGGCGTTGAGGTGAACAGCCAGCCCACGCGGTATCAGCTCGGCGCCGACGTCGAGCAAGAAGAGGGGCTGCACGACAGCCACGGGCGCCTGATCGACGACGCCTACGTCGATGCCGCCGTTGAGGAGGCCATCGCTCTGGTTCGTGGCCGTGGCCGCCCGTCGCTGTCGGCTTCGGGCGAATCCCCCCTGCTACGTGTCCGCCTCTCGCGTGAGCTGGATGACGCCGTCCGCCGCGCGGCCGAACGCTCCGGAGCCTCAAGATCAGAATGGGTCCGCCGCGTCCTCGACGACGCGGCCCACCGGGGCACCTGACCCCGACCGCAGGTCGTCGGCGTGGTCCATGACAGCGGTCGCCGGATGGAGATCGCCGGCACGCGTCCGTAAGAGTGGCATCGTGGTCGGGTGGCCAGCGAGCGACCGCCCGAGGGCGCCGGGACTGGCGCCGGGACTGGCGCCGGGCACCTGCCCGGCGACCCGGCATACCGGCGCATCTCCATCGCTCTCTTCGCCGCCGGGCTCGCCACCTTCGCGCAGCTGTACGCGACCCAGCCCGTCCTGCCCGACCTCGCCCACCGCTTCGGGCTCTCGCCGGGGGCGAGCGCCCTCAGCGTCTCGGCGGCCACCCTCGGGCTCGGCATCGCCCTGCTCGTCGTCGGCCCGCTCACCGAGGTCCTCGGCCGCACGCCACTCATGCACGCCTCGCTGCTCGCGTCCAGCCTCCTCGGCCTGGTCTGCGCCGTGGCGCCGACGTGGCCGGTCCTGCTCGGGCTGCGGTTCGTCCAGGGGGTGGCGCTCGCCGGGCTCTCGGCGGTGGCCATGGCCTACCTGCGCGAGGAGGTCCACGACGACGCGGCCGGGCGCGCGACGGGGCTCTACATCGGCGGCACCGCCCTCGGCGGCATGCTCGGGCGACTGCTCGCCGGTGCGGTGGGAGACCTGGCCGGCTGGCGGTGGGCGGTGGCGGCCGTCGGGCTGCTCGGCCTCGGCTGCGCCGTCGTGGTGCGGCTCACCCTGCCGCCGTCGCGCCGCTTCCGCCCGGCGCCCGCCGGCCTGGCGCAGGTGCGGGCGTCGACCCGGCAGATCCTCGCCGACCCGGCCCTCCTCGCGCTCTACGCCTTCGCGGCGTTCGGGATGGGCTCGTTCGTCGCGACGTACAACGCGCTCGGGTTCCGCCTCGCCGCGCCGCCCTACCTTCTCGGCCTCGGCGTCGCCGGGCTGGTCTACCTCAGCTACGCCTTCGGCTCGGTCTCCTCGACGTATGCCGGGCGGCTGGCGGACCGCTTCGGGCGCCGGGCCGTGCTGCCCGTCGCGGTCGGCATCACGCTCGCTGGGCTCGGTGTCACGCTCGCGTCGCCACTCGCGGTCGTCGTCGTCGGGATGGCCGTGCTGACGGCGGGGTGGTTCGCCGCTCACGGGGTCGCGAGCGGCTGGGTGTCGGCGCGGGCGCACCACGGGGGCGGCGGAACCGGGCAGGCCTCGTCGCTCTACCTGTTCGCCTACTACCTCGGCTCGTCGGTGTTCGGCAGTCTGTCCGGGGCCGCGTGGACGTCCGGCGGCTGGCCCCGCGTCGTCCTCGTCGTCGGGGCGCTCATGGCCGCCTCCCTCGCCGCGACCATGCTCCTCCGCCGGATCCCCAGCCTCCTCGAGCCGCCGCTCGACCGGGCGGATCCCATCGCGCAATGACGACCCGGCTGTCCGATGTGCTCGGACGGGCCACCCGGTGCAGACCCCACGAGTGCTGTGGTGGTCTCGGGGCCGTGTTCGTGGGCGTCGGGCGGTGAGAGTCTTGGCCCCGTGGACGGAATCAGCATGTCCGACGGAGCGCATGTCCTTGGCGTCGATGCGTGCAAGAAGGGTTGGGTCGGGCTCACCCAGGACCTTCGGGGGTACTTCGGACGCACGATCCGAGATCTGGCCGCGGCGCTGGGTCGGGGAGGTGGTGGACTTTCCCTCGGACCACGGCAGCTTCTTCGACGGTGCCCACGGCGAGACGGTCGGGGCGGACGCGGTTGGAGCCCGACTGCGAGTAGTCCTTGGCACTGTCTCGGATCCGAGACACATTCGGCTCTCCGGATGATGGAGCCGCAGCCTCCAGCGGCTCCAATGGGGGGATGACGCAGACCCAGCTCCCCCCGAGCCCCGCCGGACGCCTCTCGAGCGTCGCCGTCGGCGTGGGGCCGCTCTCCGTCGAGGACGTCGTCGCCGTCTCGCGGCACGAAGCCGCTGTCGAGATCGCCCCCGAGGCCCTCGCCGGGATCGCCGAGAGCCGGACCGTGATCGAGGGCCTCGCCGACGACGTCGAGCCGCACTACGGGGTCTCGACCGGCTTCGGCGCACTCGCCACCAAGCACATCCCGCCAGCGATGCGGGCCCAGCTCCAGCGCAGCCTGGTGCGGTCGCACGCCGCCGGGTCGGGCCCCGAGGTCGAGCGTGAGGTGGTCAGGGCGCTGATGCTCCTGCGGCTGTCGACACTGGCGACCGGCCGCACCGGGGTTCGCGTCGAGACCGCCCAGACGTATGCCGCGCTGCTCAACGCCGGGATCACGCCGGTCGTCCACGAGTACGGGTCGCTCGGGTGCTCGGGCGACCTCGCCCCGTTGGCACACTGCGCTCTTGCGGTGATGGGCGAGGGCCCGGTCCGCACCAGCGACGGCGAGCTCACCGACGCGGCGACGGCCCTGCGCGCGCACGGCATACCCCCGCTCGTCCTGCGCGAGAAGGAGGGCCTGGCCCTCATCAACGGCACCGACGGCATGCTCGGGATGCTCGTCCTCGCCATCCCCGACTTGCGCCTGCTTCTCACCACCGCCGACATCACCGCGGCAATGAGCGTCGAGGGACTCCTCGGCACGGACAACGTCTTCGCGGCCGACCTCATCGCGCTGCGTCCGCACCCTGGCCAGGCCGCCTCCGCCGCCAACCTGCGAACTCTCTTGCAGGGCAGCGAGATCCGTGACTCACACCACACCGACGACTGCCCCCGGGTCCAGGACGCCTACTCGCTGCGCTGCGCCCCGCAGGTGGCGGGCGGCGCTCGTGACACCGTCGACCACGCCGCCCGGGTGGCCGGCTTCGAGCTCGCCGCGGCGGTCGACAACCCGGTCGTCACGCTCGACGGGCGCGTCGAGTCGAACGGCAACTTCCACGGAGCGCCGCTCGCCTACGTCCTCGACTTCCTCGCCATCGTCGCCGCCGACGTCGCGAGCATGGCCGAGCGCCGCACCGACCGCTTCCTCGACCAGGCCCGCAACCACGGGCTCGCGCCGTTCCTCGCCGACGACGCCGGGGTCGACTCGGGGCACATGATCGCCCAGTACACCCAGGCTGCGGTCGTCTCCGAGATGAAGCGGCTGGCCGCCCCGGCCAGCGTCGACTCGATCCCCAGCTCCGCGATGCAGGAGGACCACGTCTCGATGGGCTGGTCCGCGGCCCGCAAGCTGCGCCGCAGCGTCGACGGCCTGACCCGGGTGCTCGCCATCGAGCTGCTCACCGCCGCCCGGGGGATCCAGCTGCGGGCGCCCCTCGACCCAGCGCCGGCCACCGGCGCCGTCGTCGACGCGCTGAGGGCCACGACCGCTGGCCCCGGCCCCGACCGGTTCCTCGCCCCCGAGATCGAGGCGGCGGTCCGGTTCGTCGCCTCGGGCGCGGCCGTCCGCGCCGCCGAGTCCGTCACCGGCCCGCTCGCTTGACGGGCCGCCGCCCGCACCGCACCTGACTGACCCCAGCATCGACTCAACGCCTGACCCAAGCCCGAACCCCGAAGGAGACCCACCATGGAAGGTGCCCGCCCCGTCCGGGCCGCGCGCGGAACGATGCTCACCGCGCGCTCCTGGACCACCGAGGCCCCGCTGCGGATGCTGATGAACAACCTCGACCCCGAGGTCGCCGAGCGCCCCGATGACCTCGTCGTCTACGGCGGCACCGGCCGGGCCGCGCGCGACTGGCGCTCCTTCGACGCCATGGTCCGCACCCTGACCACGCTGCGGCCCGACGAGACGATGCTCGTGCAGTCGGGGCGGCCCGTCGGGGTCATGCAGACCCACGAGTGGGCCCCGCGGGTGCTCATCGCCAACTCCAACCTCGTGCCCGACTGGGCGAACTGGCCCGAGTTCCGGCGCCTGGAGCACCTCGGCCTGACGATGTACGGGCAGATGACGGCCGGCTCGTGGATCTACATCGGCACCCAGGGCATCGTCCAGGGCACCTACGAGACCTTCGCCGCGGTCGCCGAGAAGCGGTTTCGCGGCACCCTCGCCGGCACGCTGACCCTCACCGGCGGCTGCGGCGGCATGGGCGGCGCCCAGCCGCTCGCCGTCACCATGAACGACGGGGTCTGCCTCGTCGTCGACGTCGACCGCACCCGTCTCGACCGGCGGGTCGAGCACCGCTACCTCGACGATGTGGCACACGACCTCGACGACGCGGTCGAGCGGGCGCTCGCGGCCAAGGCGACCGGCACGGCATACAGCATCGGGGTCGTCGGCAACGCCGCCGAGGTCTTCCCCGAGCTGCTGCGCCGCGGGGTCGAGATCGACATCGTCACCGACCAGACTTCGGCGCACGACCCGCTGTCCTACCTGCCCGAGGGGGTCAGCGTCGAGGACTGGCACGACTACGCCGAGCGCAAGCCCGAGGAGTTCACCGACCGCGCCCGGGCGTCGATGGCCCGGCACGTCGAGGCGATGGTCGGGTTCATGGACGGGGGCGCCGAGGTCTTCGACTACGGCAACTCGATCCGCGACGAGGCCCGGCAGGGCGGCTACGACAGGGCATTCGACTTCCCCGGGTTCGTCCCCGCCTACATCCGGCCGCTGTTCTGCGAGGGCAAGGGCCCGTTCCGCTGGGTCGCGCTCTCCGGAGACCCCAAGGACATCGACGCCACCGACCGTGCGGTCATGGACCTCTTCCCCGACAACGACCGGCTCCAGAAGTGGATGCGGGGCGCCCGCGAGAAGATCGCCTTCCAGGGTCTGCCTGCTCGGATCTGCTGGCTCGGCTACGGCGAGCGCGACGTCGCCGGGCTGAGGTTCAACGAGATGGTGGCTCACGGCGAGGTCAGCGCCCCGGTCGTCATCGGCCGCGACCACCTCGACTGCGGGTCGGTGGCGAGCCCCTACCGCGAGACCGAGTCGATGCTCGACGGCTCCGACGCCATCGCCGACTGGCCGCTGCTCAACGCCCTCGTCAACACCTCGTCGGGCGCCTCGTGGGTGAGCATCCACCACGGCGGCGGTGTCGGCATCGGCCGCTCGATCCATGCCGGCCAGGTCTCGCTCGCCGACGGCACGCCGCTCGCCGCCCAGAAACTGGCCCGGGTGCTGAGCAACGACCCGGGGATGGGCGTCATCCGGCACGTCGACGCCGGTTACGACCGGGCCGACGAGGTCGCGCAGGAGCGCGAGGTGCGCATCCCCATGCGCGAGGGGGAGCCGGCGCGCTGATGTCAGTCGCTGATGTCGGCGACCTGCGCCTCGAGCACGCGGATCATGTCGTCACCGTGGACCGTGAGGGCCACCCCGTGCGCGCCGCCGCCGAGGGAGACGGTGCGGCCCGCCACCGTGGCGTCGGCGACGACCGGCCACCCCCGCGTCGACCCGAACGGGGTGATGGTGCCGCGCTCGTAGCCGGTGACCTCGCGGGCCACCGCGGCGTCGGGCATGGACAGCCGGTTCGTGCCGAGCAGGGCGCGCAGCTTGGGCCACGAGAGCTGGCGGTCGCCCGGCACGAGCACGAAGAGGAAGTCGTCGTCCCCGCGGCGCACGACCAGCGACTTGATGATGTCGGCCGGGCTCACCCCTCGGGCCGCGGCGGCCTCCTCGAGGCTGCGCACCGGCCCGTGCCGGGTCACCTCGAAGGCGATCCCGTATGCCGTGACCGCGCCGACCGCGCGCTCCTCGCCGCCGCGCTCCACAGGTGGCTCCATGCGGGACAGCCTAGGTTTGTCCGGTGACCTTCGACGCGATGTGGGCCGACCTCGAGCCGGTCGGGCGCGACGCCTCGTCGGGCGGGTACCGGCGGTTCGCCTGGACCCGGGAGGACCACGACCTGCGCGAGTGGTTCGCCGGCGAGTGCCGGCTCCGGGGCCTCGACCTCGTCGAGGACCGCGCCGGCAACCAGTGGGGCTGGTGGGGTGACCCCGACGCGGTGCGTGCCGACGGATCCACGGGCGGGGTGGCCATCGGGTCGCATCTCGACTCCGTCCCTGACGGTGGCGCCTTCGACGGCCCGCTCGGGGTCGTCTCCGCTCTTGCCGTGGTCGACGCCCTGCGCGGGGACGGCCTCGTGCCGCGGATCCCGTTGGCCGTCGTGTGCTTCGGCGACGAGGAGGGCGCCCGGTTCGGCATCGCCTGCGCCGGGTCGCGGCTGCTCACCGGCGCCCTCCCGGCGCCACGGGCCCTCGCGCTGCGCGACGCCGACGGGACCACGATGGCCGACGCGCTGCGCAGCGCCGGCCGCGAGCCCGGCGCGCTCGGCCCGGACCCCGAGGCGCTGGCCCGGGTGCGGACCTTCGTCGAGCTGCACGTCGAGCAGGGCCGCGCCCTCGCGGACCTTGACCCGGCGACCTCGGCGGTGGCCGTCGGCTCCGACATCTGGCCGCACGGCCGCTGGCGCCTCGACGTGCCGGGCACAGCGAACCACGCGGGCACGACCAGCCTTGAGGACCGCGACGACGCGACGATCCCCTTCGCCGAGCTCGTGCTCGCCGCCCGAGCCGCTGCCCTGTCGCGTGGCTGTGTCGCCACCGTGGGGAAGGTGCGCGTGGAACCCAACGGGGTCAACGCGATCGCGAGCCACGTCACGGCGTGGCTCGACGCCCGCGGCGCCGACGAGAGGGCGGTGCGAGGTGTCGTAGCAGACGTCGACGCGGCGGCGCGGCAGCGTCAGGCAGTCCTCACGCAGGAGTCATGGACCGGCACGACGAGGTTCGACCCGCACCTCCTGCAGAGGGTCGCGGCTGCCATCGGGGCTGTCGGAGCTGCCGCGGGGGCTGGTATCGGCGCGACCCCCCCGGTGCTCGGCACCGGAGCAGGCCATGACGCGGGCGTTCTCTCGGCACACGGCATACCCTCGGCCATGCTCTTCGTGCGCAACCCCACGGGCGTCTCGCACTCCCCGCTGGAGCACGCCGAGCCGGCCGACTGCCACGCCGGGGTCGCAGCGCTCACCGCCGTGGTGGCCGACCTCACCGGGGCGGCCGCATGACGACCTACTGGGCCGCGCACGCGTGGCTGCCGAGCGGTCCCGCCGCCTCCGTGCGGCTCACCGTCGAGGCCGGCCGCTTCGCCGAGGTGACGGCGCGCACCACCCGCTCGCCCGGTGACGTGGTCCTGCCCGGCGTCGTCCTGCCCGGGCTCGCCAACACCCACAGCCACGCGTTCCACCGCGCGCTGCGCGGGCGCACGCACGCCGGCTCGGGCAACTTCTGGACCTGGCGCGAGCAGATGTATGCCGTGACCCGCCGGCTCACCCCCGACCGCTACTTCGCCGTCGCCCGAGCCACCTACGCCGAGATGGTGCTGGCCGGCACCACCGTCGTCGGCGAGTTCCACTACGTGCACCACGGCCCGGGCGGGGTGCCCTACGAAGACCCCAACGCCATGGGTGCGGCGCTCGCGGCGGCGGCCGCCGATGCCGGGATCCGGCTCACGCTGCTCGACACGTGCTACCTCGCCGGCGGCCTCGGGGGCGAGGGGCACCTGCCGCTCGACGAGGTCCAGCGGCGCTTCGGCGACGGGTCGGTCGAGGCCTGGGCCGAGCGAATGTCCGCTCGCCGGCCTGAGGCGCATGTGCGCCTCGGCGCGGCGATCCACTCGGTGCGAGCCGTGCCGCGGGACGACCTCAAGGCCGTCGCCGGCATCGTCGACGGCATGCCGCTGCACGTCCACCTCTCTGAACAGCCCGCCGAGAACATGGCCTGCGAGGTCTTCTACCAGCGCACCCCCGCCCAGCTCCTCGACGACACCGGCGTGCTGCGTGCCGACCTCACCGCCGTCCATGCGACGCACCTCACCGCCGGCGACATCGACCTGCTCGGCGCAGCGGGCGCCCAGGCGTCCTTCTGCCCGACGACCGAGAGGGACCTCGCCGACGGAATCGGCCCGGCGCGCGACCTCGCCGACGCGGGCGTGAGCCTCAGCCTCGGGTCGGACCAGCAGGCCGTCATCGACCCCTTCGAGGAGCTGCGCGCCCTCGAGATGCACGAGCGTCTCTCGACCAACGAGCGGGGCCGGTTCCGCCCCGAGCAGCTCGTCCGGGTGGCCACGGCCAACGGGTACCGGAGCCTGGGCTGGTTCGGCGGCGGCGTCCTCTCCGCAGGCGCCCTCGCCGACCTCGTCGTCGTCCGCGACGACACGATCCGCACCGTGGGCTGCCGGGCCAGCCAGGTCATGTATGCCGCCACTGCCGCCGACGTCGACACGGTCATGGTGGGCGGCACCCTCGTCGTCGAGCGGGGCGAGCACCTGCGCCTCGGGCCCGTGGCGCCTCTCTTCCGCGATGCCTTCGACGCGCTTCGGGTCGACGAGTGACGCCAACGACGCGCCGTGCGGCAGGGTTGGGGGCCGGATCCGCGGCCGTTGGAACGACGCTCGTCACCGGTATCTCGGAGCTGAGCACGCTGGACGAGGCGCACCCCGCCGCCGACCACGTCGACGGGCTCGGGACGATCCACGACGCCGCGGTCGTCATCGGTCCCGGCGCGGCTGACACCGGAGCTGACGGCGCCGGGTTCGAGGTGATGTGGGTCGGGTCGGCTGCTCAGGCGCCTGCCGCGGACCGCCGGATCGACGTCGGTGGCCGGGCGGTGGTCCCGGCCTTCGTCGACTCGCACACCCACCTCGTCTTCGCCGGCGACCGAGCGGTGGAGTTCGCCGCCCGGATGACCGGCACGGCATACGACGGGGGTGGCATCGCGACGACCGTCGCCGCGACGCGCGGGGCGACTGACGACGAGCTGCGCGCCCTGCTGCGCGGGCGGCTCGCGGAGATGCGCCGGCAGGGGACTGGCGTGGTCGAGGTGAAGTCGGGATACGGCCTCACCGTCGAGGGTGAGGAGCGGGCACTGCGGCTCGCGCGCGAGGTGACCGTGGAGGTGACGTTCCTCGGCGGTCACGTCGTGCCCCCCGAGTTCCGTTCCTGCAGAAGCGGCTACGTCGACCTCGTGACGGGGCCGATGCTCGACGCGGCCCGGCCGCACGCCCGCTGGGTCGACGTCTTCTGCGAGCCGCACAGCCCGCACGCCTTCACCGAGGACGAGGCCCGGGTCATCCTCGAGGCGGGTCGGAGTGCCGGCCTCGGGCTGCGGGTGCACGGCAACCAGCTCGGCCCCGGGCCGGGGGTGAGGCTGGCCGTCGAGCTCGGCGCGGCCAGCGTCGACCACTGCACGCACCTCACCGCCGCGGACGTTGACGCGCTCGCCGGAAGCGACACCGTGGCGACCCTGCTGCCCGGCGTCGAGTTCTCGACCCGCTCGCCCTACCCCGACGGCCGTGCCCTCCTCGACGCCGGGGTCTCCGTGGCGCTCGCGACGGACTGCAACCCCGGCACCTGCTACTCCTCGTCGATGCCCTTCGTCATCGCCCTCGCGGTCCGGGAGATGGGCCTGACCCCGGCGGAGGCGCTGCGGGCCGCGACCTCAGGCGGCGCGGCGGCGTTGCGTCGGCGCGACATCGGTCGCATCGCCGTGGGTGCCCGGGGGCTGCTGACCGTGCTCGATGCGCCGTCGCACCTGCACCTGTCATATCGTCCTGGGGTGCCTCTAGCCCGATTCCTCGACATCAGTGCCCACTGACATGCTCACTGACGTGCCCGCCGAGGTGCCCGGAACGCTCGCATCGCTTGGCCTCGTCCGCTTCGACGAGCGGCCGGCGACGCCGTGGCGCAACGGCCAGGGGTCGACCCGGGAGATCGCCCGGCGGCTGCTCGGCGTCGTCGGGCCCGACTTCGTGTGGCGGCTCAGCGTCGCCGAGATCGGGCACGACGCCGACTTCTCGGCCTTCCCGGGGGTCGAGCGCAGCGCCACCCTCATCAAGGGCGACGGCGTGACCCTCACCGTCGACGGCGCTGCGAACGTGCTGCGCCCGTACGAGCCGTTCGTCTTCGCCGGGGGAGCGGAGACGCACGTCATCCTCACGCACGGGCCGATCCGGCTGCTCAACGTCATGACGCGGGTCAGCCGGATGAGCACCAGGGTGCGGGTCGTCGACCTCGGCGACGGGCCGGCCATCGCCGTCGCGGGGGCCACCGTTCTCGTCCAGCTGACCGGGTCGTCGACGGCCTACGCCGCCGACGGGGCCAGCGCAGACCTCGTCCCGTTCGACGCCCTGACGCCCCGGCCTCGGGTCCGGCTCGCCGCCGGCACCGGCCTGGTGGCGATCGCGCGGATGCAGAACTTCCGCGCCACCCGAGCCTTCGCCTGACCGGCACGGCCTTCCGGTGTCAAGGATGATCCGCGAGTCCATGGGATCCCATTGACTCGCCGCTCGTGGGTGGAGTCGTGGTGTCGGTGTGGCTGCCGGGGCTGATGGTACGTCGCCGGGCCGGCCGCAGCGCGGTCAGTCGTGCTCGAGGGCTTGGGGCAGGTGACCGGCCGAGCGCAGGTAGTACTCCGCCGCCTTGCGCTGGGCCGCGACCCGTGCCGCCTGGACGACGAACCCGCTGATGGCGGCGAAGAGGATCGCCTCCTTCCAGCTCGTGTCCTCGGGGTGCGTCGGGTCGGTCGGCGCGGCCTTGCCGGAGGCGGCCTTCCAGCCGACGACCACGAGCCTGTTGGCCGCCGCCGCCGCGAGAAGAGCGGCTCCGGTCCCGAGCACCTTCCAGGCCAACGAGCCCATGGGTCAGTCTCCTTCGGTCGATGAGGTGATCTTGGCGTGGATCACCGGGGTCCTACCCCGACTCTCGCACGTCAAGCAGGGTAACGTCATACCCACGAACGACAGGGGAGCGCCCCAAAGCGCTGAGAGTGCGGTTCGCCGCAGACCCTCGAACCTGCTCCGGCTAGCACCGGCGAAGGGAGTCGGGAAAATCTCAGGTGCGCTCCCGGCATACCTGCCCTCTGGGTATGCCGGGAGCCCACCTCCCCCGAGGTATCCACCGGAGACCACGGGAGAAGGAAACATGAGCACGAGAACCCCCCCAACGGGGCAGCCACAGGGGCAGCCAGCGGCGTCCGCGTCGCGGGCGCGCGACCTGGCCCGCCGCGGCACGACCATCCTCGCCACCAGGCCACTGGCCCGATGGCGCACCATCGACCTGCTGACCTGCGCCTTCATCGGCGTTGCGTTCGGCGTCGTCTACTGGGGCTGGTACCTCGCGTACGTCGGCCCCAACGCCCTCCTCAGCACGGCGTTCCCGCCGCTCGCGGGCATCACCTCCGCGCCCTGGCTCATGGCCGGGGTCGTGGGTGGGCTCGTCGTCCGCCGACCCGGGGCCGCCCTGTTCGCGGAGCTCATCGCGGCGAGCGTCGAGGCCCTCGTCGGCAGCCAGTGGGGTGCCGCGACCCTGGTGTCGGGGGCCCTGCAGGGCCTCGGCGCCGAGATCGGGTTCGCCCTCTTCGGCTACGCCGCGTTCGGGGTCGTCGCCGCATGCGTCGCGGGCGCGCTGGCCGCCCCGATGGAGGCGGTCTACGAGTGGTTCAGCTACTGGACCGACTGGGGC